>DAIDHH010000032.1 GCA_027452045.1 Gammaproteobacteria bacterium
CGGGTTCCCGGGATTGTGCTTCAGATATCCCCCCCAAAGCGCCTGCGCAATGTCCGCCATCCCCAGCGGCATCCCAGGATGGCCCGAATTGGCTCTCTGCACCGCGTCCATCGACAGCGCTCGCAGACAGTTGGCTAGCTCTCGGCGTGTGGTCATATGGCCCTTGTGCGACTCCGTGGCCGCGTTTCTGCCCGGAGGCGGATGCTCCCGCCGCCGCGCGACAATAAGTGGAAAGGGGGGCGCATTGTCCCTTAGTGGCGCTCAATGCTCAATCGCCATTTTCCTCGCGAACCGAGCCTCGAGTCGTCGGACGTGCGCGGCCGCACGCCCGCTCGTCATCACTCGGGTTTGACATTAGTCGCGGACCCTTGTCTGCGGCTCGGCGCGGCGTGATGCACATTCGCGTCGCCGTTCACAAACATCCGGCCATGCGACGCGATCCAGTTCACCGCACCGAATGACAACTCTGTTACGCTGAACACGGTGAGCACCGTGCGGCTGACCCAATTCACAGACCTGCATCTGTACGGCGATGAAGGCGGCCGGCTGCGGGGCGTGAACACGCTGGCCTCGCTCTCGATGGCACTCGAGCATGCCTGCCGGGGTCCGTGGCCGCCCGATGCGCTGCTCGTCACGGGGGATCTGGTGCAGGACGATCCCGCGGGCTATGCGCATTTTCGGCGTCTGTTCGGCTCGTTCAGATTCCCGGTGATGTGCCTGCCCGGCAATCACGACGAGCCGCAAGCGATGCGCCGGGAACTGGCGCGCGCGCCCTTCGTGACCGGCGGGCATGTCGATCTGGGCCCGTGGCGTATCGTGCTGCTCGACAGCGTCATCCCGGGATCCGCTGGCGGCGCCTTGAGCGCGGCGAGTCTCGTGGCGTTGGATACCGTGCTCGGGAGCGCCGCCAATCTGCATGCCCTGGTCTGCCTGCATCACCAACCCGTCCCCGTGTCCAGTCGGTGGCTCGACCAGGTGGGACTCGCGAACGCGGGGGAATTTCTCGCGGTCATCGATCGCCACTCCAACGTGCGCGGCGTGGTCTGGGGCCACGTGCACCAGAGCTTCGACGCGCTGCGCAATGGCGTGCGCCTGCTGGCCACCCCCTCGACCTGCGCCCAGTTTCTGCCTCGAGTCGAGAAATTCGCCGTGGATGAGCGTCCGCCCGCCTATCGGACGCTCGAGCTCAAACCCGACGGCTCCATCGTGACCGAGGTGGTCTGGGCGAGCGTGAGTTCCGCCAAGGGCTCCGCGTCTGCGGCGTGAGGGACCCGGCGGGCTCGAGGGCGAGTCAAAATCCGCAACGCCCGCGCCCCCGGATATGGCAAGCTCGGCGCGGCACAATGTCAAAGCGGCCCGAATGTCTCCCTCGTCGCTGATACCCGTCATCCGCTTCGGCGCGCTCGGCGACATGATCGTGCTCACCCCACTGCTGCGCGCTCTACGGGAGCGCCACGGCCGCCCCTGCCTGGTCATCGGTATGGGGCCCTGGACACGCGCCGTCTACCAAGGCAACCCGGATGTGCGGCGGGTCATTGTGCTCAGCCGCCACCTGCCCTTCGCATGCGATGCGGCATGGTGGAGCGCGGTCATCGCGCTGCGGCGCTCTCGGGACGTTCCCGTCTATGTATGCGAAGAGCACCGCGCGAACCAAGTGCAGCGGCTGCTCGCCTGCGCGGCAGTGGATCGCTCACGCTGCCGCGTCCGCCGCGACGAGTCGGAACAACAGTGCGATCACGAGATCGAGCGCATCTTGCGGTTTGCCGTCATCGCGCGGGACTCCCTCTCACCATCGAGAGCATTCGCAACGCCCAGCCTCGTGGTGCTCGAGCACGAGCGCCGCGAACGCGATGAGTGGCTGGCGGCCCGTGGCTGGCGGGGCAGGCCGCTCGTTCTGGTGCAGCCGGGCAATCGGCGCACCATGAGCTCCAAACGCCACAGGCACCGCAAGATGAACCGGGATGACAAGGCGTGGCCCATCGAGAGCTGGCGCCAGCTCCTCGGCTCGATTCACGAGCGGATGCCGCAGGCCGTGCTGCTGCTGTGCGGCGCACCGCCCGAGGCGGCATTCCTCGAGGAGATCCGCCGGGCGAGCGCCCTCGAGTGCGTGAGGCCCGCCGTGTTGGACCTGCGTTCACTGTTCGCGCTGTGCGAGGCGGCGCACAGCATGATCTCGATCGACAGCGGACCGGCGCATGCCGCGGCCGCCCTGGGCCTGCCCCTGGTGGTGATGTTCGGCGGTCATTCCCCCGAGAGATGGCTGCCGCGCAGCCCCGGCACACCGGTCATCCGGGTGGGCGGACCGCCCGAGTGCGACCGGGTCGATCAAATTCCGGTGGACGCGGTGCTCGAGAGCTGGTGGCAGCTCAGTCAGCGCTTGACGGATGCGATGGCCGGTGAGGCGGTCCGTTCCGTGGCGGCCGCTCTGAACTCGAGCAGCGAACACCAGGCGCCGAACACCGCCTCGACAGGGATCTGATCCGCCCGGCGCGAAGCGGGCGGACCGCCGAGCCCGATGACCGGAGCGTGCGCAGGGCCGCGCGGCAGCCACACCCCGGGGGATTCAGCGCCGTAGAGCACGACCACCGGCAGCCCGAGGGCGGCCGCGGCATGTGCCGGCCCCGTATCCACGGAAATCATGCTGTGCGCCGCCTCGGTCAGTGCAAAGAGCGGCCGCAGCTCGAGACCGGCCACCTCCAGCTGCACCAGGCCGATCGCCGCACGCATCTGCTGCAGCATCGGGATCTCATCGACCGCTCCGCGCAGCACGAGTACGGCCTCGGGCAATCGCGCGAGGATGGCCTGCAAGAGCTCGCGCCAGCGCTCCACGGGCCATGCCTTGTCGTCGCGATGGCGCCAGCGCCGCCGCCGCCGCGAACTCATGCTGCGGTGATTCCCCGGCTGAATCAGGATGACGGGGCGGCCCGACCAGCCTCGCTCATGCAGCCAGGCGCGCAGCTCGATCCGTTCCGACTCCAGTACGGCGAGCCGCGGCGCGCAGCGATCGAACTGCTCGGGGACCGGGTAGGCGGCCGCATCGAGTGCGGACGGCGTGCGCGCGCCGAGCCGCAGCAGCGCATCCACCCAATGGCCGTTCTGGCCCGGCTCCTCGTCGATGAACACGCAGCGCCCCATGTCGATGCCGCTCGAGGCGAGCAGACGCCTGATCCGCGGCAATTGACGGTATTGGTACTCAGCGACATAAATCGGTCCCGGAGCGCTGCGGCGCAGCGCGCGCACCAGGCGCGGCCAGGTCACGGTGAATGGAAACGGCGCGTGGCGGGGCAGCGTCCAGCAGCGCGAAGCGTCCGGGTGACCGAGAAAGACGCTTTCGTTCCATGGACCGGCGCCCACGACATGACAGGGCCGGCCGTAACGGCGATGCAGCAGGTCGAGCAGCGCCGTGAGCATGATCATGTCGCCGACCCGGCCGTGCCGGAACACGAAGGGCTGCAGGGGCTGAGCGATCATGGCTGAGGCACGTGGCAGAAACGGGGCGGCTATTTTGCCCGTGCGGCCCGTCCTGTGTGCAACCAAATGCGCGCTGCCCGGCGCTTCGGCGGCGGGCGCCCCCGCAGGATCAATACGCCAGCTCCTTGCGCCATCGCTCGGCCACGGCGGACAAGCGGAACCGCGGATCGGGGCCGGTCACGGGCCGCTGCCCCGCGCGCCAGGCGCGGATGCGTTCGAGGTAATCGTCAAACAGCCCGAAGCCGGCTGCGATACGGGCCGGCACCGCGCGCCAGCCCGGCGAGCACCCTCCCAGCAAGCCCTCATAAATGCGCTTGGCGGGACTGACCGGCAGAATCTGCCGGCTGTCGGCGATGACTTCCCGGGCGGCGCCGCAGTCGTGGGTGAGCACCGGGGTGCCGAGGGCGTTCGACTCGGCAAACACCAGGCCGAAAGTCTCGGGAATGACGAAATTGGGAAAGAACGTGCACAACGCCGTGCGCACTTCGACATGCATGCGCGCCTGGGGCTGAGGTCCGAGGAACTCGACTCCCTCCACGGCGCCGCGCGCACTCTCCTTGTACCCCGGATTGCCGACGACGAGCTTCAGGTCCGGCATCCGCCGCCGCAGCGCGCGGAAGGCGTCCAGCGTGAACTTCAGCCCCTTGTTGGGAGAGGACAGGAACACCAGCTTGCGATCGTCGATGGCCGAACCGTCCGGCGCCAGCGCATCGTCGATCGGGTTGTAGATCGTGCACGCGCGCAGGCGATCGTCCGCCCTCATCCAACGCAAGGTCGCCTCCACCGACTGGCGCTGTGTATCGGAAACGCAAACGATCCGCGCATCGAGATCGCGCAAGAGCTGTGCGGTCGAGGCCAGCCACCGGGCACGCCGCGACCGGGGTCGCATCCTGTCGTGCAACCACAGGAACACGCGTGCGTTCGGGTAGAGCTGACGCACCACCGGCAATGCGCGCGAGTCTCGATTGACCACCACGCAGCCGATGCCGGGGTCGCGCTGGGGCGGCAGATAGCGGCCGGAAGGCGCCGTGCGGTTGTGTTGGACCACCAATGCGCCGAGCGCATCGGCAACGCGAACCACCGTCGCCTCCGTTCCGCCCATCGCCTGGCGATGCAGGGTGTCGGAATCGTAGGGGCGCGCGCAAAGCGGATCATAGAACAGGATGGGGCTCATCATCGGGGCCCTTGCGGGATCGCGGCTCATCTGGCGCGGCGCTGCGGCCGCTTGCGCGCGAGTATAGCCCGGCGCGGCGGGCGGGGACCGCGTACGCCCCTCGGGCGAGCATCGGATACGCCGGGGAAGCCGCCGCGAGTGAGCCGCTGATCCGCGCTCAGCAGCCCGAGTCGCTCGAGACGCGCCTCGACTGCGCGCAAGGTTCTTCGGTGCTTGCGGGCAAGCACCTCCGGCAACTCACCGGCCTTGAACGCGGCAATCAGCTTGTTTTCCTCCTCCCCGGTCCAGGACCGGCCGACGTTGTCAGGCAACAGGGATCGCCGTTGTGCACGGGCCGCCGAGCGCTCGAGCGCCGCGACGGCAGCCAGCATGGCGCGCAGCACTTCGGCCTGCTGCAGCACCGATTCACCGGACAGCGCCTCGCCCGTCCGAGGGTCCAGTCCCTCGATGAGCGCCTTCAGAATCTGCGCCGCCCGGTTGTCCTTTTCGGCTTTGACGTCTTTCATGCGAGCTCTCACTGGCGCCAGCCCAGCCGGGCGGGAGAGGTCATTGTCGGGCCGTCCGCGCTCGATGATCCAGGGCGATTGGTGATGCGTTCGCGCAAATTTGCGCGAGTCGGCGTCCGCCCCGTACAGTGCGCGCCTGACATTTACGGATACTCCGCACGATGCGCGCTTTCGCCTGGTTCCTGCTGCTGATCGCCTTCAGCCTCGCCTGCATGGCCGTCTTCAGCTATCCGGCCTGGCTGCTGCTTCATCCGCATTTCAGTTTTCCCTTCCATCGCATCGGCGAGCGCATCGGAATGCTCGGGTTCCTGGTGGGCTTTCTGCTGATCGCGCGGCGCTTGAGGCTGGCCGACCGCGCCAGCCTGGGGTTCGGCGCACCTCGGGGAGTGTACCTGCGAGAGTTCTCGCTCGCGCTCGCGCTCGGGGCGCTCACCATGACCGCAGTCGTCATCAGCATGTCGATGCTGGGACTGCTCGACTGGCACCACGCGGCCACGCTGCGGACCGGCGAGCTGGCGGGGCTGATCGCCAAGCGCCTCTTGAGCGGGATCGCTGTCGGCCTCATCGAAGAGACGGCGCTGCGGGGCGCGATGTTCACGGGGATTCAGCGTGAATCCGGCACGCTCCTCGCAGTCGTGCTGACCTCGCTCGTGTTCTCGGCGACCCACTTTCTCGGGGTCTTCCACATTCCGCCGGCGGCGGTGACACCCTGGAGCGGCGCGGCGCTGCTGGCGGGGTCGCTGCGCGCCTTCGACCACCCGCTCGCCATCGCCGACGCCTTCCTGTGTCTGACCGCGGTCGGGGTGGTCCTCGCGATGGTTCGCTCCATCACCGGCAACACCGCGGCCAGCATGGGATTGCACGCGGGATGGGTGTGGGTGATGCTGGTCGTGCACGGACTCGCCCAGCCCGATCACACCGCGGCGCTTCGCTTCCTGCTCAGCCGGCACGATGGATTCACCGGCTGGCTGGTGCTCGCCTGGACCGTGCCCCTCGGCCTCGGGCTGTGGTGGTTCTATTCGCGGCGCGGCGCGACCTGGCGCTGCGGCGCCGCCTGATCCTCCAGCTCCTTCAGCAGCTTCCCATGCAATCCGCCGAAGCCTCCGTTGCTCATGATGAGCACGTGATCGCCGGGACGCAGTGAGCTCGCGAGGTCCTTCGCCAACACCTCGACGTCGTCCCGGCTCTGAGCGCGCTCGCCCAGCGCGGCCAGCACCGGCCCAACATCCCAGCCCAGGTCACGCGGCGAGTACAGCCACACGGCGTCCGCGCCCGTCAGGGCGCCCGCCAGCATGTCCCGGTGCACCCCCATGCGCATCGTGTTCGAGCGCGGCTCGAACACCGCGATGATCCGTGCGGCGCCGACCCGCCGACGCAGGCCATCCACGGTCGTGGCAATGGCCGTCGGATGGTGGGCGAAGTCATCGTACACACGGATCCCTCTCACCTCGCCGCGCAGTTGCATACGGCGGGCGACCCCTTGAAACGAATTCAGGGACTCCACGGCGCTCTCCACCGGAACGCCGGCGTGGCGCGCCGCCGCGATCGCGGCGAGCGCGTTCTCCATGTTGTGCGCGCCCATGAGACTCCAATGCACCGTGCCGCGCGGCCGGCCATTCTCCAGCACCTCGAAGCCGCAATAGTCCTCGGCGCCGCCCGCCGGGCGCGCCGTCCAATGGGCCTGCGGGATCGAGTCCCGCGAGAAACCTTCGAGCGGTGTCCAGCACCCCATGGCGAGCGTCTCCTTCAGACGCGCGTCCCCGGCGTTCCAAAGGATGCGGCCGGCGCCGGGAATGGTGCGCACCAGATGGTGGAACTGGCGCTGGATCGAGGCCACATCGGGATAGATGTCGGCGTGGTCGTACTCGAGGTTGTTCAGAATCGCCGTGCGCGGGCGGTAATGCACGAACTTGGCGCGCTTGTCGAAGAAGGCGGTGTCGTACTCGTCGGCCTCGATGACGAAGAACGCGCCGCGGCCGAGCCTCGCGCTGCTGCCGAAGTCTGCGGGCACCCCACCGATCAGAAAGCCCGGCTCGAGTCCGGCGCGCTCGAGGATCCACGCCAGCATGGAGGTGGTCGTCGTCTTACCGTGAGTGCCGGCGACCGCGAGCACCCAGCGGTCGCGGAGCACTTCGCGCGCCAGCCATTCGGGGCCCGAAAAGTAGGGAATGCCGCGATCGAGCAATGCCTCGACCACCGGCTGCCCGCGCGTCATCACATTGCCGACGAGCACCGCATCGGGTCGCGCATCGAGCTGCCCCGCCTCGTAGCCCTCGATCAACTCTATGCCGAGCGACTCGAGCTGCGTGCTCATCGGCGGATAGACGTTGCGGTCGGATCCCGTGACCCGATACCCGGCTTCGCGTGCGATCGCCGCGATGCCACCCATGAAGGTGCCGCAAACTCCGAGTATGTGTACGTGCATAATGAGCGCCGATTGTACCGATCAGGAACCGGACTCATTGCACTCAATCGCGACCACCCCCTCTGCCATCAGCGAGATCGCGCAGCATCTTGCGGGCGAGCCCGCCATCGGACTCGACACCGAGTTCCTGCGCGAGCGCACCTATCGCGCCCAGCTGTGCCTGCTGCAGGTCTCATACTCAGGACAGGCCCTGTGCATCGACCCCATCGCGGCTGCGGACCTGGCTGCGCTCGCTCACGTGCTCGGCGATCCACGCATCGTGAAAGTGCTCCATGCCTCGCGACAGGACCTCGAGGTGCTGCTTCCGGCCGTGGGGCTCGTCCGACCGGTGTTCGACACGCAGATCGCCGCAGCGCTCGCCGGCGAGCCGGCACAGATCGGCTACGGGGAGCTGGTGCGGCGCCTCCTCGGGCACGAGCTGCCCAAGGCGCACACACGCACCGACTGGTCGCACCGGCCCCTTTCCCCGGAGCAGATCGATTACGCCCTGGAGGATGTGCTGTATCTGCTGCCGCTCAGGCTCGCCCTCACCGAGCGTCTCGAGCGGCTCGGCCGGCTGGATTGGCTGGCCGAGGAGCTCTCGGCACTCGAAGACGCGAGCGGGCTCGGAGTGCGCCCGGAGGATGCCTGGAGGCGGCTCAAGGGACTGGCCGGGCTCGATCCCGGCCGGGAGCGTCTCGCCCGGCTGCTTGCGGCCTGGCGGGAGCGGCGCGCCGTGGAAAGGGATCGCCCTCGCGGCTGGATTCTCGACGACGCGGTGCTGCGCGAGATCGTCCTGCGCGTGCCGCGCACCTCGCAGGCCCTGGCAGCCCTGCCGGACATGCCGCCCGGAATCCTCAAGCATTGCGCCGCGGACCTTCTAGAGTGCGTCCAGGCGGCCGATATCGCCGATCCACCGCCGCCACCCCCCGCGCGTGCACGACCCGATCCGCTCAAGGCTGCGCTGGTGAAAAAACTGGCGGCACTCAATCAGGCCGCCGCTTCCGAGCTCGGCTTGAGCCCCGAGGTGCTCGCGACACGCCGCGAATTCGAGATGCTCGCCGATGGGCGCACCGATGTCCCGGTGCTCCGCGGCTGGCGCCGCACGACGGTCGGCGAGCGGCTTCTCGCGGCGCTCTAGAGGCCCCTGAGGGCCGATTCCAGGCGCTCTGAGACCGCCTCGACATCGCCCTCGGCCTCGATCGTGTGCAGCAGGCCCTGCCCGCGGTAATAGTCGATCAGGGGCCGGGTCTGCGCCTCGTAGACGCGCAGCCGCTCGGCCACGGTCGCTTCGTTGTCATCCGGCCGCTGGAACAGCCGATGCGGCTTCCCGGTCTTGGGGCACAGCTCGCTCTGTGCCTGTTCCCCTGGCGTCGTGAGCAGATTGAGCACCTTGCCGCAGTCGGAGCAGGTACGGCGGCCGGCGATTCGCCGGGACAGCTCGCCGTAATCGACGTTCATCTGCACCACCGCCTCGAGCGGCTGCCCGATCTGTCGCAACAGCGCATCGAGCGCGCCCGCCTGGGCGAGATTGCGCGGAAATCCGTCGAGAATGAACCCGCCGGCGGTATCGGCATCCGCGAGACGCTCGCGGATCATGCCGAGCACGATCTCATCATCGACCAGCCGGCCGGCGGCCATCGCCTCTTTGGCCGCAAGGCCGAGCGCCGTTCCCTTGGCCACCGCGGCCCGCAGCAGATCTCCCGTGGAAACCTGCGGAATGCCGTGCCGCTCGACCAGGCGCTGAGACTGCGTGCCCTTCCCCGAACCCGGGGCCCCCAACAGGACGATGCGCATGAGTATGACTAATTGATTCCGAAAGGTTAGGCACCTTACCGGGGCCGGGGAACGGGGTCAAACCCCCGCGGCCGGCGCGACGGCCGGCCCCCCGCGGAGGCGCGGCTGCGCTATCCTTCTCAACTCACCCGAGGCACATTCACGAGCAGCGGCCACTCGCCATGAAGAAGATCGCCAGGAAGAACGCCTTCTACGCCCAGTCCGGCGGGGTCTCCGCAGTCATCAATGCCTCCGCGTGCGGAGTCATCGAGACGGCGCTGAAGCACTCCAAACACATCGCCAAGGTGTATGCAGGCCGCGATGGCATCATCGGCGCCCTCACCGAGGACCTGATCGACGTCGGCCGCGAAAGCCCGGCGGTGATCCGGGGCCTGCGGCACACTCCGGGGGGCGCCTTCGGATCGGCGCGCTTCAAGCTCAAGAGCATCGAGCAGAACCGGGCCGAATACGAGCGCCTGATCGAGGTGTTTCGCGCGCACGACATCGGCTATTTCTTCTACAACGGCGGCAACGACTCGATGGACACCGCGCACAAGATGTCGCAGATCGGCGAGGCGCTCGGTTACCCCATCACCTGCATCGGGGTCCCGAAAACGGTCGACAATGATCTGCCGCATACGGACTGCTGCCCGGGGTTCGGTTCCGTGGCGAAGTACGTCGCCGTCTCGACGCGCGAAGCGGCCCTGGACGTGGCATCCATGGCGCGCACCTCGACCAAGGTGTTCGTATTCGAGGTGATGGGGCGGCACGCGGGTTGGATCGCGGCCGCCGCCGGACTCGCCGGCCGCAAACCCGGCGGGCCGCCGCACATCATCCTCTTCCCGGAGATCCCTTTCGAGCAGGAACGTTTTCTGGAACGTGTCCGGCAATGCGTCACCGATTACGGCTACTGCGTGGTGGCCGTATCCGAAGGCACCGCATTCGCGGACGGCCGGTTTCTTGCCGACGCAGGCACCAAGGACGCCTTCGGACACACACAGCTCGGAGGCGTCGCACCCGTGGTGGCGGACATGGTCCGCCAGCGTCACGGCTACAAGTATCACTGGGCTGTTGCCGACTATCTGCAGCGCTCGGCCCGTCACATTGCATCGAAAGTTGACGTTGAGCAGGCCTACGCGGGCGGCAAAGCGGCGGTGGAGCTGGCCGTCAAGGGATACAGCGCGGTCATGCCGACCATCGTCCGCAAGAGCTCGAGGCCCTACAAGTGGACCATAGGCCACGTGCCCCTGAGCGAAGTCGCCAATCGCGAGAAGAAAGTTCCGCGCGAATACATCACCCCCGACGGATTCGGTATCACCGAGGCCTGCCGCCGTTATCTCGCGCCCCTGGTGGCCGGGGAGGCCTATCCGCCGTATCGTGACGGGCTGCCGGACTACGTGCGCATCAAGGGTGCGCCGGTTCGCCGGAAACTGAACACGGAGTTCAAGATCTAGATCTGCGCGAAGTCACAGATTGCGGCGCCCCGGAACGCGACCGCGAAGCGGGCAAGGCCGCGCGTGCGGGGCTTGCGCCGCGGAATCGTCGAGCGGGTCGAGAATGCTTTCCAAAGTCGTATCCACGTTGAATTCTTGGGGGAGGTAACTTGATGACTGCCAACATGTGGCTCTGGGCTGCGATCGCAGCCGGCGCGCTGGCCGTGCTGTACGGCGTGATCTCCACGATGGCGATTCTGCGGCTGCCGGCGGGCAACGCGCGGATGCAGGAGATCGCAGCCGCGGTGAGTGCCGGCGCGAAGGCCTATCTCAATCGCCAGTACACGACGATCTTCCTGGTGGGCATCGTGGTCTTTCTGGTGCTCGGTTTCTTCCTGGGATGGCCAACCGCCGGCGGCTTCGCGGTGGGCGCGGTTCTCTCCGGCGCCACCGGCTACATTGGCATGAACATCTCGGTCCGGGCGAACGTGCGCACGGCGGAGGCGGCGACGCGCGGGCTCAATGCGGCGCTCTCGGTTGCATTCCGCGGCGGCGCGATCACGGGAATGCTGGTGGCGGGGCTCGGGCTGCTCGGAGTGGCCGGGTACTTCGCGATCCTGCGCACGGCGATCGGCGAGGCGGCGGCGCTGCACGCCATCGTGGGAGTCGCCTTCGGTGGCTCGCTGATCTCGATCTTCGCACGACTGGGCGGCGGCATCTTCACGAAAGGCGCCGACGTCGGCGCGGATCTCGTGGGCAAGGTCGAAGCCGGCATCCCGGAAGACGATCCGCGCAATCCCGCGGTCATCGCCGACAACGTCGGTGACAACGTGGGTGATTGCGCAGGGATGGCGGCGGACCTGTTCGAGACCTACGCCGTGACGGTGGTGGCCACGATGGTGCTCGGCGGGCTGCTGTTCGGCAAGCAGGGCGCCGATGGCGGAATCAACGCCGTCCTCTACCCGCTCGCCCTCGGAGCCATGTCGATCGTGTCATCGATCATCGGCACGTTCTTCGTCTCGGCGCGCGAAGGGGGCAAGATCATGAACGCCCTGTACAAGGGCGTCATCGTGGCCGGCATCGTGTCGGCGATCGGCTTCTACTTCATCACGCGCGCGCTGATGCCTTCCGGCGGGCTCGCGTTGTTCGGCTGCGCGCTGATCGGGCTCGCCCTCACCACCGCGCTGATCGTGATCACCGAGTACTACACCGCCACCGAGTACGGCCCGGTGCGCAGGGTCGCGGCCGCGTCGCAGACCGGACATGCGACCAACATCATCGCGGGCCTCGGCGTGTCGATGAAGGCCACGGCGGCTCCGGTCATCGCGATCTGCCTCGCCATCTGGGGCTCATACCACCTGGGTGCCTTGCACGGAGTAGGCCTGTACGGCGTCGCGGTGGCCGCGACTGCCATGCTGTCGCTCACCGGCATGATCGTGGCGCTCGACGCCTATGGCCCCATCACCGACAACGCCGGCGGCATCGCCGAGATGGCGGGACTGCCGAAACAGGTGCGCGACATCACCGACCCGCTCGATGCGGTGGGCAACACCACCAAGGCGGTGACCAAGGGTTACGCGATCGGCTCGGCGGCGCTCGCCGCCCTGGTGCTGTTCGCCGACTATACGCACAACCTCAAGGCCGCCGGCAAGCTGCTCGACTTCTCCCTCTCCGACCCGGCGGTGATCATCGGCCTGTTCATCGGCGGCCTGGTGCCCTACCTGTTCGGCGCCATGGCGATGGAGGCCGTGGGCCGCGCCGCGGGGGCCGTCGTCAACGAGGTGCGCCGCCAGTTCCGCGAGATCAAGGGCATCATGGAAGGCACCGCCAAGCCCGACTATTCGCGAGCCGTCGACATGCTGACGCGCGCGGCGATCCGGGAGATGATCATTCCCTCGCTCCTGCCGATCCTGATGCCCATCGTACTGGTGGTGGTGATGAATTACCTGATGGGCCCTGGAGCGGGCATCAGGTCGCTCGGCGGACTGCTCATCGGCACGATCGTGACCGGCCTGTTCGTGGCGATCTCCATGACCACCGGCGGTGGCGCCTGGGATAACGCCAAGAAGTACATCGAGGAAGGCAACTATGGCGGCAAGGGCTCGGAGGCGCACAAGGCAGCGGTGACCGGCGACACGGTCGGTGATCCCTACAAGGACACTGCCGGCCCGGCCATCAACCCGCTCATCAAGATCATCAACATCGTCGCGCTGTTGATGATTCCGCTGTTGTAGGCACCGCTTGGCCCGGAGCCGCCCGCGGCGCTCCGGGCCAGCGTTCCCGCATCGTGGGCGGCGGGCGCGGCGGCGCCGCGAACCGGCCCACACGCGTGCGGCCCGGAACGGGCCCGACGGCGCGCCCCGGGCGGCTTTGCGCCAGGCAACTCAGGCGCGGCCGACGTGCGTCTCGGTCAACACGGCACTGACCAGCCGGTTCAGGCGCTCGCAGTACGCGGCAACCGGCGCTTCGGACTCGGCCTGTTTGCCTATCAGCGCGACACGAATGTCGGCCAGGCGGCGTTGGATGCGCTCATCCACCGTCATTGATCTGCAGATGAGTGCGCTGACACACGCCGAGATTTCGGCATCCAGGGTCCGAGCGTCACTGCCCGCGATCTCGACTCCCGCGAGTTCGCTGGGACAGCCTGCGGCCAGATGTTCACACCATAAACGGGCAAGCTGCATAGGCTTCCGGCGTCCCAGCCGCTCGTTCTCGTAGTGAAACGGGCGACCTTCATACCACGCCCGTGCGCAACTTGCACCGTGGATTTCTTGACTTCGCCACCCCCCGTGTGTTGGCGCAGACCTACAAGGTGGCGCTCGAGACTGCGTCCAGAAGCATAACCGATTGATACTGAAGAGCATGCAGCGCCACATACCGCGTTGTTTTTCCGCAGCCGCGGCTGCGCGGGCGGTGGCGGGCCACACCGGACACGCCGCGAGGAATCGGTAACAGACTGTTACTCAATGTCTGCGGCTCTTTCGCCGCGCGTGCGCGCCACACCGTCAAACGGCCATTGTCCCGCCGCGACGGATGTGCTCCCCCGCCGCCCGGGACGTCGTTCCTCACGTTGACTGCACATCGAGTACACTGCGATCGCCGCGCCCCGGACGGATCAGCCTCCGTCATGAGTGTGCGGCGAGCGGTCGGAGACTACTTTGATCCGCGCGGGTGTCGTCCCCGCGCGAGGGAGTGCACCGTGGAATCCGCGGAACGATTTCCAATCCACAAATCCGACGAGGAATGGCGGCGGACGCTCACCGCCGAGCAGTACCGGGTGCTGCGGCGGCACGGCACCGAGCGCGCGGGCAGCAGCGAACTCAACGACGAGCACAGGTCCGGCGTTTTCCACTGCGCCGCATGCGGAGCCGCGCTGTTCGACTCGCGCGCGAAGTTTGACAGCGGCACGGGCTGGCCGAGTTTCCTTGAGCCTCGCGATGGGGCGATCGGAACGCACGAAGACCGCAGCCTCTTCATGAAGCGCACCGAGGTGCATTGCGCTAGCTGCGGCGGACACCTCGGCCACGTGTTTCCCGACGGCCCGAAGCCGACCGGCATGCGCTACTGCATGAACGGGGTGGCGTTGCGTTTCACGCCCGATGCCGACGGCAGGTGACGGCGGGCACCGGCAGCGATTGCTGCGGCTGACTGCGGCAGATCAGGCGGCGAGCGGCAGAGGCTTGGGTCTGGCGATCGCGTAGCCCTGCAGGTAGTCGATGCCCATGCGCCGCGCTACCTCGAGCGCGGCGTTGTCCTCGACCTGTTCGGCGATCACTTTGAAATTCAAGGTTCGCGCAAGCTCTATCATCGCGCTCACCATCGCCTGGTTCACCGAATCGTGCGAGAGGTTGCGGATGAATGAGCCGTCAATCTTCAGGTAATCCATCGGCAGGCTGCGCAGATTGGAGAACGACCCGACTCCGGAGCCGAAATCATCGAGCGCGAAGCGGCAGCCCATGCCGTGCAGCACGCCGACGAAGCGCCGCGCATGCTCCAGATTGGCCACTACCGCGGACTCGCTGAGCTCGAAACAAGCCTGTGTGGGCTGCACTCCCGTACTGTCCAGACATTCGACCACGAACTCGAGGAAGCTCTCGTCCCCGAGCGTCTGACCGGAGATGTTCATGGCCACGCAGCGCCCCGGGGCCACCTGCAGCGCGCCGCGGCCAAGAGCCGTCAGTGTCGTCTGCACGACCCAACGGTCGACGAAACCCATGAGCCGGTAGCGCTCGGCCGCGCGCACGAATTCCGAGGGCGATACCGCCTCCCCGTCCTCGTCCTCCAGGTGCACGAAGACCTCCATGGCCGGTCCCGCGGTATCGTCGCCGTAAGCCGCGACGATCGGCTGCTGATAGAGCTGGAACCGGTTTTCCCGGAGCGCCACCTGCAGCTTCTGCAGCCACTGGATCTCGCCGCTGTGGCGGGCGAGCACTTCATCGCGCGCCGAGTACACGGCGACCCTTCCCGAGCCCTGCTTCTTCGCGACATAACAGGCCGAGTCCGCCGCCGCCAGCAACTCCTCGATCGTGCCGCTCTCGCGCGAGATCTCCACCAGGCCGACCGACACGCCGAGGTTGAACAGCTTGTCCCGCCAGACGAAGCGGTGACCGCCGACCGCATGACACACGTCGTCGGCAATCTGCCGCGCCTTCTCGAGCGGACAGCCGATGAGCAGCATGCCGAACTCATCACCGCCCAGGCGAGCCACGGTGTCGCTGTCGCGCACGGCATCGCGCAATACCTTGGCGACCTCGCGCAGCACGCTGTCACCGGCAAGATGACCGCTCGTATCATTGACGACCTTGAAGCGGTCGAGATCGAGACAACACAGGACATGCTGGCCATCGCCGTGGTAGCCGCTCTCGGCCGCCTCCTGCAGCCGCCGCTCGAATTCGTGGCGATTGACGAGGCCGGTGAGCGCATCGTGGGTCGCCTGGTAGGACATCTGGCGGGCGATGCCGCGCAGCTCCGACACATCGTGCAGCAGCACGAGTGCGCCTGTCAGCCGGCCCGCGGCGTCGCGCACGGGGGAAGCCGACAGCTCGATCGATCGCTCGCTGCCGTCGGCGCGCGAGACGAGCAACGCCCGCCGCCCGAGGCTGACCGCGATGCCGCTCGCGAGCGTCTGGCGAACCGGCTCGGCGAGCAGCCGCCGATCGGCCTCCTCCACCAGGCTCATGATCTCATCGAGCCCCTTGCCGAGCGCCTGCGAGGCGGGCGTCGTCGAGAGTCGCTCGGCCGCGGCGTTGAGGTAGGTGATGGCGCCGGACACATCGGTCACGATGACCGCTTCCGCCAGCTGATCCAGCGCGAAGTAGTGCCGCAGGGCCGCAGCGCCAGGCCCGGCAGCGGATGACTCCTCGGCCTGCGGGGGAACGATCTCCGTTCCCGTCATGAGCAGCGCGCGGCCGCCCTCGTACTCGATGAGCTCCGAGGAGATCTCCAGGCGACTGAGCCCGTCGCGTCCGGGCATCTCCACCTCGTAACGTCCGGCGGCCGGCTCACCGGTGAGCTGGCGATGGATGTTTTCCTTGACCAGATCGGCGTATTCCGGGGCCACCAGCTCCGCGAACGGCCGGCCGACGAGCTCCGTCCGCTCCTTGCCCGCCAGATCCGTGAATTGACGATTCGCATACAGGATGACTTCGCGGTGCACCAGCACGAGCTGATGGATGCGCTCGCCGAGCGAGGTGAACAGGTCAGGGGCCTTCCCGCGTGCCGCCTCGGGCGGATGCGCCATCAATTGGTTGATCGCCGAAATGAGGCCCGAGAGATGGTCCGGCCCGGCCCCCTCGAGGCGCCCGGTATTCCTGCCGCGGGCGAGGTGCTGAATCTGCCGGGAGAGGTGCTCGATCGAGCGCAGATCGCGGCGCCGCAGCTGGTAGATCCAAAGCAAAGAGAACGTGGCCGCGGCGAGCACGACCAGGAGGCTTAGGGGCCCGATCGACATTCAGCTTCCCTCGGGCGGCTGCATCCGCATTGCGCCGCGGCTTATTGGAATATTCCCTACCCGGGAACGCGAATGCCCCGAGCATATCCCAAGCCCTGCCGCGTTCTACCGCTATTTCACCATATCTCATCGCAAATCAGCTTGGCAGGATCCTCGAAAACCCTTAATTTCTCCCGACCCGGGTTCCCGGGGCCGCAATAGGTTCAATGGAGCTCCTTTCGATGCCGGCCGATGCCCGCGAACAGATGATCGAGCACCAGGTGCGCGCCTGGGACGTGCTGGATGAACGTGTCCTCGCTACCCTGCGCAAGGTGCCGCGTGAGCCTTTCGTTCCGCCGCAGCATCGGTTTCTGGCGCATGCCGATCTGGAGGTTCCCCTGCCGGGCGGGCAACACATGCTGCGCCCGAGCGTGGTCGGGCGGCTGCTCCAGGGGCTCGCGCTGAGCGGCACGGAGCGGGTATTCGAGGTCGGCTCCGGATCCGGGTTCGTGACCGCCTGTCTGCGCGCTTCGGGCGCCTCGGTGCACTCGATCGAGATCATTCCGGAGCTGGCTGAGTTGGCGCGCCGGAACGTGGCGACGCTCGGCTTGCGCGACGTCGAGATCATCTCCGGGGATGCCATGCGCTACGATCCCCGGTTGCGCTTCGATGCCATCGCCGTCACGGCCGCATTGCCCACATACGACCGGCGCTTCCAGGATCTGCTCACGGTCGGGGGAAGGCTCTTCGTCGTGGTCGGTGAAGCGCCCGTCATGGAGGCGCAGCTCGTGCGCCGGGTGTCTGAGGACGCCTGGACGGTCGAGAGCCTGTTCGAGACGGTGATTGATCCGCTCATCGACGCCAATCACCCCGTGGAATTCGTCTTTTAGGCTCAAAAGGTCCGCTCGCGGAGCGGTAGGGAATCCGATGGCCCGCGCACTGTACCTTCCGGCCCGCAACTTTTCGTGGGTTGGCGTGTTTTCTTGGACAAAATCGCCGGGAGCGATTTTGCACGGCGCCGAGCGCTGGCCCCGACGGGGCGACTCCCGGGATGGGAGGAGCAAAGCTATGCACAACGCGATTCGCAACACGATCCGCCACGCGATGCGTCGATCCACCCGGGCACTGCTGTGCGGCGGGCTCGCGCTCGGACTTTCCGCGACCGCTTCGGCCACCAACCTCCTCGGCGTCTACCAGGATGCGCTGGCCCACGACCCGACGTTCCAGCAGGCGTACGCCAACTACCAGGCCGCGCGGGAAGCCCGGCCGGAGGCCTTTGCGGCACTGCTGCCGCAGATCACCGGCAGCGCCGGCAAGAACTGGGACCACACGGCCGGATCCACCGGTCAAATCAGCTCCTCCGCGAGCGGCGCGCCGTTTTCCTATCGCTTCCCATTCTCGGAAAACACCAACGGCAAACAATGGAGCCTCAATCTGAGCGCGCCGCTGTTCTCCTGGACGGACTGGATGAACCTCAAGGCCGCCGACAGCCTGGTGGCCGAGGCGGAGGCGAACTACCGTGCGGCCGCCCAGAACCTCATCTTGCGCACCGCCACCGCCTACTTCAACGTGCTCTCGGCGGTGGACACCCTGCAGGCGCAGGAGTCCTCCCTCAAGGCCTACACCCTGCAGCTTCAGCAGGCTCAAGAGCGCTTCAAGGTCGGACTGATCGCCATCACCGACGTCGAGCAGGCGCGCGCGGCGCGTGACACGGCCGCCGCCGCGGTGATCACCGCCAAACAGGCCCTGGCCAATGCCCAGGACCAGCTCGAAGTGATCACCGGCCGGCAGTATGAGACCCTGGACGAGCCCGGGGCCGACATGCCGCTCGCCCTGCCCCACCCGGCCAGCCAGGCCCAGTGGGTCCAGACTTCGCTGCAGCAGAACCTGACGCTCATCGCCAGCCGCCTGGCCGCGGATGCGGCCCGTCAGAATGTGCGTGCCGCCTTCGGCAGCGATGTCCCGATCATCAGTCTGGTGGCGAGCCGTTCCTACTCCAACAACAGCTCGACCGAGAACGTATTTGGGCAGGCCTTCCACGGCCTGGGGACCGACGTCAACGACCGGCAGATCGGCATCGAGCTTTCCTTGCCCATCTTCAGCGGCGGCGGCGACACCGCTCGCATCCACCAGGCCCAGTACCAGTGGATCGCCGCGAAGGACGCAGTGGAGCAGGCATCCCGCTCGACCGTGCAGCAGGCCCGCGATGCCTATCTCGGGGTGATCACCGGCATCGCCAATGTGCGGGCGCTGCACCAGGCGCTCACCTCCAGCGAGACCGCCTACAAGGCGACCGAGGCGGGCTACAAGGTCGGCACCCAGACCGAGGTCGACGTGCTGAACTCCCTGAGCGCACTGGTTCTGGCCAAGACCAACTTCGCGACCAGCCGCTACGGCTACGTCAACAGCGTCATCCAGCTGCAGTACGCCGCCGGCACGCTCGATCGCAATATCGTTCAGACGGTCAACGGCTGGCTCACCACCGAGGTGCCGGTCTCCCCGGGGGAGATCACCCCGGGAGCGATGACGCCGCCGCCGCCGCCGAAGAACTGAGCCGGCCGGGTCGGCCGGGCCTAGCGATAGTCCTTGTAGGACTTCTCCTCGACCAGCCGCGAGCCGAGGGCCAGGTTGACGCGCTTCTTGAGCGCCGCGCGCTGGTCGTTCTCGATGTAGACCGAGCGGGCGAGCTCGATGAAGTGCTGATCGAAGGCCCGCCGGGCCTCCTTGTCGCGGATGCGGTCTTCGATGTCCCACAGGCGCTCATTGACCGCCTGCAGCGCGCGCTCGTCCTCCCCGAGATCGGTCTGCCCGCAGGCCTCCTTCCAGGTCTTCTCGAGCAGATCGAGCTCGAGGCGCACATTGGCGAGCTTGGCCGCATCGGCGATGCGCGCCGCCTTGATCCGCAGAATGGTGATCTTGTCGAGCAGCTCGCCAGGGGATATCGGCACCAGGATGTCTTTCATGCGCGATATGCTAACAATTCGTCGAGCTTGGTGGCGACCTGCGCGGGGAGGATGAGGTCCATGACCCCCGGCTCCTCGATCTTCTCCGTCCAGGCGAGCTGCCCCGGCTCCCGGCCGCGAAAGCGCCGGGCGGCCTCGGGGTAGGCGTTCACGCACCACTCGCGAGACAGGTATGGACCGCTGCGCTCGGGATTCGTGGCGGCATACAGCCCGATGACGGGCGTCGCGGTCATGGTCGCCATGTGAGCAGGTCCGGAGTCCGGAGTCAGGAGCACCGTGGCGCGCTTCAGCAGCGCCAGCATTTGCGGCAGCGTGTCGCGCCCGATCTGATTCACGAGCGGCACGTCCGCCAGGCGCTCGATGGCCGCGCCCATCCGCCGCTCGTTCTCGGTCGGCCCGCCGGCCAGGATGACTCGCATGCCGTGCCGGCGTACGGCATGAGCCGCCACCTGCGCGTAGCCGTGCGCATTCCAATTGCGGCGCGTGTGGCTCGAGCAGGGGCTGATGAGCAGCGTCGGCAGCCCATCCGGAATCAATCTTTCGGCATAGGCGAGCGCCTCGGGCGGAAGGGGCAGGTCCCAGCGCAGCACCCGATCGGTGATCCCCATCGCCTCGAGGAAACCGAAGAAGCTCTCGAGGACGTGCTCGCGCGACCGGGGCGCAATCCGGGCGTTGGTGAACAACCACTGCAGCTCGCGCGCTCGCGGGCGGTCGAAGCCGAGACGGATGTCCGCCCGCACCAGGCGGGAGAGCAGACTGGCGCGCAAGGAGAGCTGCATGTGCAGCAGGACATCGAACCGGCGTGCAGCCAGGCGCGTGGCAAGTGCGCGACCCGCCGCCAATCCGGCCCGCTTGTCCACGGTGATAAACTCGACGCCCTCGATGAGCTCCATCAAGCGCGCCTCCCCTTTGCCGATGATCCACGTCAGCCGCGTTTGCGGCCATACCTGCTGCAGCGTGCGCACGACCGGCACGACGTGGCACACATCGCCGAGCGCCGAGAGTCTGAGGATGCAGACGCTCTGCGGCGTTCGATCTAGCGGCAACGTCCAGGACATCGGAATAGGGAGCGCCAAGCGGTGAACGGAAACTGGCCGCTCGGGTCCTCGGTCAAGCACCTGACCATCGCGGGGGGCGCCATGCTATACAACGCCGCACTGGCCCGCAATTTCAGCCCCAGCTGGTTCGACCCGCAGTTCTGGATGGAGCGCGGCGAGCTCGCCGGCACGGCGCGCGGGCGCGGCACGGCGCATTACGTGCGCGCCGCGGAGCGGGACTTGGTCCTGCGCCATTACCGCCGGGGAGGGCTCGCCGCGCGCGTCTTCGCCGATCGCTACCTCTGGCGCGGGGAGGAGCGCACGCGCCCGTTCGCGGAGTGGGCGCTCACCCATCGCCTGCATCGCGCGGGGCTGCCGGTACCTGTGCCCATCGCAGCCCGATACGTCCGGCATGGCCGGTTCTATCGCGGTGACATCATCACCGAGCGCATCACATCCACCGCATCGGTCACCGAGTCGCTGCGCTCCGCTGCGCTGCCGCTGCTCACCTGGGTCTCGATCGGGCGCTGTATCCGCCGCTTCCACGATCTCGGCGTCTGTCATGCCGATCTGAATGCCCACAACGTGCTGCTCGGCGAGCAGGGCGTATACCTGGTCGACTTCGACCGCTGCTCACTGCGCGCCGAGGGTCTGTGGCGTGATGGCAACCTGGTGCGTCTGCGCCGTTCGCTGGAGAAGATATCCTACGGCCTGCCGGCCGAGCGCTTCACCGAGGCGGACTGGCAGGCGCTTCTCGGCGGTTACCGTCAATCCTGCGCCCCGCCAGCAGGGGCAGCTGCGCAGCACACCTAGTGCGCGCGCTGTACCTCCTTGCGGCCTATCTGGCCGCCCCGCTGCACGCCCTGATGCTCGCGTGGCGCGGCCGGCGCGATCGCGCTCAGTGGCGGCGGTTTGGCGAGCGCTTCGGCTTCGGTGCCCCCGTAACGGGCGCGCCGGTATGGATTCACGCGTCCTCGGTCGGCGAAGTCCAGATTGCCGCCGTGCTCGTCAAAGGACTGCGCGAACGCTTCCCCGCCGTTCCCATACTCGTCACCGCCTTCACGCCGACGGGGGCCGCGCGTGCCGACACACTGGGCCCCGCGGTCACGGCACGCTACCTTCCCTACGATCTGCCGGGCTCGGTGCGGCGATTTCTGGACGGCGTCCGACCCCGCCTCGCGCTCATCCTGGAAACGGAATTGTGGCCCAACCTGTATCGGGAATGCCGGCGCCGCCAAGTGCCGCTCGTCATCGCCAGCGCGCGTCTGTCGGTGCGTTCCGCCCGCCGGTATCGTCTCTTCGGTGCGTTGTTCGGGGAAGCGCTCTCGATGGCCACCGTGGCCGCGCAGAGCGAGGCGGACGCGCAGCGTTTCCGCGCCATCGGCGCGACCCCCGGGCGCACCTGCGTCATCGGTAATCTCAAATTCGATTTCACTGCGCCTGGGGATATCGACGCCCGTGGACGGAAGCTGCGCGCCTCATGCGCCGCCGGCCGCCCGCTCTGGGTGGCGGGCAGCACCCACGAGGGTGAGGAACAGGCGATCATCGAAGCGCATCGACTCGTTCGCCGGACCCATCCACGGTCCCTGCTGGTGCTCGCGCCACGGCATCCCAGGCGTTTTCCCGAGGTGGCCACCCTTCTCGCGAGCCAGGGAGTGAATTTCGTCAATCGCTCGAGCGCCACATCGGCGCAAGCGGTCGAAGTGCTGCTGCTCGACACCCTGGGGGAACTGCTCGAGTTTTACGCCGCCGCGGATGCGGCCTTCGTCGGCGGGAGCCTGGTGCCGGTCGGAGGCCACAACCTCCTGGAGCCTGCCTCGCTCGGACGGCCCATCCTCACCGGCCCCCACCAGTTCAACGGCGAGGAGATTGCGCGCCTGCTGACCGAGCGAGGCGCTGCCGTGATCGTGCGCGATGCCGCCGAGTTGGCCGCGCGCCTGAGCGCCTGGCTGGCGGACGCCCGTGAATGCGAGCGGATCGGCGCCCTGGGGCGCGCCGCGGTCGAGGAGAATCGCGGGGCCCTGCGACGGCTCCTGGAACTCATCGAGCCGATGATTCGCGCCGATGCGTCCGGGGCGCGATCCTGGAACTGATCCGGTCTGCGAGTGCGGGCGCTAGCGGCGCAGAACGAATTCGGCGCTGCAATAGGGACATTTGGCCCACCCCGTCTGCTTGATCGGCAGATACACCCTGGGGTGGGAATTCCAAAGCTGCATCTGGGGCATGGGGCAGGACAGCGGCAGGTCATCCGGTCCCACTTCGTATTGATTCTGGGCGTTGGGCTGGATCAGGGGCTGCGCGTTGGCGGCCATTTCGATACCTTGCGGAATGACGATGAAGCGGTGTCGCGGGCCGCGGATTATAGCGGGCGGTGAGCGTTCAGCGCATGGTCTGCTCCCAGACCTCGGTGACCGCGGCGCGCTCGGCCGCGAAGTCCTCGGCTGGCGCGAGATCGCCCTGGCCGGCGAGCGCCAGGCGATGCCTGCGGCTGCGATACGCCCGGTAGGCGCCCGTCAGCACGTCAACCGTCGATTGCGGGACGAGTGCCGCCGATGCGACGGATTCCAGCTGGCGGATCGTGTCCGAGAACCTCGCCACGGGAGGATACTCCGCGGCCCACTTGAGCGCCCAGTACTGGGCGAGGAACTCGATGTCGGCAATGCCTCCGGGATCCTGCTTCAAGTCCATCCGCCCGCCATCGCCCTTCGACAGCTCCCTGCGCATCCGTTCGCGCATGGTGCGCACATCCTCCCGCAGGGTGTCGCGGCGCACGTGATGCCGCAGCACATCCATGCGGACTCGCTCGAATTCGGCGCACAGGCCAGGTGAGCCCGCCACCGCGCGCGCGTGCAGCAGCGCCTGATGCTCCCAGGTCCATGCGTCATGGCGCTGATATTCGGCAAACGCATCGATCTGCGTCACCAGCAATCCGCCTTTGCCGCTCGGACGCAGGCGCACGTCCACCTCGTAGAGCCGCCCGGCGGAGGAGTGCACTGTGAGCAGGTGCACGACGCGCTGCACCAGGCGCGCGAAAAAGACCTGATTGTCGATCGGCCGCTCGCCGGAGGTTTCCTGCTGCTCACCGCGAGAGTCGTGCAGGAAAACCAGATCGAGGTCCGATCCGTAACCGAGCTCGAGCCCCCCCAGCTTCCCATACCCGATGGCGCAGACCCGCACCGGGCGGCGCTCCTCGCCGCAGCAGGGAACGCCGAACTGTGCCGTGATCTGCCGCCAGCCGAGCTCGATGGCACGATCCAGTATGAGCTCCGCGATCACCGTCAGGCGGTCGCTGACCTGCATCACCGGAAGCCGCCCCGTCAGATCCGCCACGGCGACCTGAAATACCGCGGCGCGCTGGAAGTGGCAGAGCGCCTCGACCTGCCGCTCCGGATCGTCCTCGACGCGCTGCAGGCCGACCTCGAGCTCTCGGGCAAGGCCGGCCCGGTCCGGGGGCTGCGACAGCGTGCGCTCGTCCACCAGCTCATCGAGCAGCAGCGGATAGGCCGCGATCTGCCTCGTCAGGAACTCCCCCTGCCGGCAGATCTCCACCAGCCGCCGGCGCGCAGCCGGGCTCTCGCGCAACAAGGCAAAGTACGCTGATCGTTTGCCAGTCGCCTCGAGAATGGCGAGGATCCGGCGCAGCACCACGAGTTGCTCATCGCCGCCCGTGAGCCCAGAGGCGATGTCCGCCAGCAGCGGCGGCAGAAGCGCCTGCAAGCGCCTGCGCCCAGCCTCGTCGAGTTTTCGCACCAGGGCTGAGGCGCGCAGCTCGAGCAGGAGCTTTACCGCCCCTTCGGGCGCCCCAAACCCTGCTTGCGCAAGCGCTTCCGTCAAGGCCGTCGTCTCGGCATCCTCGTCCCAGGACCGACCGAGATCGAGCTGCACGCCAGCACCCGAATCATGGCTCGCGCCGACCACCAGCTTGCGAAAGTGTGAACTGACGAGCTCACGGTAGCGGTCGAGCTCGGCCATCAGCGCCGGCCACTCGCCACGCCCCATGGCCACGGCGATGCGCTCTCGCGAGCGCTCGTCCGCGGGCAACTGGTGAACCTGCCGGTCGGCGAGCATCTGCAGACAGTTCTCCAGGCGGCGCAGGTAGAGGTACGCCTCGCGCAGCCCGGCACTCGTCTGCGGCGGCAGGATCTTCTCCCCTCCGAGCCGATCGAGCGCCACCAGCAGCGACGGGGTCTGCAACCCCGGATCGCGCCCGCCGCGGATCAGCTGGTAGGTCTGCACGATGAACTCGATCTCGCGGATACCGCCGGGACCGAGCTTCACGTGGTCGGCAAGCTCGCGCCGCTCGACCTCGCGCTCGATCAGCGCCTTCATTTCGCGCAGGCTGTCGAAGACACCGTAGTCGAGGTAACGGCGATAGACGAACGGGCGCAGCACGGTGGCTTGCAGCTCGGCGTAACGGTCCGCAGCGGTCACTGCGCGCGCCTTCACGTAGGCATAGCGCTCCCAGTCGCGGCCATGCAACGGCAGGTAGTCCTCGAGGGCGGCGAAGCTGGCCACCAGCGGACCGCTGTCGCCAAAAGGACGCAGACGCATGTCGACCCGCAGAGTCAGGCCATCGTGCGTAGGGGTCTCCAACAGGCGGATCAGACCCTGTCCGAGGCGCGTGAAGAACTCCTCGTTGGCGATGGATCGCTCGCCATCGGTCTCGCCGTGTTCGGGGAAAAGCAGCACGAGATCGACGTCGGAGGAGAAGTTCAGCTCCCGGCCGCCGAGTTTGCCCATCGCCACCACGACCAGCGGCTGCGCGATCCCCGCGGCCGATCTCGGCTCACCGAAGCGGGCCGTGAGCTGCCGTCGCGCATACGCCACAGCGACCTCGATGACCGCATCCGCGAAGTCCGACGACTCGGTCAGTGTCTCCTCGACGCCAGCCCAACCGGCGAGCGCGCGCCACGCGATCCGCACCATCTCACGGCGCCGCCAGCGGCGCAGCGAGGCCAACATGTCGGCTTCGGCGCCGGCCGCAGCCGGGGCTCGCGCGAAAAACTGCGCCCGCGCGGAAGATCCGAGCAGCCCCGAGGCGATCTCGGGCAACAGATCCGCATCCCGGATGCAGGACTGCGCGACGAAGTCGCTGGCCGCGAACACTCGCGGCAGCGAGTCGCGCACCTCGGCCGGCAGGCTCTCCCGGAGGCCCGGCGAGGCCGACTCCAGGGCCGAGATGTGTCGTTCTACACAGTCATCGAGTTCGCAACTCACCTCGGCATCCAGCCTCAACCCCGGCCCAAGGTCAAGTGAGCCCGCCGCCATTGCGGCGCGCGGAGACAAAAAAAAGCCCCGGAAGTTCCGGGGCTTGAGTATTGCGCGGAATAGGGGGGTCTTGATCCGCGTCTTTCAGGACTGCCCCCGCTTTGGGGTCGGGCGCAGTCCCTAACCGTTGTTGACATGATATCGACCGAGTCCTTC
>DAIDHH010000033.1 GCA_027452045.1 Gammaproteobacteria bacterium
CTGCTCGCGCAGCATCAACATCTGCCGACGCAGCTCCAGGCGAACGTCCGTACTTGCGCTTCGACGGTCAGGTTTGTTCGGCATGCCGCATAATCGCATCAAGCCATCGTATTGTCCAGTAGTTACACGCCGGGTTAATAACTGTGCTCCTGACATGGATACATCAGATTGCCAAGCTCGCGCAGCGCCGCGCACATCAGCTGCGCCACGCGGTTGAGCTCACAGTTGCGGCGGGTGATGAGACCGAAGCCCCCTACCCCGAGCGGCAGGTTCCTAAGGAGGGTCGTCAAGATGCCCGCCTCGCAGTAGGAGCGCACGGCATTCTCCGGCAAGGCGGCGACCATGTTGCTTCGCGCCAATAGTGTCGCGATGACCGGAAGCGAGGCCGCCTCGACGATATTGCCCGGCTGCGGCAACCCCTCCTGCCGGAACATCGCGGCCAGCTTCTCGCGCACCAGACTTCCCTGAGGCGGCAATATCCACGGCTGCTCGATGAGGTCCTCGAGTCCCACCTTACTTCGCGCGCGCAGCGGGTGAGTCGCGCTCGCAACGACGGCGTACGGCTCATCGGCGGCGAGCGGTTCGTAGCGGAGGTCATGTGCGCTGTCAGCATCGCGCAGGCGGGCGACCACAAGATCGAGCCGCCCCTCGAGCAGCCCGCCGACCAGCTCTCGGCTGGGATTGATCTCCACATGGACGAGGGTATCGGGGTAACGCTCTTTTACCCGCGCGATTGCGAGCGGCACGATATGGGTACCGGGATCGGTAATGGCGCCCAAGGCGGCCTTGGCGGACAGGCCGGAGCGAAGCGCCGTAACTTCCTCTTGAGCAAGCCGTAACGCTGACAGCGCGAGCCGGGCGTGACGAATCAGGACCTCGCCATAGCGCGTAGGCACGAGTCCGCGTGCCTGCCGCTCGAAGACCTGTACGTCGAAGTTTGCCTCGATCTGGCGCAGCAGTCTGGAGGCGGCCGACTGCGTGAGCCCCATCGTCTCCGCCGCACGTGCCAGTTGGTGCTCTTCATCCAGTTGCTCGAGCAGGATGAGCTGGTTCGTCCTCAAGGTTGAGCGGACGGATTTGGCCCTGGGCGCGGACATGGAGGATGCCGCGCAAGAGGTCCGTAGTGCGCTCGATCCGCGCAAGATGTTCGCTGTCATGCCCCCCTCGCTTATTGAAAAGACGCGATCGCCTGGCTCTCGTGGCTCACATGGAGACTCGCCCGTCGACCGCGACCCGCCTCCAGCCGAAAAGCTTTGCGTCCATGGACCAGGCGCCCGGGCCGAGCAGGACCAATGCAGCCGCCACTACGGCGGGCAGAAGCCAGAACCGGTACCCTGCCGGGTCAGAGAATCCGAGAATGAGCGCATCGAGCGCCGCGAGCGCCGCCGCACCGGGCGTCCACAGTCCGGCGGCGAGGAGCCCCCCGAGGGCCGCAGCGGGCACTTGCAGCGCTACGCCGGCGAATCCCTGCGCGCGCTGCACGGCCCCGATCGCGTGTGCCACCAGGATCGTGCCGCACGCCAGGCGCAGCAGCAGAAGCCCAGCCCCTGGTGCACCCGATGCGAATGTTGAGAAGAGTCGCCGCACAGCACGGCAAACATAGCCGAATGAAATCCGGCGGCACCGTCCAAAAGATAGTAGCGGCCGCTCCTGCGAAGCGGCTTCAGGGCTCGATGATGCCGCGCTTGAGAGCGACCATCGCCGCCTGGGTGCGGTCCTGAACGCCGAGCTTTGACAGAATCGTCCGCACCTTCCACTTCACCGTCGTCTCGGTGGCGGCGATCAATCTCGCTATTTCCTTGTTGGCCTTGCCCTGGGCAATCAACTGCAAGACCCGGACTTCGCTCTCCGTGAGCATATCCTCGGCGACATGCTCGGCAAGCTGGTAGGAGACTTCGGGCGAGACGAATCTCCTGCCGGCATGAACGGCGCGAATGGTATCGAGGAGCTCACGCTCGAGGGCATCCTTGAGCAGGTAAGCGCGCGCTCCCGCCTGCATGGCACGGCGCGCCTGTACGTCACCGGCATAGGTGGTCAGTACGATGATTCGCGCTTGCGGAAACTCTCCGCATATCGCGCCGATCGCATCCACGCCGCCCATTTCGCGCATCTGCAGGTCCATCAGCGTCACATCGGGACGATGGGCCCGGAACTGCTGGATGGCCTCGCGACCGCTCGCGGCCTCCGCGACCAGCTTGATGTCGGGCTCCGTGGAAAGCAGCAGCGCGATACCCCGCCGAACGATCGGATGGTCATCGACCGCGAGGACGCGAACGGGATTGTCAGCACTCATACTGAACCTCGATTCAGGCGAGTCCCTGTGCCGGGCTGGCAGTAGGCTCTCGATGCCGGTATGACGAGCTCCACTTCCATGCCGGCATTGGGTGCGCTCCAAAGCGTGAGGCTCCCGCCCGCGAGGGCCGCGCGCTCGCGCATGCCACGCAGCCCGAAATGCCCGGCCAGCTCCCCGGCAAGCAGCCCGGGGTCGATCCCGCGGCCGTCGTCGCGGACGCGCATTCGAAACGCGCCCGCATCGTACCGCAGCTCCACCTCCACCTGGGTACCTTGCGAGTGGTGGATGGCGTTGCGCAGCGCCTCGGCAGCGATGCGAAAGGTCTCGTCATGCTCGATGGGATGCAGCGGCCGCGCAGTACCGCGCACTTCGACGCGCACGGATGGCACCTGCGAACCGTGCCGTTCTCCGGCCACTTCTTTGGCCAACCGCGCGATCGAGGCCGCTAGATCACTCGAGTCCTCGACCGACAGGCGCAGCCCCTGCACCGCCTCGCGCCCTTCCCTGATCGCCTGCGCTGCCTGATCGAGCGCATCCACGAGCACTCGCCGCGCCTTCTCCGGCTCTCGCACCAGCAGGCGCAGCGCCGCTCCAAACTGCAGCAGCACGCCCTGGAAACTCTGCAGCAGGGTATCGTGCAGGTCCCGCGCGATCCGGGTGCGCTCCTGCACGCGGGCTTCGAGCGTCCTGTTGAACTGGCGCGCCAGCTGCCGGGCGCGCAGCCAGTAGAGCAGCCCGAGCAGCGCGAGGAATGCGGCGACGCAGGCGCTGCGAAACCAGAGCGTCTGCCAGAATGCCGGGGCGATCGTGAAATCGATCGAAGCCCCCTGCTCGTTCCAGACACCGCTGTTGTTGCTCGCGATGACCTGGAAGCGATATCTCCCGGGGGGAAGATCGGTATAGAACGCGAGCCGCCGGTTGCCGGCGTCATACCAGCTGCGATCCCGGCCGATCAGGCGATAGCGGAACCGATTCTCCTGCGGCGCGACGAGACTCAGCGCCGCGTAGTCGATCTCCAGATCTCCCGTTCTCGGCGGCAGGCGTAATCTGCGCGGAAAGGTCCCGGAAAGATTGCTCCAATAGAGCTTCCCATCGGCAATCACCCGCTCGATGTGCACCGGGGGCGGCAGTCCGTTGGATACGATGTGCCGCGGATCGAGCACCTGGACCCCGTTTCCCGACAGGAACCAGATCTTGCCGTCGGCGGCGACCGCGTCGCGCGGACCGTATGCGCTGGCCGATGTGTTGCGCAGCCCCACCCCCTCCTGGGGCCCGAGAACGGTCGCCGAGATGACCCGATGCGGATGCGCGATCCACGCGTTCAGCTCAGGCCTCGCAATGCGCACCAGGCCGCAGGCGGTGTACGCCCATAAGGAGCGCTGGTAGTCCTCGAGGGTCCACATTGCGGTGTTGCACGGCAGGCCATTCTTGCGGCTGAGCGTCGCGATGCGCCCGTTCTCGAGCCGACTGATGCCGCCCAGGGTCGTAATCCACAGCGCGCCCCCGCTGCCGAGCCGCAGATCCGTGACCGACCCGCGGCTCAGCCCGTCGGCGGCGGTATAGGTCCTGCGCACCCGTCCATCCTTGAAGTACGCGACACCTCCGCCCCGCCAGAACCCCAGCCACAACCCTCCCCGCGGGTCGGCAAGCAGGACCGAGGCGTTCTGATGTCGCCCGAGCGCGGACCAGGCGGTCCGCTCGAGCACTCTGCCATCGCGCAGGTGCCAGAGATATCGCTCGCCGGAAAGCCACAGATCACCCGTATCGCCACCGGTAATCGAATCAACATCCTGATCGGCCACACCCGGGACGGCAACGAACCGTCCATGGTGGAAGCCCGCAAGGCCCCGGTCGGTGAATGCCCAGATCTCACCATGCGAATCTTCGATCAGGGACTGCACGAAATCATCGGGAAGACCCTCTGCCCGGCGGTAAATCGTGGCCTTGCCATGGACCCATCGGGTGAGACCGTCATGTGTTCCAATCCACACGCTTCCATCCGAGGCCGCGAGCACGGAGGTGGTTGCATCACTCGACAACCCTTGCCTCGTCGAGATCGTACTGACCGGCAGCTCCCGAAAGCGATCCAACCCGCCCGAGGTCGATACCCAGACAGTCCCTTCACGATCCTCGAAGAGGGCGAGGACGATGTTGCCGGAGAGACCATCCGCCTGAGTGAAGGTGTCCACCTTGCCAGCATGAATATGGATCAGCCCGCGCTCTATCGTGCCGATCCACACCCCCCCGTCGCGATCGCGCAGCAGCAGATTCGAGTCGCCGATCTTGACCCGGTAGGGCACGAGCGCCGCACCGGCGAGCCGCATCAGTCCGCCATTGTGGATCGCAACCAACAGACGCCCGTCGCCGGTCTGGGTGATGCCGACGGGTCCGGAAGTCGGCACTGCGCCCGCGGTCATCGCCGCGGCGAGTCTTGGCCGGCCCGGACTGATGCGCCAAAGCCCGGTTTGCGCACCCGCCCAGAGCGTACCTGCGCTGTCTTGGTACAGGGTCCAAACGCCCGAGCCGAAATCGGGCCTCGGGTCACACCAACGCACCCGGGTGCCTTGCAGCGCACAAAGGCGCCCAGGGAATCCATTCGTGCCCACCCACACCGTCCCCGCGCGGTCCTGGTAGAGCGAGGTGACATGCTGCCCGTCGAATGCATGGAGCCGGACCAGCGTGCGGCCGTTCCAGGTCGCGAGTCCGCCAAACGTACCGATCCAGAGAGTGCCATCGTGCGCAACCATGAGAGCGTCGACGCCAGCTTTTGGGAGATGCTCTCCGGCGGGCGCTTTCCATGGCACGCTGTGAATTCCGTCGAAGCGGAACAGGCCAAACTCCCCTCCCAGCCAGAGGTAGCCGTCCGAGGTCTGGGCGATCGCGTAGATGTTGCCGAGCGAGAAACCGTCCTGCACGGACCACGCGGTGTGCGCGTACTCGCCGATATCGGGGAGGGTGACAGAGGCACGGGCGATATGGCGCGCCCCGAGGAGCACATCGAGGGCGAGGATCATCAGCACGCGCCAGGATGCCCTAATCGCCATGTCGCCCTTCACCGTCTGCGGACAGGGCGACCGGACACCCGCCGGTATCTGTCGAGCCCGCCGAGACCGCGCCTCGCATCAGGGCCGCGCGCGTGAGCGATTCGCCGGCAATCGATGAGGATGCATGGCGTGCACTCAATCCCGATGCGCCCGAGTGCATCGGCCGACGTCGGCAGGACGGCAGCATGATCACCTGCACGCGCCGGGCGATGTCGCATCACCTTCGAGACGCGCAGGCCCACCCCGCAGACATGGTGTCGCGACGCCACTTAGCCCCCCCTCAGAGTGCAACTGTGCCCCACTCGCTTTTGAGCGTTTCCGGGCGCAGCCCTCGATCTCAGAAAACGAAACAGTAAACGTTAACTGTAATGAGAAAAAATCATAGGCCCCGCGAACGACCGGTGTCAACGTCGGTGTCCCTCGAGGTTTGCGCATACTTCTTTCGCACGCGTGGCCCGCGGACACGCCGGGGCGCCGCGTGAGCGAACCCTAGCGCCCGGTTTGGCAGGCGCAAACGGAATCCGGGGCTCGTCCCGGCCATGCCGCAAGACAGGCCGCTATTTTACGCTGTAGCCGCGCGCTTCCAGGCAGGCGGTCAGGGCTCTGCGGTAATTGCCTGCCTTTTCGTCCACCGCCTGCTGCGCCTGGTAGGCCTGTTCGCTCATGCCCTGCTGGCTCGCCTGGGCGTTGGCGGCATCTCCGGCGCTGCCGATCATGGCGCCGGTGAGCGCCCCGAAGATCGCACCCGCTCCCCGATCCCAGGGGTCCGAGATCGCCGCGCCGAGCACCGCGCCGGCCACCGCCCCGATGGCGGTATCGGTGCCGGGCGGGGGTCCCTGGACGGTCACCTGATCGTAGACCGGCACGCCCGGGGCGCTCGGATCGAAGCCGCTCTGGCGCACCGCCCACAGGCTGCATTCATAATGATCGCGGTTCTGTTGCCGCCGTGACTGGTTCTGCGTGGGGTAGGCATAGACGGTCGTATCCGGCTGCGGCACGCGATACACGGGAGCCGGCTCGGGGGGTACGGTGGCGCACCCCGAGAGTCCGACAAGAATTGCCCCGAGAGCCACCGCGCCCAAAGCGTTCAGGGCGCGCGGTAGTGCCGGTATCTGCAAACGCCTCATGAGCCTAGTATCCCAGTCAGAGACCCTCTCGCGCAAAAAACGCGCACGCGTACAACGAGTTGACGCTCCGGGCCGGGCGGAAGTTCCTGCCGCCGCCTTGCGCGCCGCGCTTGAACCTGAAGAAACCTGAAGCCCGAAGCCGCTAGCCGAGGAGCCCCGCCACCCGCTCGAGGTCCTCCGGCGTATTGACATCGGGGCCGGGCTGCTGCGCCGCGTCGGCCACCTGGATGGTCATGCCGTGCCCGAGCGCACGCAATTGCTCGAGCTTCTCGGCGAGCTCGAGCGCGGTGGGCTCGAGCGAGGCCAAGCGCTTGAGCGCCCTCACCCGGTAGGCGTAAATGCCTACATGGCGCCGCGCCCCCGTGACCGGCCGTTGATTGGCCGAAGTCACCGGTGATTCGCGATCCCAGGGAATCGGCGCGCGGCTGAAATAGAGTGCCCGTCCACGCTCATCGCACACGACCTTCACGACGTTTGGATCGAGCAGCTCCGCCGCCGATGCGATCGGTGTCGCAAGCGTCGCGAGCGAGGCCTGCGCGTGGGATTCCAACACCGTGGCGACCTGGCGGATGATGGCCGGCGGGATGAGCGGCTCATCGCCCTGCACGTTGACCACGATGTCCTCATCCGGCCAGCGCTCGAGCGTGGCGAGCTCGGCGATCCGATCGGTACCCGAGGCATGGCGGTCGGAGGTGAGGCGCGCCTCGGCGCCGAAGGTGCGCGCGGCGCTCGCGATCGCCGGATCGTCCGTCGCGATGAGCACATCGACTGCGCCTGCGGCGCTCGCCTTCTCGTACACCCACTGGATCATCGGCTTGCCGCGCAACGGGGCAAGCGCCTTGCCGGGAAGCCTGGTCGAGGCCGCGCGGGCGGGAATGGCGACGTGAAACAACCGCGTCTCGCTCAGCGGCCGAGGAGTGGATCGTCGGCGGCGAGCTGGCGGGCCTCCTCCTCCAGCATCACCGGCACGCCGTCGCGGATCGGATAGGCGAGCCGGTCGAGGCGGCACACGAGCGCCTGGGCGTCGCGCTGGTAGATCAGCGTGCCCTTGCAGATGGGACAGGCGAGGATTTCAAGTAGTCGGGCATCCATGGAGCCAGCTCCCGGAATATGAGGATGAATCGATCTTGCGCAGCACGAGCTCCGTGAGCCGTTGGGTGTCGGCCTCGCTGAAGCGCGCCTCGACCGGAACACACCAGAGCCTGGGGTCCGCGAACCCGGTGCATTTTACGGCATCCTTCTCGGTCATGAGCACCGGCAGATCATCGCCGAAATCGAGCTCCGCCGCGCCGAGCGGGTGATGATCGGGGAAGGGATGCGGGATCGGATCGAGGCCACGGGCCGCGAGCTCGCGGAAGAAGCGCTCGGGATGGCCGATCGCCGCCACGGCATGCACCCGCCCGCCGAATGACTCGATCGCGCGCGTCTCGCCCGAGACGAGCCGCTCGGCGGGACCGGGATCGAGACTCATGCTGAACGGCGAGCCGGGAAGCGCCGCGCCCCCCCGGAGCGATGTGTGCTCGGGAGCGCCGTTGACGACGATCGCATCGACGGTCGAGAGCCTCGCGGGAGATTCACGCAGGGGACCGGCCGGCAGCAGACACCCATTGCCGAATCCGCGGCGGCCATCGATGACCACGATCTCGAAGTCGCGGGCGAGCCGCAAATGCTGCAGGCCATCATCGGCGAGGATCACCTGTGCGCCGCGCTCGATGAGCGCGGTTGCCGCCGCGACCCGATCGCGCGCCACCGCCGTCGGACAGCGCGTGCGCCGATGAAGGAGCAGCGGCTCATCGCCCACCTCGCGCCAGCCGACGTCCGGCCCCAGCACCCGCACCTGCGCCGAGTCGCGGCCGTAGCCTCTCGACACCAGTCCAACCGCGAGTCCGCGCTGCGCGAGGCGCATCGCGAGCCAGATGGTGAGCGGGGTCTTGCCGGTGCCGCCCACCGTCAGGTTGCCGACCACCACCACCGGGACGCCGGCGCGGCGGGCCCGCAGCCACCCTCGCCGGTATGCCGCGCGGCGCGCCGCTACCGCGGCCCCGTAGAGCGCACCGAGGGGCCTGAGCGCCGCGGGAGCGGAACTCCCGTACCAGCGCCGATTGAGCCAGGCCTCGATCCTCATCGTGCGTTCAGTCGCTGAACTGCAGCCGGTGCAGCTGCGCGTACAGGCCGCCGCGCTCGAGGAGCTCGGCATGCGTGCCGCTTTCTGCCACCTGGCCGGCATCGAGGACGATGATCCGATCGGCCTGCTCGACCGTCGAGAGCCGGTGGGCGATGACGAAGGTGGTGCGGTTGTGCATCAGGTGCGCGAGCGCCGCCTGGATGTGGCGCTCCGCCTCGGTGTCGAGCGCCGAGGTGGCCTCATCGAGGATGAGGATGGGCGCATCCTTCAGCAGCGCCCGCGCGATCGCAATCCTCTGGCGCTGCCCGCCCGAGAGCAGCGTGCCGCGCTCACCGACCAGAGTGTCGAGCCCGTGCGCCAGGCCCGTGGTGAACTCGAGCACCCGGGCGGCCTCGGCCACCCGCAGCACCGCCGCCTCCGGCACCTCGCGCCCGAAGGTGATGTTGTTGCGGATCGTGTCATCGAACAGTGTGACATCCTGCGTGACCACCGCGATCTGCTCGCGAAGGGATTTGAGGTCGTACTCGCGTATATCGCGCCCATCGATGAGGATCGAGCCCGCATCGAGCTCGTAGAAGCGCGGCAGCAGGCTCACCAGCGTCGACTTGCCGCTGCCCGAGCGGCCGACGACGGCGATGCTCGAGCCCGCCGGCGCCTGGATCGAGACACCGCGCAAGGCCGCCCCCTGCCCCTGCGGGTAGGAGAATCCGACCGCGCGGTATTCGACTTCCCCGCGCACTCTCTCGATGCGGTGGTGGCCGCTTTCCGGCTCCCCGGGCTGATCGAGCAGCTCGAACAGGCTCTGCGCCGCGGCGATCCCCTGCTGGATGGGGCCCGACTGGCTCACGAATTCGCGCACCGGCTGGGCAATGGTGCCGAGCGCGGTGAAGAACCCGATGAGATCACCCGAGCTCATCTGTCCATTCACCGTAGCGCGGATCGCGAGCGCCAGCACGAACGCACCGCCCAGGGCGGTCACCATCTGCACGGTGGGGTTCGCCAGGCCGTTGGTGAGGATGAGCTTCATGTTCGAGCGCCGGTTGTGCTCGTTGACGGCCTCGAACTGCGCATCGAGGTGCGCCTGCGCGCCGTAGACCTTCACCAGGCGCGGGGACTCGAAGCTCTCCTTGGCGAGCCGGGTCACATCCTCCATCGAGTCCTGGATGCGCCGGCCATAGCGGCGGAAGTGGCGATTGATGACCGACACGATCCAGCCCGCGAGCGGCCCCATCGTGAGTGCGATGAGCGCGAGGCGCGCATTGAGCCACAGGAGCAGCGCGATCTGCGCGGTGATGGTGAGTCCGGCGCGCACCAGGATCACCACCGAGGTGGTGCAGGCCTGGCCGATCTGCTCGCTGTTGTACGTGAGGCGCGACATCAGGGCGCCGACGGCGTGGCGGTCGAAGAAGCTCACCGGCAGATCGAGCACGCGCCGAAAGACCTGGGAGCGGAACCGCTTGACCACGCGCCGCCCGACATAGCCCATGAAGTAGGTCTGGGTGAAGTTGCCGATCCCCCGCCCGAGAAACAGCGCCACCATCGCGACGGGGATCCACACGATCATGCGCGGGTCGGGATGCTTCAGCGCATCGCCGAGCAGCTTCGCGAGCAGCGTGAAGCTCGCCGTGCTCGCCGAGTAGAGCGCACCGCCCAGGATGCCGAGGGCGAAGGCGCCCTTGTGGGGACTCAGGTACCCGAGCAGGCGCCTGTAGGTCGCGGCGGCGCCCTGCTCGGTGTGGGCCACGGTGCCTCGGTTCAAGGCGAGCCCTGCGCGTGCGATTTGATCGTGGCGATGTCGAGCTTCACGAAACCCAGCTGACCGAGCACGTCCATCGCCGTGACCACCGACTGTTGGGTCGCGCGCCCGTCGGCGCGAATCGTGACGATCATGTTGCGATCGGCGCCGGCCTGCTTGATGAGTGCCGAGCGCAGCGTGTCGGGTCGGGAGTTGATGAGCTCCCGCCCGTTGACGAGATAATCGCCCCCTTGGGTCACGGTGACCACCAGCGGCTCGGGCTGCGAGCTGGCGCTCGGCACGGCGCTCGCATGGGGCAGGCGCACCTGCAGGCGTCCCTCCTCGGTGAACTTGCTCGAGAGCATGAAGAACACCACCAGCAGCAGCACGACGTCGATGAGTGAAACGACGTTGATCTCCGGCTCCTCGTGGCGCCGCGGATTGAGGTTCATGTGCGCGCTAGGCGGGCTGCGGGAAGCGCTGCGGGAGGCTCCGCGGCCTCCACGCGCGAGGCGCCGGCGCGCGGCACGTGGGCCGCCGCCTCGAGCGCATCGGCCATGCGGATGGCGTGCTTTTCCATCTCGACCACGAGACGCTCGACCTTGCCACGCAGATACCGGTACGCGATGAGGGAGGGAATGGCCACGCACAGTCCCGCGGCCGTGCACACCAGGGCCTCGGCGATGCCGCCCGAGAGCACCGTGGGACTGCCCATGCCACCTGCCTGGATGGCGTCGAACGCGCGGATGATGCCGGTGACGGTGCCGAGGAGTCCGAGCAGGGGCGAGACGCCGGCAATCGTGCCGAGCGTGTTGAGGTAGCGCTCCAATTCGTGCACGACATGCCGGCCGGCATCCTCCAGGCGCTCCATGAGCACCTCGTGCGAGCGGTGGCGGTTGGTGAGTCCCGCGGCGAGCAGACGCCCGAGCGGGGAGTGCTGCTCGAGCGCCAGGATGACCTTGTCGGTGACCTGACCGTTCTCGATGAGCTGCCAGACCTTGCGCGGAAGCTCCTCCGGCAGTACGCGCTTATCCTGCAGCGTCCAGAGCCGCTCGAGCACGATCGCCGCGGCAATGATCGAGCAGAAAATGATCGGCCACATGAGCGGGCCGCCCGCCCGCACGATTTCCCACATCAATCGACCCCATTGGTTGGCGACAGGGCATCATACAGTAGGGCTGCCCGAGCCCGAAGGGCCGTCCGGTCCTCGTGGCGACCGCCATGATACAGTTCACGGATCATGCCCCGCCGCCTGCTGAAGAAGCTCCTCCCCTCCCCCCACTTCCTGCAGAACCATCGGGTGCTGCGCCTCTTCGGGGATCGCCTGATCGACCCGCAGCTGTGGGCCGTGCACCGGCGGGCGGTCACCGGCGCCTTTGGTTGGGCCCTGGCGATCGCCTTCATTCCGCTGCCGGTGCACTCGCTCGTGGCGGGCATCGTGGCGCTCACCTGGCGGCTGAACCTGCCGACCGTCTACGGCACGGTCTGGCTGGTCAACAACCCGCTCACCATGGTGCCGCTCTACTACCTCGCGTACCGGGTCGGGACGCTCATGCTGCGCAGCCCGGTCCACCAGTTCGCATTCCACCTGAGCTTCCAGTGGCTCGAGTACGGCCTCGGCCCGGTGTGGCGCCCGTTCCTCCTCGGATGCCTGGTCTGCTCGGTCGTGGCGGGACTCACCGGCTGGATCGGGCTCGAGCTCGTGTGGCGCTGGCAGGTCAGACGGCGCTATCGCACACGCCACTGCGCGGTGTGATCGGCTGCGGCCCCGCCGCTTCCCGCGCCCGCTCGAGCAGTCTGCCGTCCTTGAGCTCGTAGATCCGGTCCATGCGCGCGGCAAGCCGCGGATCGTGGGTCACGACGACGAGGCTCGTGCCACGCTCGCGGTTGAGCTCCAGCATCAATTCGAACACCGCCTCCGCGTTGATCCCATCGAGGTTGCCCGTCGGCTCATCGGCGAGCACGATCTTCGGTTGGGTGACCAGGGCGCGGGCCACCGCCGCTCGCTGCCGCTCGCCTCCGGAGAGCTGGTGCGGCCGATGGGCGAGGCGCTCGCCCAATCCCACGCGCTCGAGGAGCTCTTTTGCCTGCTCTCTCGCCTGGGCCACTTTGGCGCGACGCACCAGGAGCGGCATCGCGACGTTCTCGAGCGCAGAGAACTCCGGCAGCAGATGATGGAACTGGTAGACGAAGCCGAGCGTGCGGTTGCGCAGCTCACCGCGATCGCGCTCGGTGAGGCCGTGAATGTCCCGCCCGTCGATGAGCACGGTGCCCGCGCTCGGACGATCCAGGCCGCCGAGAATCTGCAGCAGCGTCGTCTTGCCGGAGCCCGAGGCGCCCACGATCGAGAGCCGCTCGCCCCGGGCGATCGCCAGCTCTACGCCGCTCAGCACGTTTAAGGTCACCGGGCCCTGCTCGAAGCTCTTTGAGACCCCGCGAGCCTCGAGGACTGACTCACTCATGGCGCAAAGCCTCCGCCGGAGCGGTGCGCGCGGCGCGCCAGGCCGGATAAATCGTGGCCAGCGCGCACAGCAGGAACGCAACCCCGCAGACGCGCAGCACATCTGAGCCCTGGACGTGGGCCGGCAGCTCGCTCATGTAATAGACCTTTGGATTCAAGAACTGGGTGTGCACCAGGCGCTCGAGGAGACTCACCAGCGCTTGCAGGTGATCGGACACCAGCACCCCGAGCGCCGCCCCGAGCCCCGTGCCGGCAAGACCGATGAGCACGCCCTGCACGGCGAACACCGCCAGCACGTTGACGGGCCGCGCGCCGAAGGTGCGCAGGATCGCGATGTCCGATTGCTTCTCCTTCACGATCATGACCAGGGTGGCGACGATGTTGAACGCCGCCACGGCCACGATCATCGAGAGGATCACGAACATCATCGACTTCGTGATCTCGATCGAGCGGAAGAAGTTGGCGTGCTTGTCCGTCCAGTCGCTCACGTAGTACCCCGCGCCCCCGAGCGCGTAGGCCACCCGCCGCACGACCTGCGGGGCCTGCCACGGATCATCGAGCTTCAGGCGCATGCCGGTGACCTCATCGGGCCCGAGGCCAAAGAGGTGCGCGGCATCGGTCAGGTTGATGAGGGCGAGCTGGCGATCGTATTCGTACATGCCGGAGTGAAAGAGTCCCGCCACTTCGAAGCGGCGCATGCGCGGCTCGAGTCCGGCGGGGGTGGCGATACCCTCCGGTGCGATGAGCACCACCGATTGGCCCACCTTCACCCCGAGGGCGCGCGCGAGATCCACCCCGAGGATCACCTCGTAGCGGCCCGGACTGAGCGCATCGAGACGCCCCGCGGCCAGATGGCGCGCAAGCGCCGTGACCCGCATCTCCTCGTTGGGCAGCACACCGCGCACCGAGGCGCCAGCGATCCGCTGCCCGTGGGCGAGCATCGCCTGCTCCTCGATGTACGGGGCGGCGGCGAGCACGTGCCCCTGGCGCTCGACCCGGCGCTGCACGGCCTGCCACTCGGGGATCGAGCCCTGCAGGCCCATGATGGTGGCATCCGAGGTGACACTCAGTATGCGGCTGCGCAGCTCGCGCCCGAAGCCGTTCATCACCGAGAGCACCACGATGAGCGTGGCCACGCCCAGGGCGAGTCCGCACACCGACATCAGGGCCACGAACGACACGAAGCCGCGTCGATGCGCCGAGCGCAGATAGCGCGTGCCGATCAGCCATTCGTAGAGCCTGTACATCGAGCGCCTACTCGTAGCGCAGCGCTTCGGCAGGAGAGGTGCGCGCGGCGCGCACCGCCGGATAGACCGTGGCGGAGCCCGTCAACACGAGCGCCGCGATGCCGATCGCCCACACGTTGGTCCACCTGACCACCGAGGGGATGGTGGTGATGTAGTAGACCTTGGAGCTGAAGATCTGGAAGCCGAAGGTGTTCTGCAGGAAGTTCACGATGGGAGTGACGTGCCAGGCGAGCGTGAGACCGAGCGCCACCCCGAGCGCCACCCCGAGCCAGCCAATGGTGAGGCCCTGGACGAGGAAGATGCCGAGCACCCGCCGCGGCGAGGCGCCGAAGGTGCGCAGGATCGCAATGTCGGTGCGCTTGTCGTTCACCACCATCACCAGCATGGCCACGATGTTGAAGGCGGCGACCGCCACGATCAGCAGCAGGATGAGCGACATCATGGTCTTCTCGATGCGGATCGCCCGGAAATACGCCGCATTGTCCTGCGTCCAGTCGATCACCTGGAAGGACTTTGGCAGCCGCGCCCGCAGCTGCGCCGAGATCCGCGGCGCCTCGAGCGCATTGCGATAGCGCACGCGCAGCCCCTGATCGAGCCCGCCCGGCGGCAACAGCGCGCGCACGTCCCGGATGTTTGCGTACACGAGCGTCGCATCGTGATCCGCGAGCCCCACCGAGAAGACCCCGGCCACCGTGAAGCGGCGCAGCTGCGGCTCCGGGACCCCGCCCGCGGTCACCGCGGGGATGAGCAGGGTGAGCCGGTCACCGGGCTCGAGGCCGAGCTCCTCGGCGATCAGCTCCCCGACGATCACCCGATCGCTGCCGCCCTTGAGCTCAGAGAGCCGGCCCGCCTTGAGCGCATGGGCGAGCCGGGTGACCGAAGGCTCGGCCGCGGGGTCGATGCCACGCAGCATCACGGGCAGCATCTGCGGGGTGCGTACCGCGAGCGCCTGCACTTGCGCGTAGGGGGCGACGCCGGTCACCCCGGGGCTGTGGCGGATCAGGTGCTCCAGGGAGCCCCACGGCGCGGAGCCGGCGGAGGCGGACTGCTGCCCCGGATCGCGGCTCACGACGCGGGCATCGGCATCGAGGGAGAGAAGCCGCGAGCGCAGGTCCCCTTCGAAGCCGTTCATGACCGAGAGAATGACGATGAGCGCCGCCACCCCCACGCACACGCCGGCGAGGGAGGTCCAGGTGATGAATGACACGAAAAACTTGTGGGACCGGGCGCGCACGTAGCGCCATCCCACGAACAGCGACAGCGGATGAAACATCCCCGGCATTTAACCATAGCCGCCCCGCCGCCCGCCGGTTGATTGCCGTCACAGAATCCGGCTCGAGCGCCCCGAGGCGGGCCTGAAGTCGGCGCACCGAGTGTATAGTGCGGAATTCGAGGAGGTCCGCTCATGCGTGCACGAACTCTCCTGGCGCTGCTCCTGGGCTCGACGGTAGCCGTGGCGTCAGCCGAAACGATCGTCGTCAACGGCCGCGTCATGGTCGCGCCGTCTTCGATCGCGCACCCGCGCCGGGGTGAGACCATGCACCAGGTCGAGGCGCGCTTCGGGGCGCCCGAGCGGCGCTACCCCACCGTGGGCAAGCCGCCCATCACGCGCTGGGACTATCCGGGCTTCTCGGTCTTCTTCGAATTCACCCGCGTCGTGCATACGGTGGTGCACTCGGGCAGCCCGTCCAGGTCTTCCTGATCGCAAGCCCTGCGGGCGCACATTTCTCTTTACGCGTCCTGCGCTCGGCCCGGGCCGCCCGGTCCGTGATCCACTTCTCGTTCTCTCAAGTTTACGGCGCCCGGCGCCGTTAAGCTTCTTGCGGCGCCAGTCTGCGACACTGTCTCTGCGCACCGACGTACGGCGAGCGGATTATGGTACCCTTGCGCCTCGAGGCTCCTAGAGAAGAACATCAGGTAAGTTCCCTTGGCCATTGAATCATCGATCAATATCGAGGAACTGGTGCAAGCCGGTGCCGTGCGGCGCAAGCTCGCCCAAGCCCACCTCGAGGCCGAGGTCCGGCGCCGGGAGGAAGTCCTGCGCCGCGCCGTGGTGCGCTACGTTTCCCCCGCACTGGCCGAGAGGATCCTCGAGGACGTGCAGGTACGAGAGACGCTGCTCTCCGCCGATGACCTGCGCACCCATGCCGTGGTTCTCTTTGCGGACCTGCGCGGCTTTACGAGCCTCTCGGAGCGGCTCGAGGCCCGTCAGGTCGTGCCGCTGCTCAACGAGTACTTCTCGCTCCTCACCGAGATCACCCTGCGGCACGATGGCACGGTGTTCCACATGGCCGGCGATTGCCTGATGCTCGGCTTCGGAGTGCCGCTCGAGCAGCCCGACAGCCCCCGGCGGGCCGTGCGCGCCGCGCAGGAGATGCTGAACAGCTTCGGCGTGCTCGCCAGCTCCTGGCGGGAGCGCTACGGGGTCGATGCCGGCCTCGGGATCGGCATCAACGAGGGCGATGTGGTGGCCGGCAACATCGGCTCGAGCTCCTACATGAGCTACACGCTCATCGGCGACACGGTGAACGTCGCCGCCCGGCTCTGCCAGCGCGCCCGCGCCGGAGAGATGCTCTTCTCGCGCGCGCTCAAACTCTCCCTCGATGCGCTCGGCTTCGAGATCGGCGCCACGGAGCTGCCGCCGATGCAGCTGCGTGGCCGCTCGGGCGCGATCGACATATACTGCGTGCCCGCGTCCCCGCGTCTTACGATCACGGAAGTCCCGGTCACCGTTTGAGAGTCTTCGATCCGCCCGTCCCGAGTGCCGCACGGCGGCACCTGCACTGGCACCATCTTCACGGCAGCGCCGCAGCGCTCGCGCTCGCCGAGGCCACCCGCGCCGACCAGAAGCTCTATGTCGTGGTGGTCGATGCCGCCCGCGAGATCGCGCGGCTGACGGGTGAGCTTGCCTTCTTCGCCGGCGAGCGACTCGCGCCGCTCACCTTCCCGGACTGGGAAGTGCTCCCGTACGATCTGTTCTCGCCCCACCCCGACATTATCTCGCAGCGCCTGCGCGCCCTTTACGAGCTGCCGCAGATCAAGCACGGCTGCCTGATCGTCACGGCCGACACGCTGATGCAGCGACTGCCCCCGAAGCAGTACGTGCAGGCCCGCGCATTCCAGCTCGCGCGCGGGCAGACGCTCGACCTCGAGCCGTTCCGCCAGCGCCTCGCGGATGCGGGCTACGCCAGCGTCAGCCAGGTGAGGAGCCCGGGGGAATTCGCGGTGCGCGGCTCGCTCTTCGATGTGTTTCCGATGGGCGCCGCGCAGCCGCTGCGCATCGACCTGTTCGATGAGCAGATCGATGCCATCCGGCGCTTCGATCCTGACACCCAACGCTCTCTGGAGACCATCGAGAGCGTGCGCCTGCTGCCGGCGCGGGAAATACCGCTCGATCCGGAAGCGATCAAGGAATTCCGGCGCCGATTCCGCACCCGATTCGAAGGCGACCCGACCCGCTCGGCCGTCTATCGCGGCGTGAGCGAGGGG
>DAIDHH010000034.1 GCA_027452045.1 Gammaproteobacteria bacterium
TACGCTCCTGGGCCTCGTTGACCCGCAGGGCACGCCCGCCGAGCTCCCTGCCGTTCAGGTTCTGAATGGCGCGGGTCGCATCCGCTCGCGCCATTTCCACGAACCCGAAGCCGCGCGGACGGCCGGTCTCGCGGTCGGTGATCAGGCTTACGGACTCCACGGTCCCGTGCTGCGCGAACAGCTCGCGGACTTCACTCTCACTGGCCGAAAACGGAAGGTTTCCGACGTAAATCTTCGTCATGCAATCAAACTCCAGAAACGGAACATACCGACCCCGCACGCTTGATCGTGTTGTGCGTACAGGTACGGCTTCCGAACAATTACCGGCAGGAACACTGCCACCTGGTCGGAAACGATTCGGCTTTTCTCCGTAAGCCGGCTCGGCAGCCGAGCGGGCAGCAGGCGGCAGGAAAGGGAAAGGTCACAGACCGATCATCAAGATAACCCAGGTTGACGGCCCTAGACAAGCACCAGCGCCTAGCGACATTCCCGTACGGGGGGACTCCCCGGCCGGTTATCGGTACCGGGCCAGGATCTTCTCCAGCGCCTTCCTCCCGGGCATGAGCGCTTCGTACGGCAGGCTGTTCAGGGGAGCCTCCGGCGTCCGGTTGACCTGGTGGAACTCCGGCCGCTCGCCGCTCGCGTCGAGGTAGATGAGACCGGTCAGGTACTCGCCGGAGCTCATGCGCTCCTGGACCTTGGCCGCCGCGGCCTGGCGATCCGCCGGGTCGTAATCGGCGTCGAGCTTGCGCAGCACGATCCGGCTGCCATCGTGCAGAGTCACCTCGCTCGCCTCGCCCGCCCCATAGTCGGCCGTGATCTCCCGCTCCCGCGGCACGAAATCCGCCAGCACCGCCGGCTCGTAGTGCTCCCGGGTGTAGGCGTAGCTCTTGGTGGACCCTTCGTGATCGTTGAAGGTCACGCAGGGGGAGAGCACATCGATCAGCGCGAAGCCGCGGTGGCGGAGCCCGGCCTCGATGAGCGGCACCAACTGGCGCTTGTCGCCCGAGAAGCTGCGCGCCACGAAGGTGGCCCCGAGATCGAGCGCGAGCAGCACCGGATCGATGGGCGGCTGCAGATTGGTCTCGCCCTTCTTCGCCTTCGAGCCGATGTCCGCCGAGGCGGAAAACTGTCCCTTGGTAAGACCATACACCCCGTTGTTCTCGATGATGTACAGCATGTCGAGATTGCGGCGCACGGCGTGGCAGAACTGCCCGAGCCCGATCGACAGTGTATCGCCATCGCCCGAGACGCCGATGTAGCTCAGCCGGCGGTTGGCGGCGTTCGCGCCGGTCGCGATCGAGGGCATGCGGCCGTGCACGGAGTTGAAGCCATGGCCGCCGCTCACGAAGTAGGCGGTGGTCTTCGATGAGCAACCGATGCCCGAGAGCTTCACCAGGTTCTGCGGCTCGAGCGACAGGCCCCAGCAGGCTTCGACGATGGCCGCGGTGATCGAATCGTGGCCGCATCCCGCGCACAGCGTCGAGAGCGCTCCCTCGTAATCGCGCCGCGTGAAACCGAGCGCGTTGCGCGGCAGCGAGGGATGGGCGACCTTGGGTTTGGCGATGAATGTCATGTCAGGACTCCCCGCTCACGCGTGCGCGATGTCTTGCGATTGCGCCGCGGCAGGCGCGATCTCGGCGAGCACCCCCTCGACGATGAAGCTCGAGCTCACCGGCAACCCGCTGTAATGCAACAGCGAGCGCAGCTTCGCCTTCTCCACCGCCGTCTCGAGCGTCAGGAGCGAGCGCAGTTGCGCGTCACGGTTCTGCTCGACGACGAACGACAGGCGGTGCGCCGCGAGAAAGCGCTCGACCTCCTCGCCGAACGGGAAGGCGCGCACGCGCAGGTAATCGATTGCCACGCCGCGGCCGCGCAGGACCGCGAGCGCCTCGCGGATCGCGCTGTCGCTGCTGCCGAGGGAGACGATGCCGAGCTCGCTCCCCGCGCCATCGACGATCGCAGGCGGCACGCGCCTCTTGGCCGTGTCCCACTTCCTGAGGAGCCGATCGAGCACCAGCTGGTAGTCCGCCGAGTCCTCGGTGTAGGCGCCGAACTGGGTGTGCCCCGAGCCGCGCGTGAAGTAGGCGGCCTTGGGATGCACCCCGGGAAGGGTGCGCCACGGGATGCCGTCGCCGTCCTTGTCGAGATAGCGGTGGAATTTCTCGAGCTTGCGGATCTCCTCGAGCCCGAGCACCTTGCCCCGGTCGGGCCGATAGGCCTCGTCCCACTCGAGATCCGGGCACATCCAGTCATTCATGCCGATGTCGAGATCGGAGAGCACCATGACCGGAGTCTGCAGCCGCTCGGCGAGGTCGAACGCATCACGCGCCATGTAGAAACACTCCTCCGGGTTGGCCGGATAGAGGCACACGTGACGGGTGTCCCCGTGCGAGGCGTAGGCGCAGGCCATGAGATCGCCCTGCTGCGTGCGGGTCGGCATGCCGGTCGAGGGCCCGACACGCTGGACGTCGAATATCACCGCCGGCACTTCGGCGTAGTAGGCGAGACCCAGGAACTCGTTCATGAGCGAGATGCCGGGGCCGGAGGTTGCCGTGAAGGAGCGTGCGCCGTTCCACGAGGCGCCAAGCACCATGCCGATGGCGGCCAGCTCGTCCTCCGCCTGGATGAACGCGAAGCGCCTGGTACCGGTCTCGGGATCGACGCGCAGCCGGTCGCAGAAGCTCTTGAACGCATCCATCAGCGAAGTCGACGGCGTGATCGGGTACCACGCGGCCACCGTCGCGCCGGCGTACACGCAGCCGAGCGCCGCGGCCGTGTTGCCATCGATCATGATGTGCCCGGCGGTGCGGTCCATGGGCTCGACCGTGAGCGGCAGCGGGCACTCGAAGTGCTGTCGCGCATAGTCGTAGCCGAGCTTGATCGCCTGAACGTTGCTCTCGAGGAGCTGCGGCTTCTTGGCGTAAGTCTCGGCGAGCAGACCCCGGATGCGCTCGATGTCGAGCGACAGCAGCGCCGCGAGCGCGCCCGCGTAACAGATGTTCTTCATGAGAATGCGGGTGCGCACCCCGCTGAAGTGCTCGTTGCACATCTGCGCGAGCGGCACGCCGATCACCGTGATGTCCGGGCGGGACAGCAGCGCCGGGCGCGGCCAGGTGGAGTCGTAGACCAGGAAGCCCCCGGGAGCCACCTCCTTCACGTCGCGGGCGTAGGTCTCCGGGTTCAGCGCCACCATGAGATCCACCCGCCCCGAGCGCGCCACGTGGCCATCGCGGGACACGCGGATCTCGTACCAGGTGGGCAGCCCCTGGATGTTGGACGGAAAGAAGTTCTTGCCCATCACGGGCACGCCGCTGCGGAAGATGGACTTCATGAGCAGCGTATTGGCGCTCGCCGAGCCGGTGCCATTGACCGTGGCGATCTTGATGGTGAAGTCGTTAACGCGGCGTGTTGTCATTGTTGCCATCCGGGCACATCACGAAGGTGCGGCACAGTCGGCCGGGAATGCGGCCTATGCGATCTTGGGTTTGCGCTGCTCGAGCGAGCGGGCCTCGTCCTCGGCGTGCGGCCAGTGCACGTGCGACTTCTGCATGTCCCACGCGGCGGTCGGACAGCGCTCGGCGCACAGGCCACAGTGCACGCACAGATCCTCGTCCTTGACCATCACCCGCCGGGTCTGCGGCAGCGGCGCCGACACGTACAACGGTTGGGACAGATTCTTCGCCGGGGCCTTCAGCTGCGTGCGCAGCTCCTCCTCGGGCGCGTTCGGGGTGATGGTGAGGCAGTCGACCGGACAGATGTCGATGCAGGCGTCGCACTCGATGCACAGCTTCGCGCTGAATACCGTCTGCACGTCGCAGTTGAGGCAGCGCTGCACCTCCTGCGCCACCTGCTCGGCCGAGAAGCCGAGCTCCACCTCGATGTTGATCTTCTTGAACCGCTCCTTGAGCGACACGTGGGGCATCAGCCGCCGCTCCGCGGGCGCATAGTCGTTCGCGTACGACCACTCGTGCATGCCCATCTTGCGGCTCTGCAGAGTCACGCCCGGGGGCAGCCGCTCGGCGAGCGGCTCGCCCTGGCAATGCCGGTGGATGGAGATCGCGGCCTGATGGCCGTGCTCCACGGCCCAGATGATGTTCTTCGGCCCGAAGGCGGCATCGCCGCCGAAGAACACCCCGGGGCGCGTCGACTGGAAAGTCGTCGGATCGACCACCGGCACGTCCCACTTGTTGAATTCGATACCGAGATCGCGCTCGATCCAGGGGAAGGCGTTCTCCTGGCCGATCGCGAGGATCACATCGTCGGCGGGTATGAATTCCTCACCGGTCACGCGCTCGGCGGTGATGCGCCCCCTCGAGTCGAGCTCGTACTCCATGCACTCGAAGGTCATGCCCGCGAGCCGGCCATGCTCGAGAACGAAGGCCTTGGGCGAGCGGTTGACGATGATCTTGACGCTCTCCTCCTCGGCGTCCTCGAGCTCCCAGGCGGAGGCCTTGAAGAAGGCGCGCGGCTTGCGCGCCATGACCTTCACCTCACGGGCGCCGAGCCTCAGACTGGTGCGGCAGCAGTCCATCGCCGTATTGCCGACGCCGATGATGAGCACGCGCTCACCGATGCGCTCGATGTGCCCGAAGGCCACCGACTCGAGCCAGCTGATGCCGATGTGCACGTTGGCGGCGGCCGCCTCACGGCCCGGCAGCTCGAGCTCCTTGCCCTTCGGGGCGCCTGAGCCGACGAACACGGCGTCGAAGCCGCCCTCCTCGAGCATCTCCCTCAGGCTCTCGACCCGATGGCCGAGCCTGAGGTCTACTCCCATGCCGAGGATCATGCCGATCTCCTCGTCGAGCACGCTCGCCGGCAGACGGAAGGCGGGGATATTGGTGCGCATCAGGCCGCCGGGGGTGGCGAACTGCTCGAAGATCGTCACCTCGTAGCCGAGCGGCATGAGGTCATTGGCCACCGTGAGGGAGGCGCACCCGGCGCCGATGCAGGCGATGCGCTTGCCGTTCTTGACCTTGGGAATCTTCGGCAACCGGGCGGTCACGTCGTCGCGGTGGTCCGCCGCCACGCGCTTCAGGCGGCAGATGGCCACGGGCTTGGCTTCGACGCGGCCGCGGCGGCAGGCCGGCTCGCAGGGCCGGTCGCACACCCGCCCGAGAATGCCCGGAAAGACATTCGAGTGCCGGTTCACCATGTAGGCGTCGGTGAATCGACCCTGGGCAATGAGCCGGATGTACTCCGGGACGTCCGTATGGGCCGGACAGGCCCACTGGCAGTCGACTACGCGATGGTAATGGTCGGGGTGGGAAGTATCGGTGGCGTCCACGATGTTCCACTGCTGGGGCAGAGTGCACGATGATAGTGCAAGCCGAGCCCCCGCAAACAGATCCAGCCGACATTACTCAACCGCTCGGCGCATTGCGTCCGCGGAATGGCCGGACAAGAGGTGGACTCCGTCCGGCCCTGAAGGTTTCCCGGCCCCCCCGGGGGCAATCAGCCGTTCAGCCGCTTCATCATCTCCTGCGGATAGCGCGTCCCCGCGGCCACATCCGGCGGGAAGTCCGCCGCGATGGCCTGCAGATCGGCGGGCGTGAGGCTGACCTCGAGCGCGCCGAGATTCTCATCCAGACGCTCGCGGCGCTTGGTGCCCGGGATGGCCACGATGTCCTCACCCTGCGCGAGCACCCATGCGAGAGCGAGCTGTGCGGGCGTACAGCCCTTCTCCTGCGCCAGGGCCCGCACCTTGTCCACCAGGACGAGGTTGCGCCGGAAGTTCTCGCCCTGAAAGCGCGGGCTGCCGCGGCGGTAATCATCCGTCTCGAAATCCTCGGGCGAGCGGATCGCGCCGGTGAGAAAGCCCCGGCCGAGGGGTGAGTAGGCGACCAGGGTGATGCCGAGCCGGCGGCAGGCCGCGAGCACGCCGTTGTCCTCCGGATCGCGGGTCCAGAGCGAGTATTCGCTTTGGAGCGCGGCGATCGGATGCACGCGGCTCGCCCGCTCGAGCGTCGGGGCGGCGGCCTCCGAGAGGCCCAGGTGGCGCACCTTGCCGGTCTTCACCAGCTCCGCCATCGCCCCCACGGTCTCCTCGATCGGCACCTCAGGATCCACGCGGTGCTGGTAGTAGAGGTCGATGTACTCCACGCCGAGGCGCCTGAGACTGCCCTCGCAGCTCGCCCGCACGTACTCCGGGCGGCCGTTCACCCCGCGCGCCGCGGGATTGGCCGGATCGCGGACGATGCCGAATTTTGTGGCGATGAAAGCCTGCTCGCGCCGTCCCTTGATCGCGCGGCCGACCAGCTCCTCGTTGAGGTGCGGACCGTACGCGTCGGCCGTGTCGAGCAGAGTGATGCCTCGGTCCAGCGCATGGTGCACGGTGGCGATCGATTCGGCGTCGTCTCGCCCGCCGTAGAACTCGCTCATGCCCATGCAGCCAAGGCCCAGGGCGGAAACGCGGGGACCGCGCGCGCCAAGCATTCGTCGTTGCATCGGACGCTCCTGATCCATGAGAAGGGAAGCGCATGATGCGCGCTCGCGGATCCGCGATAAATCCTCAATAGTCATCAATTCTGTTTCAAATCGGTAAACAATGGATCAGTTGCGGTCGATGCGGGCCTACGTGCCGATCGTCGAGCTCGGCACCAGCAACCGGTTCGTGAACCTGGTGCGGGAAGGGGGATCGACTGCGTGCTGCGCTAGGGTGAGCTGTCCGATTACGTGCGCCGCCACGGTCTGCCGACCTCGATCGCGGAGTTGCGCCAGGGACACCTGGCGGTGAACTGGCGCTCGCCGACGCATCAGCGCACCGAGCCGTTGGTATTCATGGCCGGCCGTCGCCGCCCTTGCCAATGATCGTAATGTACCCGCCGCAGCGCCAGTTGCCTGCGCGCCTGCGCGTGTCCGTTTAGTGGCTCGCCGCGCGCATAAAAAAGGCCGGAGGGTGTTGACACCGTCCGGCCTCGAAGGTTTCAAGACCCCCGTACGCGGGGCGATTATTCGCACCGAGTGAGTCAAAAAGCAAATTCTTCCCTCTTCCCGAAGGGTCTTGACAGAAGGGCCTTACCACGAGTAGGCCGTCGTGATCCGGATCGGATCCCGGGCGCCGCGCGAGCGCACCCCTGAGCACACCGTGCGCCTGGGATACAATGCCGGCCATTTCGTGGACGGCGGACAAGATGAGCGAGCATCGGGCCACCGATTTCGGCTATGAGCAGGTGCCGTGGGGCGAGAAGGCGCGCCGCGTGCGCGGCGTGTTCGACTCCGTCGCCCGCAAC
>DAIDHH010000035.1 GCA_027452045.1 Gammaproteobacteria bacterium
TACGATGCGGCGGCGATGATCCAGGCGCTGAAGGAGCTCCTGGAGCACCCCGCCACGATATTCATCGGGTAGACGTCCGAATCGCGGGTGCGGGCGCTGCTCGGCGGCGCCTAGGGGCTCTCGAGTATTTCCGCCTTGACGTCATCGATCTCCCGCGCCCGCGACGGGCGGCTCTTCGCCCCGTCGCACCGCTCGGGGCGCGGGCAGCGGGAGCTGCGCGGGCAGATGATGCGCGCGGGCCTCTCCAGCGCATCCTCTATCCATGCGATGTCGAGCACGTTGGCGACCGCCTGAAGCGCAGCGTGCGCCGCTTTGGGCGCGCGCGCCTCACCACGTCCGCGCAGGCATTCCGCCAGGATCGCCCCGATGGTCTCCTGACTGGCCACCCCGTTGGCATCCAACGCCGGCGCCAGATCCACCCCCACCGACAGCACGTGCGGGTTGCCCGCCATGTCGCGCACGCGGCGCGAGTGGCAGCAGTAGAGAAACGATCGCTCGCCATCGCGCAGCACGGAAATCTGCGAGCCGATGTCCCGCTGACTGTCGATCATCCGGAACACCGCCCAGTTGGGGCACGGATCGCTCACCTGCGCCATGTTGCCCCAGGGCAGGGGGATGCCGTTGCCGCGATACACGGCGCGCAGGTAACCGGGAGGGTAGGCGTCGAAGAAATGCCAGTAGGGATAGGGTGAGACCTTGGTCATGCGCCGCATGATGACCGCCGGGGTCAGCTCGAGGCGCGTCCCCGGCTCCACGCGATAGCGCTCGCGGGCGAGAAAGCGCCTGAACGGCACCCGCGGGGCGAGCAGCGCGCCGGCGAAGAAGCTGCATTCGAAATCGCGCCAGGCATGCAGCACGTCCTGGGCATTCATGCCGCCGCTCGGATTGCCCTCGGGGCTGCCGCCCATCTCCCCGCCGGTGGCGTGCGCGGACTTCAACCCATCGCCGCCATGCAACACCTTGTGGGCGATGTGCGCCGCCAGATCGAACTTCAGACGGGCCGGGTCCGACTGCAACGCGCGGTTGGCGTAGATGTGGCGCGGCGGCTCGAAGAACGAGCGCACCATGCTGCGCACGTCCCGGTCCTTGTCGCGGGCGAGCACCGGCTTGCGGTCGAACCAGCGGATCTCCAGGCCATGGCGGCGCGCGAGTCGCATCAGGTCCTCGACGGTGAGCGGGAACTTGCGCTCACCGACCGACTCGGCCGCGCGCTCGAGGTCCGGGAAGTCGTTGCGCGACATCTCCTGGTGAGAGCGGATGAGCAGGTGGGCGAATTGCCGCCCGCTCGTGCCGGTCTGCTGCAGCAGCTCCGGGATGGCCGCCTGCAGCACCTCCTTCGAGAAGAGGAAGGCCGGCTCGAGCGGTACCTTCACCGCCCCACCGGCGGGGGCCGACACGGCCGGCAGTTCCGAGTCCCCACCCTCATCGAGAAACCAGCCGGGATGGCGCTGAAAGACCTGCGCGAGAAGACCGAGGAGCTCGGCCGAGGGGACGCGCTTGCCGCTTTCGATCATGCTGAGGTAGGAGACCGAGGGGGCGCGTTCGGCGTCACGCTGGATGCAGCGCGAGGACAGCTCCTCGAGGGTAAGGCCGTTGCGTTTGCGCAGGTCGCGCAGCTTCGCTCCGAGAAAATGCCCTTTGCGCAGCAGGGGTGACATGGTGGACCTCGACCTCGGCACGTGCGATATGTGTGAAATTAACAGTGTGAAGTTTCTATAGTCAAATTCTGCGGCGGATCCGGACTATGCTGCCTTCACAGTCAGGCAGCGCCGGGGTATCGCCAATGAACGCCAGAGCCGAAGTACTCGAGAGGACTCGCGAGCTGTATTCCCGGGAGCCGGCCGGATCCCCGGTGGAGATTCTCGGCCATCCCGTGGAGCGCTCGGAGGAAGTGCTGACGCCGCTCGCGCTGCAGCTGCTCGCTCACCTTCACCGGCGCTTCAATCCGCAACGGCTCGAGTTGCTCGCCGCCCGCGAGCAGCGTCAGCGCGAACTCGACGCGGGTGCGCTGCCGGCGTTCCTGGCGCAGACCGCCGAGGTGCGAGCGGGCAAATGGCGGATCGCTCCCGTGCCGGCGGACCTCCTCGACCGGCGGGTGGAGATCACCGGGCCCGTCGATCGCAAGATGATCATCAACGCGCTCAATGCCCCGGTGCGCTGTTTCATGGCCGATTTCGAGGACTCCTGTACCCCGAGCTGGTCGAACCTCGTGCGCGGACAAGTCAACCTCGCCGACGCCATCCGAGGCACCATCAGCTACAGCGACCCCACGAGCGGCAAGTCCTACCGGCTGGGACCGAACACCGCGACGCTCATCGTCCGGCCCCGCGGCTGGCACCTGCCCGAGAAGCACGTGCTCGTCAATGGCGAGCCGGTATCAGGGAGCCTGTTCGACTTCGCGGTGTACCTCGCGAACAACCACGAGGCGCTCGCGCGCGCGGGCACGGGGCCGTATTTCTACCTGCCGAAGATGGAGAGCCACCTCGAGGCGCGGCTCTGGAACGAGGTGTTTCTCGCGGCGCAGGACGCGCTCGGCATGCCCCGCGGCACGATCAAGGCGACGGTGCTCATCGAGACCATCCTCGCGGCCTTCGAAATGGACGAGATCCTCTACGAGCTGCGCGAGCACTCCGCGGGCCTCAATTGCGGGCGCTGGGACTACATCTTCAGTTACATCAAGAAGTTCCGCAATCGCCGCGAGTTTCTGCTGCCGGACCGGGCCGAGGTGAGCATGGAGCGGCACTTCCTCAAGTCCTACGTGGACCTGCTCATCCAGACCTGCCACCGGCGCGGTGCGCACGCCATGGGCGGCATGGCCGCGCAGATCCCGGTTCGCGACCGGCAAGCCAACGAGGCGGCGATGGCCCGGGTGCGCGCCGACAAGCTGCGCGAGGCCCGCGCCGGACACGACGGAACCTGGATCGCGCACCCCGGGCTCGCCACGGTGGCGCGCGAGGCGTTCGACTTGGTCATGCAAGGACCCAATCAACTGCACGTGACACGCGCCGAAGTGAGCGTCACCGGCGAGGACCTGCTGGCCGTGCCCGACGGCCAGATCACCGAGCAGGGGTTGCGCACCAACATCCGGGTCGGCGTGCAATATCTGGAGTCCTGGCTGCGTGGCAACGGCTGCGTGCCGCTCTACAACCTGATGGAAGATGCCGCCACGGCCGAGATCTCGCGCGCGCAGCTGTGGCAATGGCTGCATCACGGCGCGCGCACCAGTGACGGAGCGGCGGTGACGGTGGAGCGCTTCGACCGCCTGCTGTCGGAGGAACTCGACCGCATCCACGGCGAAGTGGGCTCGCAGAGACTGCTGAACGGAGTGTTTCCGAGCGCCGCGCGACTGTTCGAACGCATGATCAAGCAGGATGCGTTCGATGAATTCCTGACCCTTCCCGCTTATGACCTGATCGACTGACGGCCGGAGTACCCACCATGACACCGATCAAATCCCTACCGAGCGCCGAGGAGTTGCGCCAGGCCTGGCGTGACAGCCCGCGCTGGCGCGGCATCGAGCGCGGTTACCAGCCCGAGGACGTGGTGCGTCTGCGTGGCACGATTCCCCTCGAGCATACGGTTGCGCGACTCACCGCGGAGAAGCTGTGGCGGTATCTCAACGAAAAGCCTTTCGTCAACGCCTTGGGCGCCCTCACCGGCAACCAGGCCATGCAACAGGTGAAGGCCGGGCTCGATGCCATCTATCTTTCCGGCTGGCAGGTCGCCGCCGACGCCAATCTCAGCGGGCAGATGTATCCGGATCAATCGCTGTACCCGGCGGACTCGGTGCCGGCGGTGGTGCGACGGATCAATGCCACGCTGCGCAGGTGCGATGAGATCCATCACGCCGAGGGCGATGACAGCATCGATTGGCTGAAGCCCATCGTCGCCGACGCGGAAGCCGGTTTCGGCGGCGTGCTGAACGCCTTCGAGCTGATGAAGCAGTTGATCGAGGCGGGAGCGGCCGGAGTGCATTTCGAGGACCAGCTCTCCTCGGCCAAGAAGTGCGGCCACATGGGCGGCAAGGTGCTGGTGCCCACCCAGGAGGCGGTCAACAAGCTGATCGCCGCGCGGCTCGCGGCCGACGTCTGCAACGTGCCGACGGTGCTGGTGGCGCGCACGGATGCGGAGTCGGCGAGCCTGCTCACCGCGGATGTGGACGAGCGCGACAGGCCGTTCATTGATGCCGCCAAGGGTCGAACCGCGGAGGGCTTCTTCCCCGTCAGGGCGGGCATCGAGCAGGCGATCGCGCGGGCCTGCGCCTATGCGCCGTTCGCCGATCTGCTCTGGTGCGAGACCGCGAAGCCGGATCTCGAGGAGGCGCGTCGTTTTGCCGAGGGCGTGCACCGGCGCTTCCCCGGGAAACTGCTCGCCTACAACTGCTCGCCGTCCTTCAATTGGAAGCGCAAGCTCGACGATGCGACCATCGGCAGGTTCCAGCGCGAGCTCGGCGCCATGGGGTATCGCTTCCAGTTCATCACCCTGGCGGGATTCCACTCGCTCAACTTCTCGATGTTCGACCTGGCCCGCGGGTACAAGCAACGGCAGATGTCGGCCTATGTCGCGCTGCAGCAGGCGGAATTCGACGCCGAACAGCACGGCTACAGCGCGACGCGCCACCAGCGGGAAGTCGGCGCCGGGTATTTCGATGAACTGACGCAGGCCATCACCGGAGGCACCTCGTCCATCACGGCTCTGACGGGGAGCACCGAAGCCCAGCAGTTCGAGCGAGCCTCGTAAGCGCGCATCGAGGCGAGCCGCGGAGCGATGCAGGCATGCGCCGCTCTGCGCCGAGCGGTGGGGCAGGATGGCAGGGGCGTGTGCGGCAGGGCAGGAGCCCGCACCGCGTCCGCGGCCGGAAAGGGAGATTGCGGCCGCGGACCGTTATACTGGGCGGATGCCCGTCGAACGACTCTTCCCCACTCTGGTCTACTGCGCGCGCCTCGCCGGCGCTGCGCCCCTCAACGAGCGGCTGCTGCGCGAGTGCAGGCAGTTGCGTCTCGACGATCGGGCTGGCCGGCGCTGGTCGGCGAAGAACTATCCGGGCGGGTACACCTCGTACGGCTCGGTATGCCGCATGCATCAGCTGTCGCCGACTTTCGCGCAGCTGCAACGGGCGCTCGATGGGCACATCGGCGCCTTCGCCCGAGCCCTCGACCTGGATCTGACGGGCCGGGAGCTCACCATGACCGACTGCTGGGTCAACATCATGCCGAGGGGAACGGCGCATGGGCTGCACATCCATCCCCTTTCGACGATCAGCGGAACGTATTACGTGAAGACACCCAGGGGTTGCCCGGGTCTGAAGGTCGAGGACCCGAGGCTGTCGCGGATGATGGCGGCGCCGCCGCGGCGCACGGGCGCGAAACGGGCCAACCAACCCTGGGTCGTCCTGCCCGCGCAAGCCGGCGGCGCGCTCCTCTTCGAGAGCTGGCTGCGCCATGAGGTGCCGGCCAATCCGCTTGCCGCGGAGCGGATCAGCATCAGCTTCAACTACGGCTGGTTTTGAGCATCGCCGCCCGCGCGATGCCGTGAGCGTGCGGAGCCGATCCCGATCAACCGGGAGCGGCGCCGCGCTCAATCAGTGGTGATGTCCGTGCGCACCGTGCACGTGCCCGTGTGACAGCTCTTCTTCCGTGGCCGGGCGGACATCCTCGATGCGGACCTCGAAGTGCAGGCTCTTGCCGGCCAGAGGATGGTTGCCATCGAGTGTCACCATGTCGCCGAGCACCTTGGTGACCGTGACGGTGCGCGGGCCATCCTCGGTCTGTGCGTGCAGGTGCATCCCGGGCTTCACGTCCTTTATGCCACGCAGCGAGCGCCGCGGCACGCTTTGCACCAGCCGATCGTCGTACTCGCCATAGCCCTCGGAGGGGGCGACCGTCACGGTGAGCGCATCTCCGGCATTCTTCCCTTCGAGCTGCTTCTCGAGTCCGGGGATGAGATTGCCATGGCCATGCAGGTAGGCGAGCGGCTCCTGGGGCGAGGAGCTGTCGAGAACCGTGCCCGTATCGTCCTTGAGGGTGTAGTGGATGGTGACGACGGAATCTTGGGCGACGGGCATCGGGGAACTCCGGTGATCAGGGTGTGCGGCAAGGGGTTGCCGTCAGGAAGGCCCGCGATTCTACCCGGGGGAGGGCGGGCCGTCACGCAAGGGGGCTCACGGCCGCGGAAGCCGCGCTGTGGGTGCGGAAAACGGCTATCCCCAAATGGGTACCCGGGACGCCCCCGGGCAGACTATGCCGCGCACTCTCGCGATGGACATGTCACGGAGAAGGCCGATCCCTAGACTGCGCGCGTCGGTTGAACGAACGAAAGAAAGTAAGGAAGTAAACATCATGGTCATCGTGGTTTCGCAGCTCCTCCTCACCATCGTCGTGCTGGTGGGTTTCTCGGTAGAGACGCTTAGCTCGGTCCGCACGCGCTCCAAGTGAGCGCGTTCAGGGAAGCACTGTCTTCACGATCGAGGCATCGAGGGCCTCGTAGTCCGCGTAGGAGATGGTCTCGTAGAGCTCCTGGCGGGTCTGCATCTCGCCAATGAGGCTGCGCGGACCGCCTTCGCGGGCGATCACGGAGTAAAGACGCTCCTGCGCCCGCGCGGCGATGCGCAGGCTGCTCACCGGCCAGATCACCATCGAAAAGCCGAGCGCGGCGAACTGCTCGGCGCTGAAGTAGGGTGTGCGGCCAAACTCGGTCATATTGGCGAGCAGCGGCGCCGGCACCCGCCGAGCGAACTCCCGGAACATCTCCTCGGTGGTGAGCGCTTCGGGGAAGATGGCGTCCGCGCCGGCATCGAGGTAACGGCGGGCGCGCGCCACGGCCCCATCAAGACCCTCGCTCGCCGCCGCGTCGGTGCGCGCGATGATGTACAGATGACGCCGGGCACGCCTGGCCGCGGCGATCTTGGCCGCCATGTCCTCGGGGGCCGCGAGTTTCTTGTCGTTCAGGTGGCCGCATTTCTTCGGCAGCAGCTGATCCTCGATGTGCACCGCCGCGGCGCCGGCATCCTCGAAGGCGCGCACCATGTGCATGACGTTCAACGCCTCGCCGTAACCGGTATCGCCGTCCACCAGGACCGGCAGTCCCGTTGCGCGGCTCACCTGCCGGATGAAGAAACACACGTCTTCGACGGTGAGGATGCCCAGATCGGGCAGGCCCATCGACGCGCTGATCGCTGCGCCCGACAGATAAAGCGCCTCGAATCCCGCGCGCTTCGCCTGCAGCGCCGCGAGGCCGTTGTGGGCGCCCGGGATGCGCAGGATCGGAGCCCGCCCGATCAGCGCGGCGAAGCGGCGGCCGGCGGGCTCGGCGGGGACGTCCTCTGCGACGAGATAGGTGCTCATGAGCGCCTCCGCCTCAGATCACGTACAGATCGACGTACTCGTGCACGGGGGTCTGCTCGAGCCGTGCTCCATCGAGCGAGAGCTCGCTGATGAGCCGCTGCTGCTTCTCCGGAAAGCGGCGAGCGAGATTGCGGCGGAACTTCTCGATGAGCAGAGGAATGCCCTCGCCGCGGCGGCGCTTGTGTCCCACCGGATACTCGACCACCACCTCGGGCAGGGTGCGTCCGTCCTTGAGGCGCACCGTCACGGCGTTCGCAATGGAGCGCTTGTCCGGGTCGTGGTAGTCGCGCGTGAACTGTGGGTCTTCCACGCACTTGATCCGTGCGCGGAGCGCATCGATGCGAGGATCCGCCGCCACGCCCTCTTCGTAGTCCGCCGCCGTCAGTCGCCCGAAGATGAGCGGCACGGCCATCATGTACTGGATGCAGTGATCGCGGTCGGCGGGATTGGCGAGCGGGCCCTGCTTGTCGATGATGCGCACGCAGGCCTCGTGGGTACGCACGGTGATGTGCTCGATGGCCTCGGAAGTCAGGTTCATTTCGGTGAGCCGGCGGTGCACCTGCATCGAGGCTTCCACCGCCGTTTGCGCATGGAACTCCGCCGGGTAGGAGATCTTGAACAGCACGTTTTCCATCACGTACGAGCCGAAGCCGCGCTGGAATTTGAACGGCTGCCCCTTGAACAGTACGTCGTAGAACCCCCAGGTCTTCGCGGTGAGCACCGACGGGTAGCCCATCTCGCCCGTGCGCGCGATCAGGGCGAGCCGCACGGCGCGGCTCGTGGCATCGCCCGCGGCCCAGCTCTTTCGCGAGCCGGCGTTGGGCGCATGGCGATAGGTGCGCAGACTCTGCCCGTCCACCCAGGCGAGCGAGAGCGCGTTGATGATCTCCTCGCGGCTCAGGCCGAGAAGCCGTCCGATGACCGCGGTGGAGGCCACCTTGACGAGCACTACGTGATCGAGGCCGACACGGTTGAAGCTGTTCTCGAGCGCGATCACCCCCTGGATCTCGTGCGCCCGGATCATGGCCGTGAGGACCTCGCGCATCGTGAGCGGTGCGCGGCCGGCGGCCACGGCCTGGCGCGACAGCCAGTCCGCGGTGGCGAGGATCCCGCCCAGGTTGTCCGAGGGATGCCCCCACTCCGCCGCGAGCCAGGTGTCGTTGAAGTCGAGCCAGCGGATCATGGCGCCGATGTTGAACGCCGCCTGCACCGGATCGAGCTGGAATTGTGTGCCCGGAACCCGTGCGCCGTTCGGCACGATGGTGCCGGGCACGATCGGCCCGAGGAGTTTGGCGCAGGCGGGATACTCGAGCGCCTCGAGGCCGCACCCCAGGGTGTCGAGCAGACAGTACCGGGCGGTCTCGTAGGCGGGATCGCCGCCGGGCTCGGCGCCGAGCACGTAATCGGCGATGTCGGTGAGAACTTTGTCCGGCTCGGGCCGGGCGCCGTGGGTGTGTGAGGACATGGGGTGGTCGTCGCTTGCGTGAGTGTTACGGGCGCCGCTCGATGGGCACGAAGCGCTGCGGCTCGGGCCCGACGTAGTTCGCGGTTGGCCTGATGATCTTGCCGTCGGCACGCTGCTCGAGCACGTGCGCCGCCCAGCCGGCGGTGCGCGCGATGACGAACAACGGCGTGAACATTTCCGTCGGCACCCCCATCAGGTGGTAGGACACGGCGGAGTACCAGTCGAGGTTGGGGAACATCCTCTTGCTGTCCATCATCACCGACTCGATCCGCTCGGCGATCGCGAACATCGCAAGGTCCCCCGCCTCGCCGGCGAGCTCGCGCGCGAGGGCCTTGATCACCTGGTTGCGCGGATCGGCGATGGTGTAGACGGGGTGGCCGAAGCCGATGATGACCTCTTTGTTGGCGACGCGCGCCCGGATGTCCGCCTCGGCGCTCTCTGGCGTGTCGTAGCGTTTCTGGATCTCGAACGCCATCTCGTTCGCGCCGCCGTGCTTCGGGCCGCGCAACGCGCCGATGGCACCGGCGATGCACGAGTAGATATCCGAGCCCGTGCCCGCGATGACGCGCGCGGTGAACGTCGAGGCGTTGAATTCATGCTCGGCGTAGAGATTGAGCGAGGTGTGCATGGCGCGCACCCAGGATTGCGGCGGCGGGCGGCGGTGCAGCAGGTGCAGGAAATGGCCGCCGATCGACTCGTCCTCGGTCTCCACGATGAGCGAATGGCCGCTGTGGCTGGCGTGATACCAGTACGCGAGCATCGAGCCGAGGGAGGCGATCAGGCGGTCGGCGATGTCGCGTGCTCCGGCGGGCTCGTGACTGTCTCGCTCCGGCAGCGTGCAGCCGAGGGCCGACACGCCGGTTCGCAGCACATCCATCGGATGGCTCGAGGCGGGCAGCGTCTCGAGCACCGTGCGCACGGTCTTGGGCAGGCCGCGCAGCGATTTGAGCTTGCCCTTGTAGGCGGCGAGCTCGGCGCGGTTGGGGAGCTTGCCGTGGATCAGCAGGTGCGCGATCTCCTCGAACTCGCACGCGGTGGCAATCTCGAGGATGTCATAGCCGCGGTAGTGCAGATCGTTGCCGCTGCGCCCGACGGTGCACAGCGCGGTGTTGCCGGCGATCACTCCGGAGAGTGCGACGGATTTCTTCGGTTTCGGCCCCGCGGCCGGCTGCTCGTTCGCTGTCATGGAATGCGCCGCTCGCTCATGGTCACCGGCGGACTGTAGCTCCGCGGGATGCCCAGGGAAAATATATTGAAAATGGCATCTCAATATGCAGAAAATATGGACATGGAGCTGCGCCACCTCAGGTACTTTCTCAGCGTCGCCGAGGAGCTGAACTTCACGCGCGCGGCCCGCCGGCTCAACATCTCGCAGCCGCCGCTCACCCAGCAGATCAAGGCGCTCGAGGCGGAGCTTGGCGTCACGCTCATCGACCGCACCTCCTACCGGATCGCGCTGACGGATGCGGGGCAGGCGTTCGCGAGCGAGGCGGCGCGCATTCTCGAGGAAGTGCGCAATGCCGTGCGGCTGGCGCGCTCGGCGGCCCGGGGCGCCACCGGGCGCGTCAGGGTGGGCTTTACGGAATCGGCTTCCTTCAATCCGCTCGTGACCTCCGCGTTGCGCGGTTTCCGGGCCGCGTATCCCGATGTCGAGGTCTCGCTCGAGGAGCATCCCTCGACGGAACTCGCCACGGGACTGCGCGAGGACCGGATCGATGTGGCTTTCGTGCGTCCGCCGTTGCGTGAGGAGCGGGGCTTGGCGTTCGATCTGCTGGAAAAGGAGCCCTTGGTGGTGGCGGTTCCGGGAGGCCATCGGCTCGCGAAGCGCCGCGGCGTGGCGCTGAAAGATCTCGCCGCGGAGACCTTCATTCTGTATCCGCGCACCGTGCGGCCCGGGCTCGCCGATGAGGTGGTGAGTGCCTGCGAGGCGGCGGGATTCACGCCGCGGGTGGGTCAGCATGCGCCGCAGCTGTCTTCCACCATCAACCTGGTCGGGGCGTCGCTCGGGATTTCCATCGTCCCGGCCAGCATGCGCTCGCTGCAGCCGCGGACGGTGGTCTACGTCCCGCTGCAGGGCGAACCATTGCATGCGCTGCTCGGTGCCGCCTATCGCACCGATGAGCGCTCGGCCGTCGTGCGCCATTTCATCGAGCAGGCGAGGGAGGCGGCACTTGCCGGCCGTCATATATCTGACTAAAGTCAGATAATGGACGACAACGAGCGAATCCGGGCGTTCAACCGTACGGTCACGCGACGCCTCGGGGTGCTCAACGAGAAATACCTCGGGCGCGACCGGCCGCTCGTCGAATCCCGGCTGATGTTCGAGATCGGCGCCCGCGGCGCCTCCATACGGGCGCTACGCGTGCGACTCGGTCTCGATTCCGGTTTCTCGAGCCGGCTGCTGCGCGCGCTCGAGCGCAAGAAGCTGGTCCGGACCGAGCCGGCAGGCGCCGATGGGCGGGTGCGCATTGCGCGCCTGACACGCAAGGGGCTCGCCGAGCTCGAGCGGCTCGATGCCCTGTCCGACGAGCTCGCGCGCTCCATGCTTGCGCCCCTGAGGGGGGAGCAGGCGCGGCGGCTCGTGGCCGCCATGTCCGAGGTCGAGCGGCTGCTGCGCGCCTCGAGCATCGAGCTCACCCCCGCGGACCCGCGAAGCGAGGACGCCCGGTACTGCCTCGAGCGCTATTACGAGGAGCTCGCGGCCCGATTCCCGGGTGGATTCGAGGTCGGCGCCGATGATGCGCCGGCCTCGGGCGAGTTCACGCCCCCGGCAGGCTGCATGATCGTTGCACGCCTGTTCGGTGACCCGGTCGGCTGCGGCGCCCTGCGCACCCTGGCCCGCGGCGTGGGGGAGATCAAGCGCATGTGGATAGCACCGCCGGTGCGCGGGCTCGGCGTCGGGCGGCGCCTGCTCGAGGCGCTGGAGCAGGCGGCGAAGGAGTGCAGGCTGGGCACAGTGCGCCTGGATTCCAACGGTGCACTTGCCGAGGCGCTCAACCTCTACCGGACAGCGGGGTATCGGGAAATCTCCCGCTACAATGAGAACCCGTATGCGCAGCACTGGTTCGAGAAGTCACTGAGCTGCAGCGATCGTGGCACGGAACCATGACCTGTCCCCGAACAGGCTCGATCGTGCGCCGGGGCGGGCGCCGCCTGTGCGCAACGGCCAGTTCGCTGTATTCTTTGATCGACCGTCGCTCGTGGGCATAGTGGAACCTTGAAATGGGTCGATTCCCTCCGCCCCTCCTGCCCGTACGGACAATCGAAGATCACGCCGTCATTATCATGAGCTCGCCAATGCCGGCGGAAGATCGAGGCCACGCCGCAGCGCGGGAATGGCGGCAGATCCGTGAACCCGGGGCGGCAATGCCTTGCGAGGAGAAACGTCGGCGCGCCGTCCGCGATTGGCCCGAGCAATACGGTCCGGGCAAGAGGACGTGAGCAACCAGGTGCGCGCCTGCGGCGAACCGTCTGGCGCGTTGACGCCATCGCTCGTCGCGGACATCCGCCGGGTGTTCGAGGCGCAGCGCGCGACCGCGCTGCGCCTGCGCACCTCGACGTTGAAGGAACGCATCGGCAAGCTCGAGCGGCTACGCGCGAGCCTGGTGGCGCACCGCGAGCAGATCCTGCAGGCCACCGCCGAGGATCTCGGACGTCCTGCCGCCGAGACCGACCTGGCAGAGCTCGTGCCGCTGCTGGCGGACCTTGCCGAGCATCGCCGGCACCTCGGAGCGTGGCTGCGGCCGCGCCGGGTGCGAGCCACCGCGCTGCTCTTCGGCACGCGCGCCTGGGTCCGGCGCGAGCCCCGGGGCCGCTGCCTGATCCTCTCGCCGTGGAATTATCCCATCGTGCTCGCACTCGGCCCGCTCATCCCGGCCGTGGCCTGCGGCAACACGGTCATCCTCAAGACCTCGGAGTTCGCGCCGCATTCATCGGCAGTGGTGGCGAAAATCGTTCACGAGGTCTTCGAGGAGCACGAGGTCGCGCTGTTCGAGGGCGATGCCTCCGTTGCCGGGGAACTCCTCACGCTGCCCTTCGATCACCTGTTTTTCACCGGCGCCCCGGCGATCGGCAAGGTCGTGATGGCCGCCGCCGCGAAGCACCTGGCGAGCGTCACGCTCGAGCTCGGCGGCAAATCCCCCGTCATCATCGATGAGAACGCGGATCTCGAGCTGGCGGTGAAAACCCTCGCCTGGACCAAGTTCCTCAATGCCGGCCAGACCTGCATCGCGCCGGACCATGTCTACGTGCACGCGGCCGTCCATGACAAGGTGCTGGAGCTGTTCAAGCGGCGCCTGGACGCCTGGTACGGGGGCGCCCACGCCCTCGAGGCCCGGGACTTCGGCCGCATCGTCAACGAGCGCCACACGCAGCGCCTGATCTGCCTCCTCGAGGACGCGCGCGCGCGCGGCGCGCAGCTGCCCTATGGGGGTGAGGCCGACCTCGCGCGCCGCTTCATCGCGCCGACGCTGTTGACAGAGGTTCCCGATGAGGCGCACATCATGCAGGAGGAGATCTTCGGCCCGCTCCTGCCGCTCATACCGTACCAGTCGCTCGATGCGGTGATCGACAGGATCAACGGCGCGCCGAAGCCGCTTGCGATGTACCTCTGGACACGCAACCGCTCGAGCGCGCAGCGCGTGATCGAGCGCACCAGCGCCGGCGGCACCTGCATCAATCACGCGGCCGCGCAGTTCCTGCATCACAACCTGCCGTTCGGCGGTGTCAATCACTCCGGCATCGGCAGCTATCACGGGGAGTGGGGCATCCGTACGTTCTCGCACGAGCGCGCCGTGCTCGAGGCGAAGCTGATGCTGGCGCGGATGTTCTTCCCGCCCTACGGGAGGCGGGTGCAACGCCTCTCGGCACTGCTGCGCCGGTGGCTGTCCTGAGCGGCACGGGATGAAGGGCAGCGATCGTGCGAGCGGCCGGGACAGTGGATGGGGATAATCGGCATGACGAGCCATGCCCGGATCACGTGAGGTGGATATGCAGGATGTAAGCAACGACGCTCTGGTGTTCTTCGGCGCGACCGGAGACCTGGCCCACAAGAAGATCTTCCCGGCGCTGCAGGCGATGGTGAAGCGCGGCACCCTCAGTGTCCCGGTCATCGGTGTCGCCAAGTCGGGCTGGACCCTGGAGCAGCTGCGGGAGCGCGCGCGGGACAGCATCGAGAAGCACGGCGGCGGCGTCGATCCACCGGCATTTGCGAAGCTCCTGTCGCTTCTCGCCTACGTCGACGGGGACTATGCCGATGCCGCGACGTTTCGCGCGCTTCGCAAGGCCCTGGGCGGTGCGCAGCGCCCCGCGCACTACCTCGCCATTCCGCCCTCGATGTTCTCCGTCGTCGTAGAGCAGCTCGCCGCGACCGGGTGCACCGCCGCGGGAACCCGCGTCGTGGTCGAGAAGCCCTTCGGACACGACCTGCAGTCGGCGCGGGAACTCAACCGGATCCTGCACGCCGCGTTCGACGAGGGCCACATCTTCCGCATCGATCACTACCTCGGCAAGCGGCCGGTCCACAACATGGCGTTCTTTCGCTTCACCAACGCGATGCTCGAGGCCTTCTGGAACCGCTACAACATCAGTAACGTGCAGATCACGATGGCCGAGGATTTCGGCGTCCAGGGCCGCGGCGCGTTCTACGACCAGACGGGCACGGTGCGCGATGTCATCCAGAATCACCTGTTCCAGGTGCTCACCTACCTCGCGATGGAGCCGCCGGTGCGCACCGACAGCGAGGCGCTGCGCGATGAGAAGGTCAAGGTGTTGAAAGCGATACCGCCGCTCGCGGCCGTGGATCTCGTGCGGGGACAATTCCGCGGCTACCTCGATGAGAAGGGCGTCGCGGCGGGCTCGAGGACCGAGACG
>DAIDHH010000036.1 GCA_027452045.1 Gammaproteobacteria bacterium
CTTCTTTTCGAGCCGCGGGATCGACATCGCCGAGGTCTCGACCCGCAGCTACCCGGCGGCTCACACCGGCGCACCGATGTTCTCGGTGCAGATGATCGTCAATGTCCCGAGTCGCATCCCCGTGGCGCACCTGCGCGAGGAATTCATGGATTATTGCGACGCCTTGAACCTCGATGCCATCCTCGAGCCCGTGAAATCCTAGCGACCGGTCGATCTCCTGCAACGATGCACAAAATCGCACTCGGAACCAAGGTCCCTGACTTCTCCCTGCCGGCCACCGGCGGCGGCACGTTCTCGCTGAAGGAAGCCTCCGGCCGGCTGCTGGTGATCTATTTCTATCCCAAGGACCTGACCTCCGGATGCACGCGCGAGTCCCAGGACTTCCGTGACCTCAACACCGCGTTTCGCAAAGCGGGCGCGGACATCGTCGGCATCTCGCGCGACAGCCTCGCCTCGCACGAGAAATTCAAGGCGAAGGAGCGGCTGCCGTTCGCGCTGCTGTCGGACGAGGACGAGCGGGTCTGCAAGCTCTTCGATGTGATCCGGGAAAAGAGCCTCTATGGGCGCAAGTACCTCGGCATCGAGCGCAGCACGTTCCTGATCGACGCGAAGGGCGTGCTGCGGCAGGAATGGCGCAAGGTGAAAGTTCCCGGGCACGCGGAGGAAGTACTTGAAGCAACGCGGTCTCTCTGACCCCCGGCCGCTCGGCGCAGCCTCGCGCGCGGGCACATCGCAACCGACCGAGAGCCCCATGGCACACTCCGAGCCCAGGTCAAGACCACGCGGCGACCGACGCATCTTCGTGCTCGATACCAACGTGTTGATGCACGATCCCGCCTGCATCTTCCGCTTCGAAGAGCACGACGTTTATCTGCCCATGGTGGTGCTGGAGGAGCTCGACGCCCACAAGAAGGGCCTCTCGGAAGCCTCGCGCAATGTCCGCCAGGTGAGCCGGTTCCTCGATGACATGATGCGCGGAGCCACCAAGGAGCAGATCGACCGGGGCCTGCCGCTGCCCGGCATCTACAGTGGCAATCATGGCAAGAAGCCCTCCTCGGGACGGCTCTTCTTTCAGACCCGCCTCTCCCCCGCCGCACCCGATGGCGCCCCGGGCCCGGGCAACGACAACGCCATCCTGGCGCAGACCCTCACGCTGCAGCGGGAACTCCCCGATACGCGCGTCATCCTCGTCTCCAAGGACATCAACCTGCGCATCAAGGCAGCGGTCCTCGGGGTACACATCGAAGATTACTACAGCGACAAGACCCTGGAGGACACCGACGTCCTCTTCAGCGGCATGACCGCCCTGGAGGGGGACTTCTGGGAGCGCCACGGGCAGGGCATGCGCTCGTGGAAGGACGGCGAGCACACCTTCTACGAGGTCTCAGGCCCCGCGGTGCGCGACTGGCAGACGAACCAGGGCCTCTACGAGGACAGCCCGCAGGGCATCGAGGGCATCGTGCGCCGGATCGAGGGCGAGACCGCGGTCATCGAGCTGCTGCGCGACCACCGGGGAGAGCGGCACGGCGTCTGGGGCATCACCGCGCGCAATCGCGAGCAGAATTTTGCCCTGAATCTGCTGATGGACCCGGAAATCGACTTCGTGACGGTGCTGGGACCGGCGGGAACGGGCAAGACGTTGCTCGCGCTCGCCACGGGCCTCATGCAGACCCTCGAGACCAACCGGTTCGTCGAAATCATCATGACGCGCGTCACCATTCCGCTCGGGGAGGACATTGGCTTTCTTCCCGGCACGGAAGAAGAAAAGATGGAGCCCTGGATGGGAGCCCTGATGGACAACCTCGAGGTGCTCACCGGAGGCCAGGAGGGGGGCAATTGGGGCCGGGCGGCGACCCAGGATCTGCTGCGCAATCGCATCAAGATCCGCTCGCTCAATTTCATGCGCGGGCGCACCTTCCTCAACCGCTTCGTGATCCTCGATGAGGCTCAGAACCTCACGCCGAAGCAGATGAAGGCGCTCATCACCCGCGCAGGCCCCGGCACCAAGCTCGTGTGCCTGGGCAATGTCGCGCAGATCGATACGCCGTACTTGACGGAAACCACCTCAGGGTTGACCTATGCGGTAAACCGTTTCCGCGGCTGGCCCCACTCCGGACACATCACCTTGAAGCGCGGAGAGCGCTCGCGCCTCGCCGACTTCGCCTCGGATCATCTCTGAGCGTGCAGATGCGCCCGATCGCAAAGGAGCGCGAGGCGGGATCGAACCGGAGATTCTGGTAAGCTCAGGGGCGGGCCGGCGGACCGCCCTGCGCCTGAAGATTTGTAAGGTTCTGTAATACCAGGGAAACCGATCCCCCCCGCCGAGGTCCAAGCTGCATGCGCGCGTTCGTTTGGCTCCTGCTCGCCGCCTTCGTGAATGCCACGGTGGCGATGGCCGGGGCATCCCCCTTACCCCCCCCGACCCACCTCACCGCCGTGCACAAGCGCGCGGCGCGCGGCGCCGGCGCGCCCCCTCCCCTGCCGCCGATTCCACTCACCACCGACCTGCCCTCGGCCATCGACTCGCAACTGCCGGATCTCGGCAGCGAGGCCTACGTCGCGCTCCCGGAAAACGAGCAGGTCCAGATCGGCTACGCCATGATGCTGCAGATGCGGGCGCAGAATCAGCTGCTCGGCGACCCTGAAGTCGAGGAGTACCTCAACTGGGTCGGCAAGCGGCTCGCCTCGCAAAGCGCCCAGGGTGGAGCGCACTTCAACTATTTTTGTGTCAACACCCCGGTGGTCAACTCATTCGCCGCACCGGGCAACTTCGTGTTCATCAACTCCGGTCTCATGCTGTTCACCAAGACCGAGTCGGAGCTCGCGGCGGTCATGGCGCACGAAACCGCGCACGAGACCCAGAACCATCTGGCGCGCAAGCTCATCAATGCGCAGCACGCCAACGTCGAGTCGCTCGCGGCGATGCTGGCGACCATTCTGCTCGGAGCGGTCGGCGGCGGCGGCGGTCAGGCGATCGAGGGCGGCATCGTCGCCTCCCAGGGGCTCGCCGCACAGGAGCAGATCGACTACAGCCGCAGTGTGGAAGAGGAAGCCGACCGCGTCGGCATCGAGTACCTGGCAGCCGCCGGCTTCGACCCGGAGGCCATGGCCGATATTTTCGGCCGGATGATGGATCTGGAAGGCGTGCAGGACGCCTGGGTTCCGGCCGTGCTCCAGGGTCACCCCATCACCCGCGACCGCATCGCGGAGGCCGAGGCACGGGCCGCCCAATACCCGCACGCCTCCGACACGAGCTCGCCCGACTATTACCTCATCAAGGCCCGGGTCCGGGTGCTGACGGCGCCAGCGGACGTGGACGTTCAGCGGCACTTTGCCGAGAAAATCGCCCACGGCGATCACAGCCTCGGCACGATGTACGGTGACGCGCTGGCGCTGACGAGAAACCATCAGGCAATTCGCGCCGTTAAGATTCTCACCAGGCTGCTGCGGCAACACCCGGATCTTCACCTGCTCTACATCGCCCTCGGACAGGCGCAGGCACAGGCGGGCGAGATGCCCCAGGCGCTTGCCACCTTCAAGCAGGCCATGCGGCTCTTCCCGCTCAACGTGCCGGTGACCGTGCGCTACGCCGAGACGCTCATGGCTGACGGCAAGAACGCGCAGGCACACGCGCTGCTGTTCCACCTGTTCAACATTGTCGATCCGACACCGGGCGAGATCCAGCTCACCGCCCAGGCAGCCAGCGCAGCGGGTGACCTCGGCGACGCCTACTACTACATGGGCTATTACCAGCTCTCGCTCGGCAACGTGCCGCTCGCCGTCAAGCAATACCAGATCGCCCTCGGCATGCCGCATCTCAATCCGGTACAACGCGCTCGCATCACCGCGGCGCTCCAGCAGGCCATGGGCTACCTCGCGCGCATGCGGCGGCACAGCAGTTGAGCCCATCCTGCCGGCTCGCCAATGCCCGACCGCGCGGTCTCGTGCCAAGGGAGCGCGAAGGCCGGCGCTTCGGCTGATACAATGCAGAACCCTTTTGCGCACGGAATGGCCATGTCCCACATTCGCAACAGAGTGTCCCTCGCCGCGCTGTCCCTCGCTTCCCTGGCGTTGCTCGGCTGCGCCACGGTGCCGCCCTCGAGGCGCGACCCGCGAGATCCCTGGCAAAGGATGAATCGCGCGACGTTCAGCTTCGACTACAAGTTCTACACCCATGTCGGCCAGCCCGTGGCCGAGGCCTACGTGCACCACGTGCCGCACCCGGTTCGCCAGGGCATCGCCAATTTCTTTCACAACCTGACATACCCCACCGTGATCGTGAATGATCTGCTGCAGGGACAGGTTTCGGCCTTCGGGCGAGATACCGTGCGGCTCGTGATCGACACTACTTTCGGCATCGGAGGCCTTCTCGATCCGGCAACGGGCATGGGCCTGGCGCGCAACACGCGCGACTTCGGCCAGACCTTCGGCAAGTGGGGAATCCCGACGGGGCCTTACCTGGTGCTGCCGCTCCTCGGCCCCTCGGACGTGCGCGATGCGATCGGCCTGGCGCCCGCGGTGTTCACCAACCCGCTTTACTACGTCAACGACGCCGCGGTGACCTACCCGGTGGGGGCGGTTGGCACCGTGAACACGGCGGCAAGCCTTCTTCCGGAATTGAAGCTGGACCAGCAGGCCTACGATCACTACGGCTTTGCGCGCGACGCCTACCTGTCGATGCGTAAGTACAAGGTCGAGGGCAACAAGCACCAGAAGGGTGCCGAGCAGGAGCTCAAGGAGCTCGAGGGTTCCGGCGGCAACTGACCGCGAAACGGATGGGGCGCGCGCCGCATCGGACTCTGGCGCACCGCCCCGGCCCGGATCAGATCCCCTTCAGCAGCAGCTCATCGACCGCGCTGATACGCGCGAGCCCGAGCAACCCTTCGGGAAGCTGCTCGTAGCGTAGCGAGCGGCCTGCGTGGCGCGCTGCGGCGAGCCAGTCGAGGAGCACCGCGAGACCCGCGCTGTCCACTTGCGAGATGGCGGCACAGTCGATGATGAGCCCTCCGCTCGCATTACGCAGCGCGTCGAGACCCTGCGCCCGGGCGCGCCGGGCGGTGGCGAAGGTCAGCGCCCCGCTCGCCGTCAGCCGCCCGGTGGACGCCGCGCAGATCTCGAATGATGCGTTCCGTGACGCACCGCGGGTCTGGGCGGCCATGGCGGCGGTCACTGCTTGGCGCCGCCCGCGTGTGCGAGCTGATTCGGCTTCTCGCCGCTCTCGAGGCGCTTGATGACCGGATCGATGCCCTGCTGCTCGATCTGGGCGCCGAAGTCCTCCCGATAGCTCTTGACGTAGCTGACACCGTCGACATGAACATCGAACGCCTGCCAGCCGTTTGGCGTCATGTGCATGAGGTAATCCACGGAATGACGCGCGCCATTGGTCTGCGTCACCTCCGTGCGCACCGTGGCGAAGGTCGTGCCGCGCGACAGGTTGGTGGGATAGACCTTGAGCATGTTGCTGCGGAAATCCGTGAGCGCGCTGCCGTAGTTGACCATCATCGAATGGTAGAAGGCCTTCACGAAGCGCTGCCGCTGCTCCGGGGTCGCCGTGCGCCAGTATCGGCCGAGCACGAGCCGGGCCGCGAGCTCGGTATCCACGTGCGGCAGCACATACTTGTCGAGCAGCTGGCCCACTTTGGCCGGATCCTTGCGGTACTGCGCCCGATGCCCGTTGAGCGCATCGAGCACCTGCTGCACGGCGGTCTCGATGACCTGCGAGGGCTGCTCCCAGGCGGGAGCGGCCTTCGCGGTGGCCGCTGGCGACTGCGGTGTGGCGGCGGCGATGACCGGCGCCTGCGCCAGGCCGGCCAGAAGCGCCACGGCGATCACGATGGCCGCATTGCGAGGCTTCGTCCCTGCGCCCCGCCCCTTGGGCCGGCTGCCGCCGACCGGAATCGCTTCAGGCAGTCTCGTCATTTCTTGGGCTCCTTCGAGCCGCCCTGGCTGGCAGAGCCGCTCTTGTTGGCATAGTTGGCGAAGAACTTGTTGATCAGGTTCTCGAGCACGAGCGCAGACTGGGTCTCCTGGATCTGGCTGCCGTTCTTGAGATAAGTCGGCAGCCCGCCCGGGCTGATGCTGATGTACTGCCCGCCGAGCAGACCCTCGGTGTCGATGCTCGCGAAGCTGTCCTCCGGAATCTGGTTGAAGCGCTGGTAGATGCGCAGCCACACCTCGGCCCGCTGGCTGTTGGAGTCGAAGCCGATCTTGGTGACATCACCGATTCGCACCCCGGCCATGCTCACGGGCGCGCCGACCTTGAGCTGTCCGATGTTGCCGAATTCGGCGGTCACCGTGTAGCCCGGGGTCTGTCTGAAGCTGAACTTGAACCCGCTCGAGGGCAGCTGGGTGGTGAGAAACAGGAGCGCGGCCAGGCCGAACAGCACGAACAGGCCCGTTCCGATCTCCAGAGAGCGATTGGCGCGCATGGGCGGCTTATCCCCTTACCAAAAGTGGCACTTACAAAAACACCGCGGTCAAGACGTAATCGAGCAGCAGTGTCAGCACGGAGGAGGCGACCACGGTGCGCGTGGTGGCCCTGCCGACTCCCTCGGCGGTCGGGTCGGTGTGATACCCCTCGTTGACCGCTATGAGACTCAGCACGGCGCCGAACACCAGGCTCTTGACGATTCCCTCGGTCACATCCTTCAGCGCCACCGCGCTTTGCATCTGCGACCAGAAGATGCCGCGATCGACACCCATCATCTGCACGCCGACCAGCTGCGCCCCGAAGAGGCCGATCACGATGAAGATCGCCGTGAGCAGCGGCATCGCGATCAGCCCGCCGAGGAAGCGCGGCGCCGCAACGTAACGCAGCGGATCGACGGCCATCACCTCCATGGCGGTAAGCTGATCCGTGGCGCGCATCAGGCCGATCTCGGAGGTGAGCGCGGTGCCGGCGCGGCCGGCGAACAGCAGCGCCGTGAGCACCGGTCCCAGTTCCTTCAGCAGCGAGAGCGCCACGGCGGTGCCGAGGGCGGCCTCGGAGCCGAACCGGTGCAGCAGATCGTAACCCTGCAGCCCGAGCACCATGCCGGTGAACAGGCCCGAGAGCATGATGATGATGAGCGAGCGGGCGCCGGCATTGTAGATCTGCGCGATGATCAGCCGCGGTTTGGAGAGCGCGGGCACGCACGCGGCCAGCAGTTGCGCGAAGAACATGGCGGTCACGCCGGCCTTGCGTATCCCCTCGAGCAGCCCTTCCTGGGATCGCCTGCGGGTCTGCCCGCCCTCGGGCTCGCCCTTGCGGGGCCGCGGCTTGCCCTCGCTCGCGATCGCTCCCACCGATTCTGTCATGCTTGCTCTCCGAGCAGTTCGCTCGCGTAGTCGGCGGCCGGATAATGAAACGGCACCGGCCCCTCGGCGCCTCCGGTCATGAACTGGCGCACCGTCGCCGAATCGCTCGCCGCAAGCTCCGCAGGCGTGCCGGCGGCGACCACCTTTCCCTCCGAGAGCAGGTAGCTGTAATCGGCGATGGTGGCGATTTCGTGCACATCGTGCGAGACGACCACGCTGGTGATGCCGAGCGCCTCGTTCATCTGTTTGATCAGGCGCAGAATGACGCCAAGGGAGATCGGATCCAGACCAACGAAGGGCTCGTCGTAGATCAGCACTTCCGGGTCCATGACGATGGCCCGGGCGAGCGCCACGCGGCGCGCCATGCCGCCGGAGAGCTCCGAGGGCATCAAGTGGGCCGCGCCGCGCAGACCCACCGCCTCGAGCTTGGTCAGCACGAGCGTACGAATCAGCGGCTCCGGCAGGTTGGTGTGCTCGCGCACGGGAAACGCCACGTTGTCGAAGACGTCGACGTCAGTCAGCAATGCGCCGTTCTGGAAGAGCATGCCCATGCGCTTGCGCGTGGCATAGATCTCTGCGCGGCCCATTTCCCCGACCTCCCGCCCGAACACCGACACCCGGCCCCGGTCGGCGTAGATCTGGCCGGTGATGAGTCGCAGAAGGGTCGTCTTGCCCGTGCCGCTCGGGCCCATGACGGCCGTGATCAGCCCGCGGCGGACGCGGATGTCGAGCCCGGCGAAAATCGGCCGGCCGTCGACGGCATAGTGCACGTCGCGTACGTCGATGACCGTGTCGGTCTCAGCGGAGGGCTGTGGGGTGGATTGCGGATCGGCCACGCGGTTCCTTTCTTCCCTATCTTCCCTGCGGCCTTCAGGCCGCCTGTTTTTCCATATCGGGCGTATAGCGGCCCGTGGTGGCGAGCCCGTTGAGCCGGGCCCGATGGGCGAACTCCCGCTGACCTGCGGCGAAGCCGTCCGTACGGCCGCCCCATGCCTTGAGCGCCGTGTCCTGCAACGCGCGCCCGTAGCTGAAGGTGAGCGACCATGGCAGGGAGCCCAGGCGATTCATCAGGGACAGGTGCAGCGTCGCCTCGGTGGGGGACTGGCCACCGGAGAGGAAGGCAATGCCCGGTACCGCCGGGGGCACGTGGCGCTTCAAGCAGCGCACTGTCGCCTCGGCGACTACCTCGGGCGCGGCGCGATTGGTGGCCTTCTTTCCGGAGATGACCATGTTGGGCTTGAGGACCATGCCCTCGAGGTAGATGCGATGCTCGTGCAGCTGCCTGAACACGGTGCTAAGCACCGAATCGGTGACTTCCTCGCAACGCTCGATCGAGTGATCGCCGTCCATCAGCACCTCGGGCTCGACGATCGGCACGATGCCGTTCTCCTGGCAGAGCGCCGCGTAGCGCGCCAGCGCGTGGGCATTCGCCTTGACCGCGAACGAGGTCGGGATTCCGGGGGCGATGTCGATGACCGCGCGCCACTTGGCGAAGCGCGCCCCGAGCTGGCGGTACTCGATCAGCCGCTCGCGCAGGCCGTCGAGCCCCTCGGTGATCGTCTCGCCGGCAAAGCCGGCCAGAGGCTTGGCGCCCATATCGACCTTGATCCCCGGGATGATGCCCTGCTGGGTGAGGTAATCGGGGAAAGACTTGCCGTCGCGCGTCTTCTGGCGCAGCGTCTCGTCGTACAGAATCACGCCATTGATCGACTCGGCCGCCCCCGGGGCGGTGAAGAGCATCTCGCGGTAGGTGCGCCGGTGCTCCTCGGTGGACTCGAGGCGGATCGCGTCGAAGCGCTTCTTGATGGTGCCGCTGCTCTCGTCCGCGGCCAGAATCCCCTTGCCCCGGGTGACCATGGCCTCGGCAATTCGGGCAAGCTCGGTGCGGTTCATGACGGTTCTCCGTGCAAGGTGGATCGGCGATGGGCACTCGAGCCCGGGGTCGCATCGGTATTCGCGTCGGGGGCGCAAGGATACCTAAACTTGGCGGCGCCGCTAAGCAGACCTTCTACGTAGCCCTTGGTTCCGACATCAAATAGTACTAAACTAGTCCTAGTTCCAAAGACTCCCATCAGGTAGAGGACAGGCCCATGGTCCGCATCAGCCGGCTCACCGACTATGCCACGGTGCTTCTGGCGGTGCTCGCGACGCAGCCCGAGCGGGTGCAAACCGCTACGGTGCTCGCTGAGCAGACGCACATCGCCGCACCGACGGTGAGCAAGCTCCTCAAGCAACTGCAGCGCGCGGGGCTCGTCACCTCGACGCGCGGACTGCACGGAGGGTACCAGCTCTCGCGGCCCGCGGCAGAGATCAGCGCGGCGGCGATCCTCGATGCCCTCGAAGGCCCGGTGGCGCTCACCGATTGCTCGGTCGGACACGGCCAGTGTGACATCGAGGAGACCTGCCGCGTGGGGCGCGTCTGGCAGCGCCTGAATCTCGCCATCCGCCGCTCTCTTTTCGATGTGAACCTGGCACAGCTGGCGGGCATCGACCCGATCGGGGTTCCCCTGCCCGCCCTGGAGCGCGATATGAAGGCGGCCGTGGCCCATGTCCCCCGTCTCCCGAGCGCCTGACCCACTTCCATCTTGGTTGACCCGCATGAGTGAAAGCACCCCTTTGAGAGAGCCTGGTGAGGCGCTCGCCGCGTCCGGGCAGCACTCCTCGCCGCCCCTCGAGACCCTCGTCTCCCGCAGCTACCGGCACGGCTTCGTGACCGACATCGACTCCGATACCGTCCCTCCCGGGCTCGATGAGGACGTGGTCCGCCTCATCTCACGCAAGAAGCGCGAGCCGGCCTTCCTCACCGAGTGGCGCCTGAAGGCGCTTCGCCACTGGCTCACGATGCGCGAGCCGCACTGGTCGCACAGCCACTACCGGCCGATCGACTACCAGGGGATTTCCTACTATTCGGCTCCGAGGGCGAAGACCGACGGGCCGAAGAGTCTCTCCGAGGTCGATCCGAAACTCCTCGAAACCTACGAGAAGCTAGGCGTGCCGCTGCACGAGCGAGCCCGTCTCGCAGGCGTGGCAGTCGATGCGGTGTTTGACAGCGTCTCGGTGGCCACCACGTTCAAGGAACGGTTGCGCGAGGCGGGAGTGATCTTCTGCCCGTTCTCCGAGGCCGTGATCGAGCACCCGGAGCTCATCGAGCGCTACCTCGGTAGCGTCGTGCCCCACAACGACAACTTCTACGCGGCGCTCAACTCCGCCGTGTTCTCCGACGGCTCGTTCGTCTATGTGCCGAAGGGCGTGCGCTGCCCCATGGAGCTGTCCACCTACTTCCGCATCAACGCGGCCAAGACCGGGCAGTTCGAGCGCACGCTCATCATCGCCGACGAGGGCAGTCAGGTAAGCTACCTCGAAGGCTGCACCGCCCCGCAACGGGACGAGAATCAGCTGCATGCCGCGGTGGTCGAGCTGGTGGCGCTCGATGAGGCCTACATCAAGTACTCCACGGTACAGAACTGGTACCCCGGCGATGCCGATGGTGTCGGCGGCATCTACAACTTCGTCACCAAGCGCGGCGAGTGCCGCGGCCGCAACTCGCGCATCTCGTGGACTCAGGTGGAAACCGGCTCGGCCATCACCTGGAAATACCCGAGCTGCGTGTTGCGCGGGGACGGTTCGATCGGGGAATTCTACTCCGTCGCCACCGTCAACAACCGCCAGCAGGCCGACACCGGCACCAAGATGATCCATATCGGCCGCGACACCCGCAGCACCATCATTTCCAAGGGCATCTCCGCCGGCCGCGGCCAGAACGCCTACCGGGGACTCGTCAAGATCCTGCCAAGCGCCCACGGGGCGCGCAATTACACCCAGTGCGACTCGCTCCTCATGGGCAGCGCGTGCGGCGCGCACACCTTCCCGTACATCGAGGTGAAGAACCCCTCGGCCACGGTGGAGCACGAGGCGAGCACCTCCAAGATCAGCGAGGACGAGCTGTTTTACTGTCTCGCCCGGGGAATCTCCGGGGAGGACGCCGTGAACCTCATCGTCAGCGGCTTCTGCAAGTCGGTCTTCAAGGAGCTGCCCATGGAATTCGCCGTCGAGGCGCAGAATCTGCTCGCCGTCAGCCTCGAAGGCGCGGTGGGCTAAGCAAGGTCAAGATACATGTTGAAAATCGACAATCTGCACGTCACCGTCGAGGGCAAGGAGATCCTGAAGGGCCTCACCCTGGAGATTCCCACCGGCGAGGTCCACGCCGTGATGGGGCCGAACGGCTCGGGCAAGAGCACGCTCGCGCACGTGCTCTCGGGACGCCCCGGCTACCAGGTCACCGGCGGCTCGGTCACCTACCAGGGGCGCGACCTGCTGTCGCTGGCGCCCGAGGAGCGCGCGCGCGAGGGCGTGTTCCTCGGCTTCCAGTATCCCGTCGAGATTCCGGGCGTCAACAACGTGTACCTGCTCAAGGCGGCGGTCAACGCGGCCCGCAAGCACCGGGGTCTGCCGGAAGTCGACGCCTTCGAATTCCTGAGCGTGGTGCGCGAGAAGATGCGCCTGATGCGCATGGACGAGAGCATGCTCTCTCGCGGAGTCAACGAGGGATTCTCCGGAGGCGAGAAGAAGCGCAACGAGATTCTGCAGATGCTGGTGCTCGAACCGCGCCTTGCGGTGCTCGATGAGACCGACTCGGGCCTGGACATCGATGCGCTCAAGGTGGTGGCACACGGTGTCAACACCCTGCGCGCCGCAGACCGCTCGCTCGTGCTCGTGACGCATTACCAGCGGCTGCTCGATTACATCATTCCCGATCGGGTGCACGTCCTCGTTCAGGGCCGCATCGTGCGCAGTGGCGACAAGACCCTGGCGCTCGAGCTCGAGCGACGAGGCTACGACTGGCTGATAGGCGAAGCGGCATGAGCACGGCACTGCTTGCGCGGGTCAAGGACGAGTACGGCGCTCTCTGCGAGAGGCTGCCCGCGAGCGTCGTCGGCACAGAGCGCCGGCGCTCGGCGCTGGAGAGGCTGTGCGAACAGGGTTTGCCGGCCACGCGCGAGGAAAACTGGCGATACACCAACCTGCGGGTTCTGGAGCGGGCTCGGTTCGCTCCTGCTCTCACTCCCACCGAGGCCATTGCGGATCTGCCGGCGCCGCTCGAGGGCGTTGCGCGCTACGTCTTCGTCGATGGGATCCTTTGCGCATCGCCACAGGTCGCGCCCGATGCCGGCATCGCGGTGAGCAGTCTGCGCACGGCGCCCACGGCGGCGATGCGCGAGTGCCCGTCCGTTGCGGCCCTGCCCGAGGCCCGCCTGGCGCTGCTCAATGACGTGTTCGCCACCGATGCCGCGGCTATCCGAGTTCAATCCTCGGCCGGAACGCAGCGGGTCGAGCTGGTGTTCATCGCCTGCGCGGCGGCGCAGGTGGGTGCCTCCTACCCTCGCGTGCAGGTGACACTGGAGCCCGGGGCGCGCCTTGCCCTCGTGGAGCGCCACCTGAGCACCGGCGATGTAGCCAATCTCGTCAACTGCGCAGTACAGATCGACCTTGCCGAGGGATCGCAGCTCACGCATTACCGCTTGCAGCAGACCGGCTCGCGCACCGCCTGGTTCGATACCCTCGAGGCAACCCTGGCGAAGGATGCCCGCTACGAACTTCTCGCCGTGAGCACCGGCGGCCTCACGGCACGCTCCAGCGTGCACGTGCGCCTGGCCGGATCGGGAGCCGAGGTCGCCCTGGCGACGGCGGCGCTCGGGGATCGGCTGCAGAGCCAGGACACCTTCGCGCTGACCGAACATCTCGCTCCCCGGACACGCACGGAGCAAACCTTCCGCGGAATCGCCTCCGGGCGCGCCCGCGTGGCGTTCAACGGCAAGGTCGTGGTTCGCGAGGCTGCCCGCGCAACGGACTCGCGCCAGTCGCTGCGCGGCCTGCTCGCCGGACCCGAAGCCGAGATCGACTTGCGCCCGCAGCTCGAGATCTATACCGACGAGGTCCGCTGCGCCCACGGCGCCACCGCCGGCATGCTCGATGAGACCATGCTGTTTTACCTTCTCTCGCGCGGTCTCTCGCCCGAGGTGGCGCAGCGCCTGCTCAAATGGGCGTTCCTCGAGGACGTGGTCTCTCGCATCGAGCTGCCCGACCTGCGCCGGCGCATCGAGCTCGAGATCGCCGGTCAAATGAGCGAGGGTGCCTCGCTCAAGGAGTTGCTCGGATGAGCGCCATTGCCCCGCTCCCCACCCCTTCCATCGCCTACGACGCCGAGCGTGTGCGCCGTGACTTCCCCATTCTCGAGCGGCTGGTCAACGGCCGGCCGCTCGTCTATCTCGACAGCGCCGCCTCGGGTCAGCGCCCGCTGCCGGTGCTGCGCGCCGTGGAGCACTACGAGACTCACTGCCATGCCAACGTGCATCGCGGCGTGCACGCCCTGAGCCAGGCGGCCACCGAGGCCTTCGAGGGCGCGCGCGAGCGGGTGCGGCGATTCATCAATGCCGGCTCGTCCCGGGAGATCGTGTTCGTGCGCGGCACCACCGAGGCGATCAACCTGGTGGCCCAGTCCTTCGGGCGAGCGCGGCTTGGCCGCGGGGATGAGATCCTGATCACCGCGCTCGAGCACCACGCGAACATCGTGCCCTGGCAGATGCTCTGCGAGCAGACCGGCAGCACGCTCAAGGTCGCTCCGATCGACCGGCGCGGCGAGCTCGAGCTCGATCGACTCCTCGAGTTGCTCAGCCCGCGCACCCGACTCGTCGCCGTGGCGCACGTGTCCAATGCGCTCGGCACCGTTTTGCCGGTCAAGCGGATTGCGGATGCGGCGCATGCTGTCGGCGCGGTCGTACTCATCGACGGCGCCCAGGCCATCCCCCACTCACGCGTCGACGTGCGCGAGCTCGGCTGCGACTTCTACGCCTTCTCGGGGCACAAGCTCTATGGGCCGACCGGGATCGGCGTGCTCTACGCGCGCGAGGAGTTGCTCGCGGCCATGCCGCCCTGGCAGGGAGGCGGTGACATGATCCGCACGGTCTCCTTCGAGAAGACGACCTATAACGACCTGCCATGGAAGTTCGAGGCGGGAACGCCCAACATCTCCGGGGCGGTGGGGCTTGCGGCCGCCATGGACTACATCGAGAGCCTGGGCGTCGAGGCGATCGCTGCGCACGAGCAGCGGCTGCTGAAGCTCGCAAGCGCCGAGGTGACCCGCATCGGGGGGGTCGAGATCATCGGCACCGCGGCCCACAAGGCGTCCGTCCTGTCGTTCACGATGCAAGGATGCCACCCGCACGATCTCGGCACGATCCTCGATGCGGAAGGCGTGGCCATCCGCACCGGTCATCACTGCGCGATGCCCGTAATGACCTTTTTCGACATCCCGGCAACGGCGCGCGCCTCCTTTGGCTGCTACAACACCGAAGAGGACGTCGAGGCGCTCATTGCCGCGCTCGGCAAGGCCCGCGAGGTGTTCGGCTGATGGACCTGAAGGAGCTCTATCGCGACGTGATCCTGGATCACAACAGGCAGCCGCGCAATTTCGGGCCGCTCGTGCCCTCGGATGCGCACGCCGAGGGCCACAACCCGCTCTGCGGCGACCGCCTGACCGTATGGCTGCGCATGAGCGGTGATCGGATCGAGGACATCCGCTTCGAGGGCAAGGGCTGCGCGATCTCGACTGCATCGGCTTCGCTGATGACCGAGGCGGTCAAAGGCAAGGACAAGGCGACCGTCATGGCGCTATACGGCACCATCCACGCGCTCCTCACCCGACAGGATGCGGTGCCGGATGCCTCGCTCGGCAAGCTCGCCGCCCTGTCCGGCGTGCGGGAATTCCCCGCACGGGTCAAATGCGCCAGCCTCTGCTGGCACACCCTCGGCGCCGCCCTGGAGCGCAGCGCCGATCCAGTGACCACTGAGTGACCACACCCGATGCGCAGCTACGACAACGAGCCCTTCGTCGTCAACCGTGAAGTCCGTGCGGTGATCGTGCCCGCCGGCACCGAGCTCACCCTGCAGCCCGGCACCTCCGGTTACATCACCCAGGCCCTCGGTGGCAGTTTCACCGTCTACGTGGAGGGGAACCTGTTCCGCATCAGCGGCGAGGACGCCGATGCCATCGGCAAGGAGCGGGTGGCCCCGCCGGAACTGCCTCCCAACGCCACGGAGGACGACGTGCTCAAGCTGGCGTGGGAGCAGATGCGCACCTGCTACGACCCGGAAATCCCGATCAACATCGTCGACCTCGGCCTCGTGTACGACTGCGGCGTGCAGGCCAACGAGGACGGAACGCGCTGCGTCGAAGTGAAGCTCACCCTCACCGCGCCCGGCTGCGGCATGGGTGAGATCCTGGTCGATGACGTCAGGGACAAGATCGAGCGGATCCCGACCGTGAAGGAGGTGCGCGTCGAGCTCACCTTCGATCCACCCTGGAATCAGAGCATGATGTCAGAGGCGGCGCGCCTGCAGACGGGGATGTACTGATGGGCTGGGTCGATGTCGCGGCGGCGACGCAGCTCGCGGACAGCTCGCCCCTGCCGGTGGACCTCGACGGTCTCGCCCTGATGGTCGTGCGCTGCGGCGCGGAGATCTTCGCTGTCGATGATGTCTGCACGCACGACGGTGAGGCCCTGGAGGGCGCCGAGGTCGAGTCCTGTGAGATCGTCTGTCCGCGGCACGGCGCACGCTTCTGCCTGCGCACCGGCGCGGCGCTCACACCGCCGGCGTACGAGCCGCTGCGCACCTATGGCGTGCGCATCGAGAACGGCCGGATCCTCATCGAGCGTCCGGACTGAGATCACACCGTTTCCGTCCGACATGGGCGACAGGCAACCGTGGGACTGTCGCACTTTCGCGGCACGCGCGCCCGCCTCGAGGCACTGACAACCGTCGGCGCGCTGCGCCATTTGACATCCATCGAACGGCGGATCTAACTTCACGGCGTGGCTCGGATCGCGGCCCGCACGCACGGCCCGCCCGAGGACCCCTGAATCGCTCTGGATGGAGCGCCGAAATGGAGTGTCACGATGAAAATACTCGCCCTGTCCGCCACCCTCGCCCTGTTCGCGCTCGCCGCCCCTGTAGCGACCTTCGCGAGCGCCGCCCCGCAGAATGCCGGCTCCCAGCAAATGGCGCAGCCTCAGACCGCGCAACCGCCGGGTGCTCAGCCCAGCTACCACAGCGGGCAGATGTCATCCCATTCCATGCGGTCCAAACACTCGTGGGCGGCCAGACGGCATGAGAAGCGGGTGAAATGCATCCGCAAGGCCCGGGCCAAGAAACTGAAAGGCGCGGCCCGCAAGCGCTTCATTACACGCTGCGAGAAGATGTAGCCCCCAATCTCCTGCTCGAGCGTGTGTCAGGCCGCCCGGGGCGGCGCCGGCGAGGGGTTCGCCGCGCCCCGGGCGGGACACGGCGCGGCGCCCGCTACGCCCGCCAGTCCGCGAGCTGTGTGCCGAGCGGCAGTCGGCGGATGCGCCGGCCGGTGGCCGCGAAGATGGCGTTCACGAGTGCCGGGGCGATCGGCGGCAATCCCGGCTCGCCGACCCCGCCGAGCGGCACCTCGAATCCCGCCGGCTGCATATGGATGCGGATGTCCCGCGGCGACTCCGGCAGGCGCAGCACGGGAAAATCGTTGAAGTTGGATTGCTGCACGCGCCCATCCCGGAAAGTGATCTCACCGTACCTCGCCACGGTGAGCCCCATGATGCACGAGCCCTCGAGCTGCGCTCGTACGCGGTCGGGATTGACCTGCGGACCGCAGTCGAAGGCGATATCGACCCGCGGGATGTCAATCTTGCCGCCCGCGCCGACTTGCACCTCGATCACCGCGGCGGCATAGCTCATGAAGCTGTAGGTCGCCGCGAGACCGAGGCCGCGGCCCTTGCCGAGGGAGCGTCCCCAGCCCGCCTCGCGCGCTGCCCGCTCGATCACGGCGTGCAGCCGCCCGGTGTCGAGCGGATAGCGCTGCGGTGATTCACCGTAATTCCATTCGTCCGAGAGCGTCCGGGGATCGATTCGCCGCGGCGGTCCGATGAGCGCGAGTTGATACTCGAGCGGATCGCGGCCCGCCGCATGGGCAAGCTCGTCGATGAAGCTCTGGATCGCAAAGCCGTGCGCGATGTTGTATACGGAGCGGAACCATCCGATGCGCGTATAGGCCGGCACCCCGGGGATCTCCAGGCGCACGTTCGGGATGCGAAACGGGATGTTGATCATGCCCATTCCGTATTCGCTCGAGTCCTCGCCCTCGGCCCCCGCCTCGAATGTCGCATCCTCCGTGGGTGAGGCTGAGCGATGCAGCCAGGCAACCGGCAAGCCATCGGGGCCGGCCACCGCCTCGAGGCGCTCGAGAGCGACGGCCTGATAATAGTCGTGACGGATGTCGTCCTCGCGGGTCCAGGTGACCTTGACCGGGGTTCCACCCATCGCTTTGGTGAGCACGGCCGCCTCGCCCGCGAAGTCCGCGAGCGACTTGCGACCGAAGGCGCCTCCGAGCAGCGTGACGTGAACCGTGACGTCCGATTCCTTCAACCCGAGGAGTCCGGTCACCAGATCGCGCGTACCCTGGGGATCCTGCACCGGCGCCCACACTTCGCAATGGCCGTCCACGATGCGCGCGGTCGCAGCGGGCGGCTCCATCGAGGCATGGGCGAGAAACGGCAGGTAATACTCGGCCTCGATCCGCCGTCCGGCCTCACGCAGCACTCCCATGGCATCGCCCTGATCGCGCACGACCTTGGCGGGCCTGCGCACCGCCTGCTGCAACTCGGTCTCGAAGCGCTGCGAATCGAAGTGCCGGTTCGGGCCCTCCTCCCAGCGGATCTTCAGGGCCTCCCGGCCCTTGATGGCCGCCCAGGTGTTGCGCGCGAGCACCGCCACGCCGCCGAGCGGATATGACAGTGCCGGCAGGGGATGGGAGGGAATTTCCACGACCTTCACCACGCCGGGCACGGCAAGCGCCGCCTGCGCATCATAATGCGCGAGCTTCCCGCCGAGCACCGCGGGCCGCGCCACGACCGCGTACAACATTCCCTCGAGCCGCGTATCGATGCCATAGAGGGCGCGTCCCGCGACGATATCCGCTCCATCGATGAGGCGGCTGCTCGACTTGCCGATGTAGCGGAACTGCTCCGGACGCTTCAGTCGCACGGCGGCCGCCTCGGGGACCGGCTCCCGCGCGGCCTGCACGGCGAGCTCACCGTAGCTGAGCTTTCTGCCGCTGCCGTGGTGCCACACCTTCTGGCGCTCGGCCACCACCTCGCTCACGGGCACCCCCCAGTGAGCCGCGGCGGCGCTCTCGAGCATCATGCGGGCGGCGGCCCCCACCCTGCGCATGGGCTCGAAGAAATGACGCATGCTGCGCGAACCGTCGGTGTCCTGGTTGCCGTAGCGCGCCTGGTCGGCCGGCGCCTGCTCGACGCGCACCTGCGGCCATTCGGCCTCGAGCTCATCGGCCACCACCAGGGCGAAGCTGGTGCGAATCCCCTGGCCCATCTCGGGCCGATGCACGGTGACGGTGACCGTGTTGTCCGGATGAATCGCGACGAACACCAATGGGTTGTCGACGACTCCGCCCGGCTCACCGGCCGCACCATATTTCTGGGCGCCGGCGAGGGCGACCCGCCCCGACTGGCGCAGGCACAGCACCAGGCCCGCGGCCGCGAGCGCTCCCTTCAGGACCTTGCGACGGGCGGGGCTCGGCAACTGCTCCGATTCCGCCGCCGCATCGCACGGCCTGGAGACTGCGCCCGGCGGAGTCGTTGCGGATGATTGGGTCATCGTGCCTCCCGCAGCTCACGCGCCGCCCGATGGATCGCCGTCCGGATGCGCGGGTAAGTGCCGCAGCGGCAGATGTTGCCCGCCATCGCGGCATCGATATCCCCATCGGTCGGCTCGGGCGTGTTGCGCAGCAGCGCCACGGCGCTCATGATCTGCCCCGCCTGACAATACCCGCACTGCGGCACCCCGAGGGCGAGCCACGCCGCCTGGACGGCGCGGCCGATGGGATCGTGCCCGGCCCCTTCGATGGTGGTGATGGATTTGCCCTCGACTGCGCCCACGGGCGTCACGCAGGTACGCACTGGCTGCCCCTCCACGTGGACGGTGCAGGCCCCGCACAGCCCCATGCCGCAGCCGAATTTCGCGCCGGTGAGCCCGAGCTCATCGCGCAACACCCAAAGAAGCGGGGTATCGGCCGCCGCTTCCACCGCTATGGAACGTTCGTTGATGCGCAGCGTCAACGCCATGGCCTCTCCGATCAGCTTTTGGGCGAGGAGGAGTTTACTCCGACGGCATACGCGGCGCCGTAGACAGTGAGGCCCGCAGGCACCGCGCACCGGGTCCCGAGGTGCGCCACGACCTGCTCACGATAGGGCGTGAGCCCGGTCTGGGTCAGTGGCTCGCGACGCAGCCGCGCCACCTCCGCCACCGTGTATCGATGCGCCTCACGACCACCGGCGACAGGCGCCCCGAGATCGAAGACCACCCAGTTCATCACCCGGGTCAGCATCCGATCCGAGAGGCTGCTCAGGGCCACATCCGGCAGGCGCACGATGAACTGCCGCCCCTGGCGCGTGCAGAGGAAACTGCCCGTCAGAGCCTTGAGCGTCGGCACTGCCTGCGGCGCCGACACGCCCTCGACGCCGTGACAGCCCCCACAGGAGGTGAGGTACGCCACCTGTACCGCGGACAGCCGGCTCACTTTGCGCCCCGGATGGGCCCGAGCCGGCGGCGCGGTGGCGGCCGCAGCGCCCGCCACCGCGACCAGCAGCCCGCAGAGGATCAGCTTCAGCGCGCGAGGAGTCTTCATGGCGGTCCACCCCACATGACCTATTCCGCCAACCCGACGAGCACCGCCATCGAGCAGTGATACTCGAAGCTCTGCGTGCCGAAGCACCAGATGATGTGGTTGTTCGCCTGCGGGCGGTAGATCGGCATGGCGTGATCGGTGTTGAGACAGCTGCACTGATTGCACTCGTTGGGGCCGCAGCAGTCGCGATAGGCGATGAGGTAGGCGCGCTGATCATCCGGATTGATGCAGCTGCCGATCCACGAGGTGGGCGAGGGCTGCGAGCCCGGCGGGCAGGAGTGCGTGCTGCCACCGCAGCACGAGCACAGATTCCCGTCAATTCCGCAGTAGCGCCAGTAGTTGCACGCGGTATCGTCGTGCGTCTGCGCTGCGTGGCTGAAGTCGGTGCCCTTCTGCGCAGGCGCCGCGGCGTCCGCCGCGCGTGCCCGCTGCACCGGCAGCAATGGGAAAGCCGGCGCCGCGACCAGCAGCGCCCCGAGCCGTGAGAGCGCGCTGCGCCTGGAGAGACGACCGGCCAGCCGTCGCGTCACCCGTTCACCCCAGTTGTCGAGTCGGTTCATGATGTCATTCCCCCCTTACGCCCACCAGAGCGGGTGTCACGATCTGTGTCGCCCGCAGCACCGCCCCGCTTTCGGGGCTCATCACCCACAGCCACTTGTGCGAGAGCGCAAAAAGCAGAGGATGCGCATCCTGCGTGACTGCCACGAGGTACGCCGACTCCGGCACCGCCCAACGATGGAGCAGCCGGTGGGTGCGCGCATCGAGCACCCAGATCTCGGTCCCCGCCTTCTCGAAGCTCCACGGTGGCCCCTCGTGCATCAGCACGAACAGCCGTCCTCGCGAGCGTTCGTAGGCAGCCGGCACCTGACCACCGGGCCGCCAGGTGATTTGACCCACGTGCGAGGTGGCGGGCGACAGCCCCGCGGCCTGCTCGATCGACCAGGGCTTGTCGAACTTCGGCGTATCGGCCAGATGCACCGGGTGTACCCAGCCGTCGTAGGTGATGAACAGCGCAAGACCGCTCGCGGGGTCGCCGATGCTCTCGTCCATGACCGGGTCGGTCATGACGTCGAAGAAGCGCTTGGTCCGGTGGACCGAGTATTTGCCCTGCGCGCTCGCATCGCTCACCGCGAGCGAGCCATCCGCGCAGAGCGAGGCGAAGCCTCGCTGCCCGAATGGAAACACCAGGCCGCAGCCGGGAATCTCCACCGAATCGACCACCTTGCGCGCACGCAGATCGACGACCGTGACCGCGGGAGCGGGCTGGAAGCTGTAGTTGTAAGCGTAATGCCCATCGGCGGAGAGCACGAAGCTGTGCGTCTTCGGATCCGAGATCAGACGTCCGGGCAGCGTGATCTCGCCCTCGTTGGCGAGCGTCGGCCCGCCGTAAATCGACAGCACATCCTCGCGCGTACCCCGGTTGCCGAGCGCCCAGTACGTCTCCGAGATGTACAGCGTCTTGCCGTCCGGCGCCCACGCGAAATTCGCATACTGCGAAGAGTAGACGCTTGCGACCAGCCCGCCGGAGTCCCCATTGATGATGCGCACTCCGCCGTCGGTGATTCCGTCCATGCCGCTGTATGCGACATCGTGGGCGGAGAGGCCCGCGAAGGGCGTCACGCCCGCCATCTCGCTTTGCAGCACGGGCGGCGTCGCCGCGCCCGCCGCCCGCGTGGCCGCACCGGGCCCCATGGCGACCAACATCGACAATGCGGCGACGCCAATGGCCGCTTTGTTCGCCTCATGCGCGATTCGCTTCATATTCCGCCCCCTTGGTATTGTGGGACACGAAAGGATACGCGAGCTTCTCCAGCGCCTGCTCCACCGCCCAGTGCGCGGTCAGGAACGCGGCATCGGTGTGCGGGCTCGCCGCCGCATCGGAGTTGGCCACCGAAATCCGCCCGAACGGCTGGCGGGCGCTGACGCAGGAGCGCTCCGGTGTTTCGGTGAACACCCAGTCCATGGGATCGTAGAGACTGCTGTAGGTGTAGGAGAACCCGTGGCACCAGCGGTTTACCATGATGCCGAGAATGTCGTTGCGCGGGTCGAACCCGCCCGGCCCGAGAATGCGCGCGAGCTGCTCGCGGATGTTGCGCTCGAAGCTCTGGAACGAGGTGCCGAGGAGCTCCGCCCGACCCATGCGGTACTGCTCCTTGCGCGCATGCCCCGGGAAATTCGGGTAACGCGTCAGCGACAGCGCGATCGGATCGCGTGGCGTGGCGGAGTGGCGCAATTCCCCGAGATCCACCGGCTCTGGCAGCCACAGCCGGTCATGGTACATGGTGGAGCTGCGGACCGCCCGCACGCCGAGCTTCTCGAACGCCTTCCAGTTCTTCAGGAACACGGTCGTGTAAGCGAGCGGCGCCTTGATGTTGTAGGCCAAGGCGTCCTTCTGCGCCTTCGGGAGCTCGGGAACGACGTACGGGATCATCATGTTCCAGTTGGCCATGATGCAGTAGCGGGCCCGCACGTCATAGAGCTTGCCGGTGGCACTCGCGGAGGGACTGTAGGATACGATGACTTCCGTGGCGCTCGACGGATCGCCGTCGTGGCGCGCGTTGAGCACCGTACTGTCGAGGCGGATGCGCGTCGAGTTTGCCGCATGGTCGAGCCTTGAGTAATCGACCCGGGCCATGCCGACATCCTCCTGGGTCGTGCCGGGGACGGCGTCGGGGATGAGCTTGCGCAACAACAGTCGCACCAGAGTGGCGTTACCGTCGGGAAAGTGTACATCACCGTGACCCGGCCGTTGGCGGCCGTGCATGCCGCCCGGCAGGTCCGCGAGCAGCCCGCGCGGCAGCGGCTCGAGCTTCAGCCCCTGGAATCCCGGCGCACCCATCGCCCAGGCGAACAGCGCAGGCATCACGTCCGCACCCGTGCCGAATACGGTGCGCCCGTAGCCGCGGTAGAACCAGTACGCCTGCTTGTCGAGCCTCAAGACCTGCAGCAGATAGTCCTCGAAGCTCATGCGAGCCAGGCGCAGCAGCTTCTCGCTCTGGCTCATTCCCGCCAGGGGATCGGGCTGCGCGGCGCTCTGCAGGCGCTTCAGATCGGCTTTGGCTTGCTCGGGCAACGGCATGGCGCGCAGGAAGTCCTCGCCGAAGAGCGGCTGCGAATCCCCCGCGAATGTCGTTGGCCACTCCCCCGAATCTCGCGGCTGGATCGCCAGACGGTCGGCCCCCCAGGTCTCGCGGTCGAAGAAATATCCCAGGCGCAACCCCATCGAGTCATACAGGCGCTCGTTCGTCTCGTTCGCCTTGACATAGCGCGGCAGATCGACCCCGATGTCATCGAGCACCTCCTTCGCCCACTGGTTGTAGCGATCGGGCGACTCGATGTCGTAGGTGCCCCCGTTGACCACCAGGGTGTGGCCACCGTAGTGGAACTCGTTGCGCCGCGCATGACCGCCCACGTCGTCGTTGTTGTCGAGGATCAGCACCCGCGCGCCGCGACCGACGCCCTTGTGGAAGAAATGCGCGGCCGCGAGTCCGCTCAACCCTCCCCCGACCACCACGAGATCATAGGTCTCCCCAGTGTGCTCGGCGCCACCGAGATCCACCTTGCGCGTGTCGCGAAGGTGATGGGCCGCGGTAAACGAGCCTGGCGCGAGGCCGCGGATCCCGGTGCGCATCGGTGGATAAGGATAGGTCTCATCCGGGCTCGGGACCGGGGCGCTCGGCGAGTCGGCGGGCTTGCCCGCGGCAAGCGCCGTATCGGGCAGAGCGAGCGAGCCGGCGACCATCGCCACGCCATTCAGAAAATCCCGGCGCGAGATGTCACGATCCATCCCGAGCGAGTGGTCGGAGTCTGAGGGCCGGTCGCTCGGCTTTTTCATGACCTCACAGAACTCCGTCGCTCTTCACGTGCGGGGCGGCGGGAGTGCGCCCGGCCATACGCTCGCGGCGCGCAGAGCGCAACATCGCCACCGAGGCGTAGAGCACCACCGCCGCCACAAGCCAGCGCAGCGTGTGCAGAGGCAGCCTCTTGACGATGAACGCGGCGATCAGCACCCCGGCCACACCGGCGGTGGCGAACCCGAGCGCGGGCCCCCAGGCAAAGCGGCGGCTGCGCAGAAAGCGCACTCCGGCCACCGGCAGCATCACCCCGCCCGAGCCCATCATGATGGGGAAGGCGGCGCGCAGATTGAACCCGAGCAGCGCCAGCACCACCATGGTCGGGGCGTACCAGCCGATGCCCACGGTGGACAGCGCTCCCAGAATGAAGTTGGTCGCCACGGCCGCGACGAACCGCCAGCCGCTCAAGGAGAGGGCCACGCCCCCGACGGGAAACGCACCGAGGTTCCCCATGACGAACGAGACCGCTGCGATCAGCAGGGCAGCGCCCATGAACAGTTGGATCGCGCGGCGGCGCATGCGGCTCACGATCCCCGCGCCGAGCCACGCACCGGCCGTGGCGCTGCCCACCATGGCGAGCAGCAGCTTCGGATCGACGGTGATGAGGGTGACGAAAATGACGGTCTCGGCCATGCCGACCGAGACGCTGCCCACCGTGAGGGTGCCGGGGATGAGCTCATCATCCGGCCGGCCGCGAAACTTGTAGAGCGCCGTCGTCGTCGCGTAGGAGCCGATACCGAGCGCATCGCCGAAGTTGGTGAGGAACCCGATGCCGAGGTCTGACCAGCTGGGCCGCTCGCGCAGCTCGCGGCGGCGCGCCAGGGCCAGCCACTGCGCGAAGAATATCGCGCCGAGGATCGCGATCAGCGCGAACAGTCCGATCTTGGCGGGACTCATGCGCCCACCCTGGCCGGGGCTCGCCTCAAACCGCGCTCGAGCGCATCCCGTGCCTGCAGGTACTGGATGGTCGCCCGGGCGCCCACGCGGCTCAAGGCGTGCAGGCGGATCGGCTGGACGGGGGTGACTGGGAAATCGAGGCTCGCGGAGGTCTCACCGAGCGCGCGGCGTGCCAACAGGCGCCCCATGGCGGTCGCCATCGCGACCCCGCGGCCGTTGTACCCGAGCCCCGCCAGCAACCCCGGCGCGGGCTCGTGCAGGTGCGGTATGCCGTCCCGGGTCATCGCCACGAAGCCTCCCCATCGATACTCGAGCGGTACGCCTGCGAGCTCGGGGTAAAGGTCGCACACCGCCCGTTCGTGGGCGCGCGTATGAACCGGAACAGGCACATCGCCATACGAGCCGCGCGTGCCGAGGACCAGCCGCCCGCTGGCGTCGAGCCTGAAATAACGCAGTATCCGCTGCGTGTCGGAAACCGACTGTCCCTCGGGCAGGATGCGTGCGCGCAGGCTTGCCGGGAGCGGCGCGGTGGCAACCTGTATCGAGGGCACCGCGACGACGGTGCGGCGCAATGCATTGAAGGTCCGATCGGTGTACGCATCCGTGGCGACGATCACGGTCTTTGCGGTGACGGCACCTTGCTCAGTCTCGAGGCGCCACTCATCGCCAGCGCGCGAGAACCGTCGCGCCGCGCTCGAGGTGAACAGACGTGCCCCGCACTCCTGGGCGGCCCGCGCGAGGCCGCGCAGATACGCGAGCGGCTGCACGGTTCCGCCGCGTCGGTCGATCCAGCCCCCGCAGTAACGCGCCGTGCCCGTGAGGCGCGCCGCATCGCGGTCAGACAGCACGGCCGTGTCGGCACCACGGCTGCGCCATTGGGCGGCGCGCCGCTCGAGCGGACCAACTTGCCGCTCGCTGACGGCCAGTTGTATCCAGCCGGCGCGCACCGCGTCGCACTTGATCGAATACCGGCGGATGAGATCGAACACCAGATCGGGCGCGGTGCCCGAGCAGGCGATGAGCTGTGCGCCCACGCGCTCGCCGTACAAGGATTCGAGCGTGTCGGGATCGTGCTTCAGGCCGGCGATCACCTGGCCGCCATTGAGCCCCGAGCCACCGGCGCCGATCTCCGCGGCCTCCAGCACCACGACGTCGCGGCCCCCCGAGGCCGCATGCAGGGCGGCCGAAAGGCCCGTATAGCCGGCGCCGACCACCACCACTTCGGCGCGCGTCTCGCTCGATAGGCGCGGCAGAGCCGCCATCGGCGTGCAGGATGCAGCCCAGAGCGAACCGACCGGCTGCGACGTCAAGGACCCACCCCGCTCATGTATTGATTATCGATATTAGTTAATCGAACTGTGTCCGAAGCATAGGACAGCTTCGAGGTAGCGTCAATGAATCGCCGGGAGCGAGTCATGACGGTGCGCAGCACCGGCCCCGAAGGGGCGACTCCCAGGATGGGACGAGCAACGAATCATTGCACCGCGCGCCCCTAACGCAGGCGCGCGCCGCCGGCGCCGATCCCGCAGGACTTTCGGGGGCGGGTGGGTCAGGTAGAGGGCGCGGCGCGCCGGGCGAGGTATTCCTGCACCGAGCGCAATCCCAGCTCGTGCGCGCTCACCAGGCTCTCGAGGTGCTCGCGGCTGTTGACCAGACCCTGTGCCGCGATGACACCGAGCTCGTTCACCAGCACCGCGTAGGGAAGCTTGGCGACCTGGAACGCGCGGCCGGCTTCGGGCGCATCGGCAAAGCGCTCGGGCGCGAGGTCGAAGCGGCGCGCCATCTGTCGCTGTTGGTCGAGGTCGCCGTCCCCCACCAGCAGCAGATCGAGCTTCTCGCTCTCGGCGAATGCTTTGACGACGGGCAGGAGGGACTTGCAGATCGGGCAGGTTGGCGAGACGAAAAAGAGCAGCCGCAGCGCACCGCCCGGTCTTGGCCCACCGATCTCGACCGCACCGTCTGCCAGGGTGCGCACCGTGAGCCGGGGCGCTGACTCCCCGGTCTGCGGTCCACGCCCCAGGGCGAGCGCCCCGACTGGAGCGATGCGCTCGTGCAGCACCCCCACCTGCCGGGCCAGGGCCAAGACCGCCACCGAGAGTGCGATGACAGCGATCCACAACATCACCTGGGAGATGAGCAACATCACGCGAACCTTTTTTGAAGCTCTGCCGAGGAGTGGCGCAGGGACAGCAGCTGGTCGAAGGCCCGGTAGAGCGCGTACGCGGCAAGTCCCGCTCCCACGCCGTCGATCCACTGCAGCGGCCCCACGGGCGGGCTCGTGACACCAAAGAGCGGCACCAGCGCGGCCGAGACCAGGAGGTTGCGCAACACGAGTCCGACGCTCAACCGCTGCCGCAGTCCCGACTGAAAGCACCCACAGTCGATCTCGCGCCGCCCGCGTGCGAGGTTGATCGCCATCGCAAGGGCAAAGGCGCAAAGGAGTGCGATCGCGAGCGCCGTGCCCGCCTCGAGCCGCAGGCCGCTCGCGAGCGACACTGCGGTCAGGATCTCCAGGCCCAAGATCAACCACCCCGCCGTGGCGGCCAACGGCTCGGGCAGCAACCGGTAATTGGCCACCACGCCCGCGAGTTCGTGGCGGTGCCTGAGCTTGCCCGCAGCCGCCGTGGCGAAGATCAGCGCGCCGAGCAGGCGGCAGGCGAGCGCCACGGAGGGATCGATCGTCATGGTGTCGCCCGTCACGCGATGCTGCGTAGCACTGCGCGCAGCGTCTCGATCATGTTGCGAATCTCTTCTTCGCTGGAGATGAACGGCGGCGCGACCGCGAGCGTGTCGGCCGTGAAGCGCAGCAGCAGCCCCGCCTCGACACCCCGCTCGAACGCTTCCCGCGCTCTTGCGCCAGGCTGCCCCTCGCGCGCACCGAGCTCCACCGCGGCAGCAAGACCGATGTTACGGATGTCGATGACGTGTGGCTCGCCTTGCAACGAGTGCACTCCGTCCTCGAGTACTTTCGACAACTTCGCGGAACGTGCAACGAGGTCGTCCTTCTCGAGGGCATCGAGCGTTGCGAGTCCCGCGGCGCAGGCCACTGGATGACCGGAATACGTGTAGCCGTGGAAGAGCTCGATGGTCTGCTCCGGCCCTCGCATCATCGCATCATAGATGCTCCGGCGCACCACGGTGCCTCCCATGGGGATCACTCCGTTGGTGACGGCTTTGGCGAATACGATGATGTCCGGTGTGACCCCGAGCCTCTGCGCGGCGAAGTTCGCGCCCAAGCGGCCGAAACCGGTTATCACCTCGTCGAAAATCAACAGGATCCCGTGCCGTGTGCAGATCTCGCGCAAACGCTCGAGATACCCCACGGGCGGAACGATGACCCCCGTGGAACCCTGCATCGGCTCAACGATCACTGCGGCGATGGTCGAGGCATCGTGCAGCGCCACCAACCTCTCGAGTGTATCAGCCAGGTGAGCGCCCCAGGTGGGTTGACCCCGGCTGAAGCGCATCTGTCCCGGATCATAGGTGTGAGGCAGATGATCGACGAATGGGGCGCTGAGTGCGCCGAATGCGCGGCGATTGGCCGCAATGCCTCCGGCCGAGATTCCGCCGATCCCGACGCCATGATATGCACGCTCTCGTCCGATGATGCGCACCCGGCCCGCCTCGCCGCGCGCCTGGTGGTAGGCCAGCGCAATCTTCAGGGCGCTGTCCACCGCTTCGGAGCCGGAATTCGTGAAGAACACCCGGTCGAGTCCCTCCGGTGCCCAGCTCGCGATCCGCGCGGCCAGCTCGAATACCTTGGGGTGACCCACCTGGAAAGTCGGGGCGAAGTCGAGCTCACCGACCTGTTCGCGCACCGCCGCGACGATCTCCCGCCGCCCGTGCCCGAGCGGGGTGCACCACAGCCCCGAGAGACAGTCGAAGACCTTCCGGCCGTCGGCCAACGTGAAGTAGGCCCCTTCGGCGCCGCGCACCAGTGTCGGGTGGCGCTTGAAATAGCGGTTGGCCGTGAAGGGCATCCAGAAAGCGGAAAGATTGGGAGCGCTCGTGTTCATGGGCCGAATATGGGCTCCGCGAAGCCGGCCACCGAGCTACACTCATGCAGATAGGTCACCTCACTGTACTGGCTCGATCGACTATACAGAGATGAGCGCCAAGCCTGCCGACATCCCGAGCCGGGTCGAGGCCCTCGCCGCGGATCTGCGTGGGCGCATCGTCGCCGGCCAGTTAAGTCCGGGCGATCGCCTGCCGTCGGTGCGCACCCTGGCACGCTCAAAGAGCGTCAGCGCCTTCACAGCCGCACGCGTGTACGAGCTGCTGGTAGCCGAGGGCCTCATCGAGGCGCGTCGCGGCTCGGGTTACTACGTGGCACGAGATGCGGATGTCTTCGGCGCACGCGGCCTCGCGGCGTCCGAGCCGGTTGTCGACTCGATCTGGGAGCTTCGCCGGGATTACGACAGCCGCGTGCTGCGGGTCGATGCGGGTTGCGGATGGCTGCCTCCGGAGTGGCTGTTCGGCGAGGGCGTGCGCGCGGCGCTCACTCAGGTCGCGCGCCGGCCTGCCGCTTACGCCAGCCGGTACGGAAGCGCATACGGCCTGCGCGCCCTGCGGCATCACCTCGCCCGTCAGCTCACCCTGCGCGGCATGGAATGCTCCGAGGAGCAGATCGTTCTCACCCACGGTGCAAGTCAGGCGCTCGAGCTCACCATCGGGGCGCTCACCCGTCCGGGGGAAGTGGTGCTCGTCGACGATCCGGGCTATCCCTACATCCTGTCGATGCTGCGCGCTCGCGGCGTGTCTCCCGTGGGCGTGCCGCGAACGGCCAGTGGCCCGGACGCCGATGCGTTGGATGCCATCGCCGCGAAAACCCGCGCAAAGCTCTTCTTCACCAATACGACCTATCAGAACCCCACCGGGACGAGCACCTCCGCGCAAACCGCGCATGCGGTGCTGCGCGTGGCGGAAAAGCACGGACTCACCCTCTGCGAGGATGAGATCTTCGCCGAGCTCTCGCCCGATCCGGTCACCTCGCTCGCCTCCCTCGATCGTCTGGAGCGGGTCATCTACATCGGCAGCTTCTCCAAGACCATCGCCCCGGGCCTGCGCGTGGGCTACCTGGTCGCCCGCCCCGAGCGCTCGAGACAGCTCGCGGCGCTGAAGAACCTGACCTCGCTGTCTTCCTCGGAGCTGATGGAGCACATCGTGCTCGCCATTTTGACTGCCGGCCGGCACCGCACGCATCTCGAGCGGCTGCGCCGCCGGATCGCGGAGGCACGCGCGCGACTCACCCGAAGATTCCGCGAGGCGGGCATCGAAGTGACGCCGCACGGCGGCGGGATGTTCCTGTGGGCAAAGCTCGGCGGCGATCCGGCGACGCTGCTGCAGCGCGCCAAGGCGCTTGGCATTCTGCTCGCCCCCGGGGAGATCTTCCATCCGGACGGTCAGCCGAGCGGCCATTGGCGATTCAACGTGGCGTACGCCGACGATGAGCGGCTGTATGCTTTCCTTCGTGACTTGTGACCATCCACGGAGTCTCTCCATGAGCATCCGGACCACCCTCGGCGCGGGCGTTCTGTGCCTGATGATCTCGGCGATCGCCTGCGGCCGAGATCTCGCCACCGAATCCGCATCCGCCCTGTCGGGCGATCTCGCCGCGCACCGCGTGACCTCGCAACAGCTCGTCGAGGGCTACGAGGCGCGGATCGCGCGGCTGAACGCCGCGCTTCATGCCGTCATCGCCCTGAACCCGAGAGCAATGGCCGAGGCGCGCGCCTCGGATGCGCGTCGCGCCGCGGGACACGCCCTGGGCCCGCTCGACGGGCTCCCCATCCTGGTCAAGGACAACATCGGCATCGCGGGCCTGCCCACCACCGCAGGCTCGCTCGCGCTCTTGAAGAACGTGCGGCCGACCGACTCCACGGTGGTGCGCAACCTGCGGCGCGCAGGAGTGGTCATCCTGGGGCGTACCAACCTGTCGGAATGGGCGAACATCCGCTCGGAGCACTCCACCAGCGGCTGGAGCGCGGTGGGTGGACTCACGCGCAACCCCTACATGCTCGATCGCACCGCCTGCGGATCGAGCTCAGGCTCCGCGGCAGCGGTCGCGGCCGGGCTCGCTGCGGCGGCCATCGGCACCGAGACCGACGGCTCGATCAGCTGTCCGTCCTCGATGAACGGCGTGGTGGGCCTGAAGCCGACGGTCGGACTGGTCTCGCGCACCGGCATCGTCCCGATCAGCCATACCCAGGACACGGCGGGCCCCATCGCCCGCACGGTGCGTGACGCGGCGCTGTTGCTCGGCGCGATGGCGGGCAGTGATCCTGCGGACCCGGCCACGGCGGGCGCCGATGCCCACCGGGCCAACTATCTCGCAGCGCTCGATCCGCACGCACTCGCGGGCGTGCGCCTCGGTGTCGCGCGCTTTCTGCTGAAGAACTTCACCCCGAAGACCCTCGCCGTGTTCAATCGGGCCCTGTCACGGCTCAAGGCGCAGGGCGCGATCCTCGTCGAGGTCGACGACCACCACATGGCGCCGATCGAGAAGCACGAGAATCTCGTGCTGCTGACGGAGCTCAAGGCCGACCTCAATGCCTATCTGGCGGGCTCACCGCCCGCGGTGCGTACGCGCACGCTCGCGCAGCTCATCACGTTCGACGACACCCACCCGCAGGAGATGACCTGGTTCGGACAGAGCTTGTTTCTGCGGGCCGAGCGCACCAAGGGTCTGACGGACCCCGCCTATCTCGCGGCGCGCGCGCGCAACCTGCGGCTCGCGGGCCCTGAGGGCATCGATCGACTGTTGAGCGAGCACAAGGTCGCAGCCCTGATCTCCCCGGCACAGAATCCCGCCGCCGTGATCGACCTCGTGAATGGCGACGCCGGGCTCGCAGCCGGCGACAGCAGCCTGCCGGCGATCGCCGGCTACCCCTACATCACCGTGCCCATGGGCGAGGTCCAGGGTCTTCCGGTCGGGCTGTCGTTCATCGGGCCGAAATGGTCGGAAGCGCGTCTGCTCGGATATGCCTACGCGTACGAGCATGCCGCGCACGCCTTTCGCGCTCCGACCTGCGCGCCCGACGTGCTGCACTGGCATCCGGGCCGAGCTGCTTGTGGAGGCTGAGCGAAGGCCCGGTACAATCCATATTAATCATATCAATCGGACATATTCAGGCAAGCCCAGGCTGTTTCCGGGCCGGGGAAGGCGGAGGATTCAGGAGATCTTGCGCGCGCCCCTGCGCGCGGAACCGCTCGCCGCGGCGGAGGCGGCGGAGATGAGATCGAGCACCTCGGTGATGAGCGAGCGCATGGCGCCCGCGGCCCGCGTGGCCTCCCCAGCCAGGATGGCGTTGAGCACCTCCTCGTGCTGGGCGATATCCGCCGCCCTGCCCTTGATGCGGTTGGTGAAGCGGATCGAGATCCTGAGCGCGGTGTTGATCAGCGGATCGAGTTGGGCGAAGAACCGGTTGTCGGTGGCCGCGAGCACGGCCGTGTGGAAGGCGATGTCCGCGGCCACCGGCTCATCCTCGCCCCTCGCGGCGGCCCTCATGCGCTGAAACCCCGCGCGCATGTTCGCAAACCCGCGGGCATCGGCGCGGCTCGCTGCGAGAGCGGCTGCGGCCGGCTCGATGGCGAGACGCATTTCGGTGAATTCCGCGAGCAATTTCAGGGAAAACTTGCGCTCGAGCAGCCAGCGCAGCACATCCGGGTCGAGCAGATTCCAGTGCTCCTCGGGCGTGACGCTCGTGCCCTGGCGCGGCCTCGCCTGCAGCAGCCCCTTCGCCGTCAGCATCTTCACCGCCTCGCGCGTCACCGATCGGCTGGTTCCGTGCTGGCTCGACAGCTGCGCCTCGGTCGGGAAGGACTTGGCGTCGAACTCGCCGGTGACGATCAGTTGACCCAACGATTCCACCAGGCCGTAGGTGAGGCTGCGATCGCGCGGAATGCTGGGGTTGGCCACGGTGTGTCTTTCTGTCGATCGTCGGGGTCGATGCCGCGATGAGTATATCTGATCGGACGAAGCTGACTTTCCGCAAAACACCACCTCATGAGAGGCCGCGGCGGCCTGCTCATCGGGCGGACGGCCCGCGGCGCGGTGACATCGTCCCGCCCGGTCCCTCTCGCCCGCGACCGTCGGAAATCGCGTTTGCCGGCGCACAATTAATCATATTATTATGCCCCACCCCCTGTTTCAGCCACGACCAAGTCCATGAGTCCCATCGACGGAAAATCTCGCCCCACACGGACACTGCGCTCGCGTGCCTGGTTCGACAATCCCGCGGATCCGGGCATGACGGCGCTTTACCTGGAGCGCTATCTGAACTATGGCCTCACGCTGGAGGAGCTGCAGTCCGGCAAGCCCATCATCGGCATCGCCCAGACCGGGTCTGACCTCTCCCCCTGCAACCGCCATCACCTGGTGCTCGCCGAGCGCGTGGCAGCGGGGATCCGGGCTGCGGGAGGGGTCCCGATCGAGTTTCCCGTGCATCCCATCCAGGAGACCGGCCGGCGACCAACGGCGACGCTCGACCGTAACCTCGCCTATCTCGGACTGGTCGAAATTCTGCACGGCTATCCCATCGACGGTGTCGTGCTCACCATCGGCTGCGACAAGACGACTCCGGCGTGTCTGATGGCTGCGGCGGCGCTCGACATCCCGGCAATCGCCCTGTCGGTCGGACCGATGCTGAATGGCTGGTACCGGGGCGAGCGGGTGGGCTCGGGCACCATCGTGTGGAAGGCCCGGCAAATGCTTGCCGCGGGGCAGATCGACTATGCGGGCTTCATGGAGCGGGTCGCCGCCTCCACGCCCTCCACCGGCTACTGCAACACCATGGGCACGGCGACCACGATGAACTCCCTTGCCGAAGCCCTCGGCATGCAGCTGCCTGGCTCGGCCTCAATCCCCGCTCCCTATCGTGAGCGAGGCCAGATGGCCTACCACACCGGCACGCGCATCGTGGAAATGGTCCACGAGGATCTCAGGCCCTCGGCCATCATGACGCGGGATGCGTTCCTCAACGCCATCGTGGTCAACTCCGCCATCGGCGGATCGACAAATGCGCCGATTCATCTGGTGGCCATCGCGCGCCATCTTGGGGTCGAGCTCACGCTCGAGGACTGGCAGACCCATGGCTATGAGGTGCCGCTGCTCGTCAATCTGCAGCCCGCCGGCACTTACCTTGGCGAGGACTACCATCACGCCGGCGGCGTGCCCGCCGTGGTGAATGAGCTGCTCAAGCGCGGCCTGATCCGCGAGCACACCCTCACCGTCAACGGTCGCACGCTCGCCGAGAACTGCCGCGGGAGCGAGATCATCGACACCGAGGTCATCCGCCCCATCGACCGGCCCCTCAAGGCGAACGCCGGCTTCCTGGTCTTGAGCGGCAACCTGTTCGACTCGGCCATCATGAAGACGAGCGTCATCTCGGAGGACTTCAGGCAACGCTATCTGAGCGACCCGGCGGACCCTGAGGCCTTCGAGGGACGCGCCGTGGTGTTCGACGGCCCGGAGGACTATCACGCGCGCATCGACGATCCTTCGCTCGGGATCGATGCGCATACCTTGCTCGTGATGCGCGGCACCGGCCCCATCGGTTACCCGGGCGCGGCCGAGGTGGTCAACATGCGCCCGCCCAACTACCTCATCAAACAGGGCATCGATGCCCTGCCGTGCATCGGCGACGGCCGCCAATCCGGCACTTCCGGCTCGCCGTCGATCCTCAACGCCTCGCCCGAGGCGGCCGCCGGAGGTGGACTGGCGCTACTGAAGACCGGCGACCGGCTGCGCGTCGACCTGCGCAAGCGCAAGGTCAACATGCTGGTCGGGGAGCGCGAGCTCGCCGAGCGGCGCGCGGCGCTCGAGGCTTCGGGAGGTTACCGCTATCCACCCTCGCAGACGCCTTGGCAGGAAATCCAGCGCGGGATGGTCGATCAGCTCTCCGAGGGCATGGTGCTCAAGGGTGCGCCGGAGTATCAGCGGATCGACGAGCGCTTCGGCATACCGCGGGACAATCACTAGAGTCCACCCATCGCCTCGCGAGCCGTTGCCGCGCAGGCCGAGGAGGCGTCACTTCCCCGAGGTCGGACACTTGGGGAGTGCGCTTCTCGCCTGCTTCCGGGGCTCGATCTTCCAGTCGGCCGGGATTTGGAACTCATCCGGGGGGATGCTCGACGTATCGATCGATGTCGTCTCGGTAGTGAGAGATATGACGCGAAGCAGCGCTCCCGGCGCCGGTGCTGCCGCCGGGCTTGCCGGGGAGGACTGCGCCGTCACGGAGTTCGCCGCCGCGGCAGCGGCGGGCTGCGCCGCCTCGTTCGCCGCTCCGGCTGCCGCAGCCCCGCCGGCCGAACCGGTGGGTATTGCGGCCGCCCCGCGATGGAAGAGCCCCGCAAAGCCACCGGCCAGTGCATGCGACACGATGCTGTGCATGCTGAACGGATGGCCGCTGCTCGCCTGCTGCTGCTGCGCGGCCTGCTTCGCCCGGGCGCAGTGAGGACCCCCGAAAGCCATGTAGAAGGTCGTTCGCAGCGGATAGCCCTTCAGGTCTGCTGCCTTGCCTTGCAACTGCTTGAGCTCGCCCGCATAGGGCGCCATGAACCGCTCGACGGTGTGCTGCAGCTGCGGACTGTTTGGATCGAGCCCCTCGGCCGCCAGATATTTCCGTGTGAACGCGCTGCGCTCGTCGGTCCCCGCAATCGCATCTGAGGTGAGCCAGACCTCGAATCCGTAGTTGATCTCGCACACGTCCCCCGTCTGCCGGTCCGTGCAGGTTTGCGACAGCACCACGTCCGTCTTGCGGGCATCGTGCCCGATGATGGTGGCGTGCTCACCGGTTGCAGTCACCTTGAGCACGGGTGAGCTCAGCTGGCAATGCGAGGTATCGGGAGCTTGCGGCGAGGCGCCCGCCGACTGTGGCATCGGACAGTTCTTCATGGCCTTCAACGCGGCTTGGAACTCCTTCTGCGCCGCGGCACGCTGCCCGGGTGTCGGGAACGGGTGCACGCTGTAGAGCTTCTTCTTCGGGTCGAGCCGCCATTCGAGCCGCCTGTCGAGGCGGATGATCCGGCCGCCCTCGATGTCGTGACAGAAGAACGACAGGAAGCCGTGACACTGCGCGCTCGTGTCGTAGCGCTGCTTGTCTGCGCTCGTTCGCTCTATCGAGTTGATGTCGATGTCGAGACCCGCGAAGCTCATCGACATTCTCTGCCCGATGGTCACATCGGCGCGCGCGGTCGCGGGCAACAACGTCAGAATCGCGGCGGCGGACAGGACCGGGGACAGGATCGGCCGGGCTCGGATGCTCATATGGCATACTCCCCTGAATCGATGTTGGTCATCGCCTATTGCAGCTGCCGCCCGGGATTTTCCTCCTTTATTTGAGACGATGCGCGTTCACGATCATCCTGGCGTCACCCTTGGCTTCACCTTCGACGGTAACATGGCAAAGCTCCCGGCAACGCCCGCGCCCTCTCGAGCGCAGGCGCGCGCCCGGCGGTCCGCCTGCAATCCCCTGCCCGGGCAAGGACTCAGTCGCCTCTTGCCGGCGTCCTGCCGCGCGCACGCCAGGCGAGCGACAACATCAGTGCGCCGAAGGCGAACATGATCGCCCCCCACCACAGATCGATATTGATGCCGAGCGAGCGCTGTGAAAGCGCGGTCCCGTCGAACAGCCCATAACCGGCAAGCAACGCGCCGAGGAGCGCGAACATGCTGCCCACGGGGATACGGATATCAAGTCCCATCATCTCACCAGAACATCAGATTGAGGATGAGCGCGCCCAGGAGCACGCCCGCTCCGAGCACCGCCGGACGCGCGAACCAGGCACGGCTCGCCGAGCGCGGCCGCTCGGTGAGCGAGTAGACGAGACCCACGAGCTCGCGCTCCTCCCGCGGCCGCGTCGCGAGGCTCACGAGGACGGTGACCGCGAAGCAGGCGGCAAACGCCCAGATCGCCGTCCAGAAGTTCTGCGCCATCTGGCTCGGGTAGTGATGCAGCACCGCGATCCAGCCGCCCTTGATTCCAGGCAGGGCCGTCCCCGGGATAGTGAGTCCATGGTGAGCGGCAGCGGCAGCCGTGCCGGCCAAGAGGCCGATGAAGGCGCCGTGTCCGGTCGAGCGTTTCCAGAACATACCGAGCAGGAACGTCGCAAACAGCGGCGCATTCACGAACGCGAACAGCAGCTGCAGCAGGTCCATGATGTTGTTGAACCTGTTGGCGACGTAGGCCGCGGCCACCGAGAGGCCGATCCCGGCGACGGTCGCGATGCGCCCGACGTTGAGATAGTGATGATCGCCCGCGCGCGGGCGGATGTGCGTCTGGTAGATGTCATAGGTCCACACGGTGTTGAAGGCGGTGACATTGCCCGCCATTCCCGTCATGAAGCTCGCCATCAGCGCGGTGAGTCCAAGACCCAGCATGCCGTTCGGGAAGTAGTGGCCGAGCATCAGCGGGATCACCATGTCGTAATTGAGCGAGCCGTCGGCTTTGTGCGGCAGCGCGAAGCCGCTCGCGCCACCATGCACCGTGGAGGCGATCGCGATCATGCCGGGCAGGATCACGAGAAACGGGAACAGCATCTTCGGGATCGCCGCGATGAGTGGCGTGCGGCGCGCCGCTTGCATCGACTCGGCGGCCAGCGCCCGCTGCACCACCAGGAAGTCCGTGCACCAGTAGCCGAAGGACAGCACGAACCCGAGCCCCATCGCCATGCCGAACCACTCGACTCCCATGGGATTGTCCTTCGGGCTTCCCATGACGCTCCAGGTGCTGAGCCAGGCGTGCGGCGCGAAGCCGCGCGAGACCGCCATCGTTTTCAAGCCCTCGGTGAGCCCGTGCCAGCCGCCGATGTCCTTCAGACCGAGCAGCACGAGCGGTGCGAAGCCGAAGACGATGAGGAAGAACTGCAGCACCTCGTTGTAGATCGCCGAGGTCAGCCCGCCGAGGAGGATGTACACGAGCACGATCACCGCGGAAAGCATCACGCTGGTGCCGAACCCCCATCCGAGGAGGAGCTTCAGCAGCAGCGCCATCGCATACATCGAGATCCCCGAGGAGAACACCGTCATCACGGCGAAGGTGATGGCATTCAGCGTGCGGGTCTTCTCATCGAAGCGCAGCTTCAGGTACTCCGGCACCGAGCGGGCGCGCGAGCCGTAGTAGAACGGCATCATGAAGACCCCGAGGAACACCATCGCCGGGATCGCCCCCACCCAGTAGAACTGGCTGGTCGCCATGCCGTACTTCGCCCCGGAGGCGGCCATGCCGATCACCTCCTGCGCGCCGAGGTTCGCCGAGATGAAGGCGAGCCCCGTGATCCATGCGGGAATGGATCGGCCCGAGAGGAAGAAGTCGGTGCTGGTGCGCATCGCGCGCTTCAGCGCCGCGCCGATGCCGAGCACGAACGCGAAGTACACCGACATGATGACCCAATCAATCGCCCTCGGATGCATTCGACCCCTCGTTCAGCCTTGTTTTGGATTCGAGCCGCTCCAGGCCGCGCGCAGCTCGAGTGCGCGAGCGAGCACCTGTTGCGGCGTATCGCCCGCCTTGTAGAGCGAGCCGCCCACTCCGATCCCACCGGCCCCGGCGGTAAGCCAGGCGGAAAGATCGTGTGCGCCCGTTCCCCCGACCGCCCAGATGCGGATCCGGCGCGGCAGCACCTCGCGCAGCGCCTTCAGATGACCCGGGCCCAGGGTGCTCGCTGGAAACAGTTTCAACTCCGCGGCGCCCGCGGCGATGGCCGAGAAGGCGTCGGTCGGGGTCATGAACCCCGGCAGGCACTCGAGTCCGAGCGCGACGGCGCGCCTGATGACCGCGGGGTCAGAGTGAGGAGAGACGATGAGCCGCCCGCCGGCGCCCGCAACGCTCTCGACATCCGCCGCCGATAGCACGGTGCCCGCGCCGACCAGGACCTGCGGGCCGAGAGCGCCCGCGAGGCGCTCGATGCTCTCCAGAGGGTCGGGGGAGTTCAGCGGCACCTCGAGGATGCGCACGCCTCCCTCGAGCAGCGCCTCCCCGACACTCAGGGCCTCAGCCGGACGCAGACCCCGCAGGATCGCGATCACCGGCATGGCGCCGCCGTGCAGGATCTGATCGATCGTCATGTCAGCCCTCCTCCTGCGCATCGGCGAGCGCGCGCAGCCCCGCAAGCACGCAGCGCTCGCCGTCGAGCGCCTCGGCGTCGATGTGATTGAGCGCGAGCGCGCACCGATAGCGAGCCGTGAGGCGAGGCTCTCCGATCAGCGTGAGCCGCTCGGCGCCGAGCGCCCGCATCCCGAGCATGCTGTCGAGCTCCGCTCCGATCAGCAAACCCGAGAGGAACGCCCTGGCCCAACCCGCCGTGCGCCCTTCGATGAGCTGCGCCGTGCGCGTTTCGAACAGACTCGCGGCGAGATCTGCGCGGGCGGCGGCCCGCACACCCGCCTCGAATCCCTCCTCGTCCATCCCGGGATCCGTTGCGACGCGCAAGAGCGATGAATGGCGACTGAGAAGATCGAACAGCTCTCCGGTGAAATACGTCTGCACGCGCGTGATGGCGCCATTGCACACCTCGACCCATTTGCTGTGTGTGCCGGGCAGCACCATCAGGCGGGTATCCGTGGCGAGCTGCTGCTCGAGCGAGAGGGCGCCGAAGATCTGGGTCTCCTCTCCGCGCATCACGTCGGCGACCTCGTGGAAGTTCTGTGCCAGGATCCCGGGTGCGATGCAAGCCTCGAACCCCTCGACACGCACGGGCAGGGCGCCTTCCTGCCACATCTGCGCGGTCGCGGGGGCCCGCACATAGGGCACTTCCGCCAGGCCATTGCGCGAGCCTGCCATACCGCACAGGAACACCCGCGGACGATGTGCGTCCGGCCATGCGGCCAACATTCCCGCGAGCGCCCGCGCCGGCGACTCGGCGCCGAGCAGGTTGATGCCAGGCCCGTCGCCCCTGGCGGCGATCTCGCCCCCGATCTCGAGGAAGGCGCGCAAGCGGCTGCTGCCCCAATCACAGAGGACTCGCGCCGCAGAGCTCACCTCGACCACCGAGACCCTAAGCCCATCCGCCATCCACCACGTAGTGCTGTCCGGTGCAGGCGCTCGCTTCCTCGGAGGCGAGGAAGACGACGAACTTCGCCACCTCGTCCGGCTGGAGCCTTCGTTTGAGGCACTGGGCCGCCATGGCCTGGCGCTCGGCCTCGGGGGTGAACCATTTCTCGAGCTGACGCTGAGTCATGATCCAGCCCGGGGCGACGGCGTTGACGCGCACGCCGTGGACCCCAAAGTCGCGCGCCAGCGAGCGCGTCAGGCCAAGGACGCCCGACTTCGATGCGGTGTATCCGGCCATGCCGCCCACCCCCGTCATCCAGGAAATGGACCCCAGGTTGATGATGGCGCCGCGGCCGGCGGCCTTCATGTCGGGCAACACCGCCTGGGCGCAGAAGAACTGATGTTTGAGGTTGACTGCGATCCGCTCATCCCAGATGGCTTCGGTTACCTCTTCAGTGGCGTGACGCTCGTCGTTGGCAGCGTTGTTGACCAGCACCTGGATGGGTCCGAGGCGGGCGCGAATGACGCCTATGGCGCGCCGCAACGCCGCTATGTCGGTGAGATCGCACGCCTCGAAGTGAACCGGCGTTCCCGCGGCCTCGAGATCCCGGACCAGCGCGCGCGAAGGCTCGACTGCGATGTCGAGGAAGGCGACGTTGGCGCGCTGCGCCGCGAACTGACGCACGATGGCTTCGCCTATCCCGCCGCCCCCGCCGGTGACCAAAATGACCTGGCCATTCAAATCAGGATAAATCGCCATGGGGACTCCGCTGCTCAAACGCTCGCCACGCTGGCCTCCATCGGAGGCACCCCCGGCACCGGCGCGGTGAAACTGAAGAGATCTCCCGCGAGCGGCTGGCCGGCACGCTCCGCGGCCGTCAACCCCTGGCGTGCGGTCGTGACATAGGCGGTGCGCAGATCGCGATCCCCGAAGGCGATCTTGGTCACATGGGCGCACGGCACTCGCACCGTAGCCAGCAGCTCCCCGGCCGGTGAATAGCGGCGGACGCACCACCCCCCCCAGAGTGCGACCCAGAGGCACCCTTGCGCATCGACGGCAGTGCCGTCGGGGAACCCTGCTCCCTCTTCGATCTGCGCGAAGACGCGCTTGCGCGTCAGTGTGCGGGCGTCGGGCCGGTCGAAGGCATAGATCATCCGCCGGGCGCTGTCGCAGTGGTAGAAAACCCGCCCATCGGGACTGAACGCCGGGCCGTTGGTGACGATGTAGTCCTCGTCGAGTCTCGTACAGCGGCCTTGCTCATCGAGACGGTACAGCGCTCCTGTGGGTTCGCGCTCGGGGTCGTGCATGGATCCAAACCACAGCGTCCCCTCCGGGCTGACGCATCCGTCGTTCAAGCGGTTATCCGGCAGATGCGGCTCGACGCGCGCCAGCAGGGAGAGCGCACCGGTATCGGGATCGAAGCGATGCAGGCCGGATTTCATGCCGACGATGAAGCCTCCAGCGGACTCCGGGACCAGGAACCCGGGCGGCGCATCGACGGTCCAGCTATGACGCTCCCCGGTATGAGGACGCCAGCGGTGCAATCGGCAGCCCTTGATGTCGACGAACCAGAGCGCGGACTCCCGCCCGACCCACACCGGCCCTTCGCCGAGCTCGGCGCCCACCTCGCATACTCGGCGAACCTGCACACTCACCCGCCCCCACCTCGCGGCATCGATATATCCGATTAGTCTGATAAATTACCCGGGGGCCGTCAAGGTCTGCCGATGGGTCCCTCGCGATCCACGCTCAGCGGCGATAACCGTAATACTCGCAGAACCACTCGACGAAGCGGCGCACGCCCACCTCGACTTCAGTGCTGGGCTTGTACTCGACGTCGTGCACCAGGTCTTCGACGTCAGCGCAGGTCTCGGGCACGTCCCCGAGCTGCAGCGGCAGAAAGCGCTTTTCGGCCTTGCGCCCCAGACACTCTTCGATGACCTCGATGTAGCGCATCAGCTCGACGGGCCGGCGATTGCCGATGTTGTACAGACGAAACGGCGCGCGGCTGCGGGCGGGATCCGGAGCATCCCCGCTCCAGGCGGGATCTGCCTGCGCCACGCGCTCACACACCCTCACCACACCCTCGGCGATGTCCTCGACGTAGGTGAAATCACGCTTGTGCCGCCCGTTGTTGAACACGTCGATGGGCTTGCCTTCGAGGATGTTGCGCGTGAACAGAAACAGCGCCATGTCCGGCCGCCCCCAGGGCCCGTAGACGGTGAAGAAGCGCAGCCCCGTGGTGGGCAGAGCGAACAGCGAGGAATAGCTGTGCGCCATCAGCTCGTCGGCGCGCTTGGTGGCCGCGTAGATGGAGAGCGGATGGTCGGCGACCCGGTGCGGGGAAAACGGCATGTCGGTATTGGCACCGTAGACGGAGCTCGTCGAGGCATAAACGAGGTGCTCCACGCCGTTGTGCCGGCAGCCCTCGAGCACGGTGAGAGTCCCCGTGACGTTGCTGCGGACATAGCTGAAGGGATCCTTGAGCGAGTGACGCACTCCGGCCTGCGCGGCAAGGTGGATGACCCGCTGGAACTTCTCCCGCGCGAACAGCTCCGCCATGCCGGCCTCGTCTGCGAGGTCGAGCCGCACGAATCGGAATCCCTCGCGGCCGGTGAGCCGATCGAGCCGCGCCTGCTTCAGGGCGACGTCGTAGTAATCGTTCAGATTGTCGAGACCGACTACCTCAAGACCCCGGGCGAGCAGCTTCTGCGCGGTGTGGTAGCCGATGAACCCGGCCGCGCCGGTCAATAGGATTTTCATGGACATTCGTTCGCCTCGGTGGTGCGCTCATGCGTGCCGGCTCGGGATCTTATCGGAAGCATGCCAGGGCGCGCAGGGCGGAGCCACGAATGTGCGATGCCACACCGCTTCCGTCGCGATTCTGCGGCGCCCGCCTCCCGATACGCCGCGCGCGCCCTCCCCGCCCGGCGCCGCAGGCGCTCACGGCTGCTCGGCCGTAAGATCCGACCCCGCATCGGCACGAGACTTTGTCCTGATCGTCCTGGCGGTCGTGATGATGAGCACGCTCACGATGATGAGCACGGTGCCGAGCACGGTGCGCAGATTCAACGCCTCGCCTCCGAGGAGATACCCGACCACCACGGCAACCACCGGATTGACGTAGGCATAGGTGCCCACCTTGGTGGGCGATTCGTGGTGGATCAGCCAGGTATAGGCGGTGAATGCGACGATGGAGCCGGCCACGATCAGGTAAAGCAGCGCGAGCCACGCTCCGGTGGAGACCGCCTGCGCACGGAAGTGATGCCCCTCGCCGAGCACGCCGGCGGCAACGCCGAGGAGCAGCCCGCCCGCCAGCATTTGCGTACCGGCGCTCATCACCTTGGAGTCCGGCAAGGGCAGCAGGCGCGTCAGTACCGATCCGGTGGACCAGCTCAGCGCGCCGACGATGAGACCGGCGGCTCCGAGGAGATACACCGGCCGGCCGCCGACGCCGAGCGAGGGGTCCACGAGCACCACCACGCCCGCAAGACCTATCAGCAGCGCCGTGCCCAGGCGCATCGTCAGGCGCTGCGTACGCAGCCAGAGAATCTCCGAAATCGCGGTGAAAGCGGGAATCGTCGCGAGAATCACCGCCGCCATGCCGGAGGGAACGCGCTGCTCCGCCCAGAAGAGGAATCCGTAATCCACCAGGAAGAAGAGGAACCCCAGCAGGGCGGTCGCGGCCCACTGCCTTCCGCTGGGCAGCCGCTCGCCGCGCGCCAGCCCCCACGCGGTCAGCGCGAGCCCTGCCACCGTGAACCGGATGGCCGCCATCAGCAGGGGAGGCATTTGCGCCACGCCCACACGAATGGCGAAGTATGTCGATCCCCAGACGAAGTAGATGATCCCGAAGGCGATCAGGGTCTTCCATTGGGTCCGCAAGGTGGCGCTCCGGAAACCGGCTCGTGAGGAGGAGACGGGTCGATCATACCGATACCGGGCGGCGCCTGGCGTCCCCCCACAAGCCCGCGAGGCGCCGCTGCACCATGTAGGCGTGAGGCGTCAGTCCGTACGAACGGGCGAAACCGCGCAGCAGCTGATAGCGGCTCACGCCCGCCTCACGCGCCAGCTCGGCGAGAGTGACCGAAGGGATCGTCCTCATCGATACGCGCCTTCGCCCGGGCCACCGTTGGCGGAGCGCTGATCCGCGCCGTCCGCGGCCGAAGGAGCCGCGCCAAGAGTCCGATCAGGCACTCCTCTGCCCGCGCGGGCGCGGACGCCGGGTGGGTCAGAGCCCCGTATGCGCCCTCGAATGCCTGCGCGAGCAGAGCGCTCGCCATGACCGGCTCCGTGAACTCGAAGTCCCCGCAGCCCCCGTCGCGGATGTCCGAAACCGCTGCAGCGACGCGGTAGGGCTTCAGATAGAGCATCTTCCATTGGCGGGCGCCGCCGATCGGCAGGCCATCGTGCACCTCGCCCGGGTTGCAGGTGATGAGGCTCCCCGGCGCTGCCTCCACCATGCCCCGACGGCTCCAGGATTTCTGGGCACCGCCGAGGATCCGTCCGATGCCGAACTCCTCATGGGAATGGCGCGGGAATGCCTCATCCGAGCACGCCTCGACCGCTAGGATCTGCTGGAGCGCACACGGGCGGGAGGTGAAGGATCCTCGCATATCAGGGTTCGCCAGACCGTGAACGCCAGAATATCACCGGCGGGGACCGCAAGAGCACTCTCGCGGATGAGGGGACTTCGGCGGTGCGCGATGGACTGATCCGTTGGGCGCGCATCACGACTCCTCTCTGGCAGTGTGCGCCAATTGCAACGGCTCTGTGGTAGAAGCCATTCACCGTGGCGCGCCGCGCAACGCCCCCCTGCTCAGGAGACGCTTGATGCATCGAGACACCCGTGCGGCCCCGTCCCTAGCTTTCCTGCTCCTCGCCCTGATTGCCGCCGCCGGCGCAGGAGCGGCGTCCCTGAGGCCCGCGCGGCACGGGAGCTTTGGGCACTACACGTTTGCGCTCACCTGGCAACCCGGATTCTGCAGCACCTATGACGGTTGCCTGCGCGAGCAGCCGCGCAAGCCTCTCATCGGACTGCACGGACTTTGGGCCTCCCGACCGCGGTCATTGATCGCGCGCGGCGTAAGCGCGCCCAAGTGGTGGCGTCGCGGCTGCGATTATTTCCACCACAGTAACCGTGCTCCGCGCCTCTCGGCCAAGACCCTCGAACAGCTGCGCAGCTCGATGCCCCACCTGAGGCACGATCTGCTCAGGCACGAGTATGACAAGCACGTGCAGTGCTTCGGCTTCGACGCCGAGTCCTTCTTCGACACCGAGCTTCGCATGCGTCACCGTGTGGTGAGGAGCAGATTCGGTCAATACCTGATGTCCATCGCCCGTGGCCACGAGGTTCGGCGCCAAGAGGTGATCAAGGCTTTCGCGCGCGCCTTCGACACGACCCGATGGACAGCCCTGCAGCTGCGCTGCGGCCACAACCGCCGCGGCCGGGTCGTCCTCACCCAGATCTGGATCACGCTCCACACCGATGCGTTGGCGCGCTTCCCGGGAAATGGCGCGCTCATGAACGCGCCCATCGCGCAGAGCAATTGCCCGCGTACCTTCCGCGTTCCGGACTGGAGATAGGGGGCTCGCCCGCCGCGCTCAAATCCCCTGCTTGTCCGTTGCCGACCCCGAGCGGATCGCGGAATGCAGCTCCCGCGGTTGGGTTCGTGACCCGGGTGGCTTGACAAGCGCCTCTCGGCCGAGGGGCACGAGCCAGCTTTGCGCCGAGGGCGCGGTTCCATCCGCGAGCCAGCTGAACACGACGCTGTGCCAGAGCACCCGCTCCACGTACTCGCGCGTCTCGGTGTAGGGGATGTTCTCGATCCAGATGTCCCCCGGCACGGCCTTGACCGGCAGCCAGCGCCGGACCGCGCGCGATCCGGCGTTGTATGCGGCCACCGCGAGGGCGACCCGCCCTGCGAATCGGTCGAGGAGCATGCCCAGGTGCGCGCTGCCGAGCGCTATGTTGACCGATGGGTCGATCAGTTGAGCCTCATCGGGATCGGGCAGCCGCCAATAGCGCGCGGTGCGAGCAGCCGTCTCGGGCATCAACTGCATCAAGCCGAGCGCACCGACCGGCGAGACCGCATCGACCTGGTAGAGACTCTCCTGGCGGATGACGCCGAGCACGAGAGCCGGCGAAAGCCCATTACGAGCAACGGCCGCGCGGATCTCGGAGTGAAATGGCCTCGGATAGAGAATCGGGTAGTCATCGAACTGGTGCTGATCGGCGGCCGTCTCGATGGCCTGGGTGTACCAGCCCCACTTCGCGGCGAGCGCGATCGCCGCGATCCGCTCCTTGGCATCGAGCGAACCGTACGCGTAACGCCATTCGGCATCCGCCTGCCGCTCGAGACCGCAGAAGAACAGCTCCCGGGCTCGCACGACCGCCGGGATGCCATCGAGCGAGGCCATCACCTGGGGTTCGACGGGCAGCAATTTCGGATCCGGCTCGATGCCGCGCCGCAGGCGCGCGGCGGCGAGCGCGGCGTAATAGTCGTCACTCTTCAAGAGCGCGCGGTAGATGCGGCGGGCACGCTTACGATGGTGCAGCGCTTCCTCGGCGCGCGCCCTCCAGTAGCGCCAGCGGGATGAGCGCCGCTCGCTGCGCGACAACGCCTCGATGGATCCCAGCGCGAGCCGCCAGTGCCCGGACCAAAGAGCGGCGCGGACCTGCCACTTGCGTGCCGCAGCGTTGAAATCGCGGGGCTCCACGCGGCGAAAGAATCCGAGCGCGGCCGGGTCACGATCCCAGGCGAGCCCCAGGGCGAGGGCAAGCGCATACGGACTTGCGCTCTGGCGGCTCAAGTGACGCGAGGCGACGAGCCGCCAATACCGTGCCCGCGCCGCATGGGGGTGTCTGCGCGCGAGCATGGTCCAACCCGCGAGCAGCGCCTGTTTCTCGACGGGCGTCCCGGGCGTGCGCAGCAGCGCGTCGATCTCCCGCCTTGGCCGCTCGAGGAGCGATGCCCAAAGTCCAAGCGCCCTTGCCGCACGGCCCTTTGGAAGCTGCGCGACGATCTGCCGCGCGAATTCGGCGTCGGAAGCCTCGAGGGCAAGACGAGCACGCTGCTCGATGAGGCCAGGAGAAAGGGCGCCGCGCTCCTTCAGCCAGGCGAATGCCGGATCGCACTCGGGAAGGCTATGTGGCGTGAGCCACGCCTCCTGGATGGCGGTCTCGAGACCGGAGGTTTTGCCGAGCGCGATCTGGGCGGTGAATCGCTGACAGCGCAATGCCGAAGTCGCATCTTTGGCCGAATACGCCTGCAGAAACGCATCCCATTGCGAACGCTCGGCGAGGCTCGAGAGCCAGTCCCTGCGCAGCTCCCGTGCGACCGGCTCACCCGCATGACGCGAGATAAGCGCAGCAGCCTGCTGGTCTGCGGGGCCGAGCGAGTCCGCAGTGTTGAGCAACGCCTGCTCGATGCGTGCCGCTTCGAGGTACGGATAGAGTGGATAGGCTTTGAGGATCGCAGCATCATGCCCCGCGGCATCCGGCCCGGCAGTCTCGACCTCGTCATACGCCTTCTCAAAGGCGAGGCGCGCGCGCGCGTCGGCCGAATCGGCACCCGGTATCCCGGTCGAATAGGCGGCGACTTGCGCACGAGAGAGCGGGCCGCTCGAGAGCTGAGCCCGGAGGGCGATCGGGCAAGCCAAGAACGCGGCAATCCAGCCGACCTTGCGAATCCACTGTGGCATGAGCGTAGGTTAACGGGACGCGCGCGCAGGGACCAGCGGCAGGCAGCGCGCAGGCTGCCTGCCAGGGAGCGATGAGGTAGCCTTGGCCGTGCGCAAGGGAGGCAGTCTTGAGCGGGTCGCATCGAGCGCTGCGAGCGGGGCGCGCCGCAGGCGGCTCTCTCACCCTGGCACGCCGAATACTTTGGGAGACACTGCATGCATCGACAGGATAAAAATCCTCATCACCGCATTGCTCGCACGGCAACCGTGCTGCTGACGGTGGCGGTCGCCGCTCTGGGCGGATGCGCCTCCACGCGAACCTACTCGCTGCCCAACGGCGCCACCGCGTACGAAGTGCAGTGCACGCTCTGGTATCAGTGCACCCGGAAGGCGCGCGAGATGTGTCCACGAGGATACCGGCTCGTCAAGGGACCCCTTCGTCCGCGCTTGCCCTCGCCTACCGGGGCCCCCATGCAGAAGCCGAGCCGGATCGATTTCGTGTGCCGATAGCGGCGCGACTGATGTCGCCGCTCACGGCCGGCGGCCGCTCACGCGCTATGCTTTGCCACTCGAGAGCCTGTCCAGGCCCGAGCGCAGATCCGCCTTCAGATCCTGCGGATCCTCGAGCCCGATCTGAAGCCGCAGGGCGAATCCGCCGGGGCTCCATTGCGTCGCCGTTCGGTATTGGCGGCAATCGAACGGGATGATGAGACTCTCGAATCCGCCCCACGAATAACCCATGCCGAACAGGGACAGATGGTCGAGCATATTCGCGAGTGCCTGGCGACTCGGGCCCGGGCGAAGAATGATCGTGAAGACCCCTGTCGAACCCTTGAAATCGCGCTTCCACAACTCATGGCCGGGGCAGGATGGAAACGCCGGGTGCAGGATGCTCAGCACCTCCGGCTGTGACTGCAGCCAGCGCGCCATCTCGAGACCCCTCGCCTCGGCCTCCCGGAGTCTGATGTGCAGGGTGCGCATGCCCCTCAGCGCGAGAAAGCAGTCCTCGGGTCCCGGCACCATGGCCATGCTCTGATGGGTCCTCTTGAGCGCCGGCCAGGTCTCGGCATTGGCGCTCACCAGGCCGAGCAGCAGATCGGCGTGCCCGCCGAGATACTTGGTCCCCGCCTCCACCGACAGGTCGCAGCCGTGCTCGTGTGCGCGGAAATAGAGCGGTGTCGCCCAGGTATTGTCGAGGATCGTCTTGATGCCGCGCCTTCGCGCGAATCCGGTGATCGCCGGCACGTCCTGGATCTCGAAGGTCTGCGAGCCCGGGGACTCGAGGAAGATGGTCGAGGTATTGTCCTTGACGAGCGACTCGAGCCGCCCGCCGAGCAGCGGATCGTAGTAGCTCGTCTCGATCCCGAAACGCTCGAGAAGCGTGCCGCACAACGAGCGCGTGGGCAAATACACGCTGTCGGGCACCAACAGGTGATCACCGCTCCTGAGCGTCGCCATGAGCGCCAACGCCACCGCGCCGAGCCCTGAAGGACACAGGACCGTGCCTGCCGCCCCGCTGAGCGTGGTCCATGCGCTTTCCAGACTCTCAACGGTCGGTGTGCCGGCGGTACCGTAGGTATAGCGCGCCCGCCCGTGCTCGAGGTCATCCAGGGTCTTGAACAGGACCGTGGAACCCCGGTAAATCGGGGTGTTGACGAAACCGTGGTGCGCATCGGACATCCTGCCGAGCTGGGCGAGCCGCGTGCCGACGCCCAACGGTTTGCCATCATCTTTCATCGTCAGGTTGCCTCACTGCGGGGCGCCACACCGCTCTTCGCGCTGTATACAGGGGAGCCTGTTGACAGTCAATGGCGTCTCTTTCATCCGCGCCACTGATTTCATCCGGATGGCAGCGACGAGCGCGATGTTGACTGGATGTCGCGCGGCTGTTATTTCTGCGCAGCAGCATCGCGAATTCCGCCCCCCCTTGCCTCGTTCGGGCATCCTCTCGCTCTCCATGAAATTCCGCCAGCCACTGCCCGCCCTGCTGATCCTGCTCACCCTGCCGGCGCTCGCACTCGCATGGACCCGGCATGGCACGCCCTCGAGCGCGCGCAGCGCCCTGCCGGATCCCAGGCTCACCCCGGGAGCGCTCAACCCATCGGTGAGGCAATCCGACATCTACCGGACCATCTGCGTGCGCGGCTGGACGCGGAGAGTGCGGCCACCTGAACGGTACACCGAGAGACTCAAGCGCCGCCAGATTCGTGAGTACGGCTATCGGGACCGGTGGCTGCGGGATTACGAGGAAGACCACCTCATCCCGCTCGAGCTCGGAGGATCACCCGCATCGCCTGCAAACCTCTGGCCCGAGCCGCACCACGCGCCGGGCGGATGGGGAAGTTATGCGAAGGACCGGCTGGAAAACCGGCTCAACCATCTGGTCTGCCGCGGCAGACTGTCACTCGCGAGCGCCCGGCGAATCATCGCCGCGAACTGGGTGGCGGCCTACAGGCGCTTCCTCGGCCCGGTGCCGGACAACCGCCGGCCGCGCAACCTCTGGTCGCGATGATCCCGGGCGGATGGACGGTCCGCAGACCGCAGCCGGAGCGTCGTCACGGGGCGGCGCGCCAGCGGCGCGCAACCCGTACCGTGAAGCGATGATAAAGTGGCTGTCGAGTCACGCAGTGGGAGCATGAAAAGTGGGAAAAGAACTCCGCGCGTGGAGGATTTATGGTGCGATCTCCACGCTTGCATTCGTGGTCCTGGCCGTTTCGGCATTCGCGCTGAGGCGCCAGAGAACCGCATTCGACACCATCGACGTCCAGCGCATCAACGTGGTCGAGCCCAATGGCACGCTGCGCATGGTCATCTCGAACACGGCGCGATTCCCGGGGGCGATCATCAAGGGCCGCCAGTACCCGTTCTCCCGGCACACCGCCGGCATTCTCTTCTACAACAATGAGGGCACCGAGAACGGCGGCCTCATCTTCGGCGGTCGCAAACACGCCGATGGCACGGTTTCCAGCTACGGCCATCTCAGCTTTGACCGTTACGAGCAGGATCAGGCGTTCAGCCTCGACGCCATCCAGAGCAAAACCGGAAACACCACCGGCATCGCGTTCATTGACCGTCCGAAATGGCCCATCACCGATCTGCTCAAACGGCCGCAGAAGCAGTGGCGCCAATTTCTCGCGACGCATCCGCGCGCCGCGCCGCGGCTGACCATGCAGAGGGCTGCGGACGGTTCGGTATCCCTGGCGGTGAGGGACAGACAGGGGCATACCCGCATCCTGATCAAGGTCGGCTCGCACGGCTCGCCCGTCATTCAGCTGCTCGACGCCAGCGGCAAGGTGATCACTCAATTACCACGTCCGCGCCGCTCGAGGGGATTCGCGCCGGCGCACTGAATGCCTCCATGGCGGATATCACAGTCGGCTCTCGATGAGCGTGACACCCACCTGGAATTGCGGGAGCCGCGTCTCGCGCATATGAGACGCCCCGGTCTCACCGTCGAGCGCCCGATCCGCAGACTCGATGTCGTGCGCCGCCGAGCTCGCCTTGATCAGGCTTGGCTCTGTGACGCGCGCTGGCGCATCGGAATCGCCCTTCAGAAGATTCCGAGCGCGAGACCGGCGGCGAGGGTAGCGCCGAGCTCGGCGCAGCGTGAGAGATCTGCCGGGCCGATCGTCTTGCGCGTCAGGATCTCCTCGGGTGTCTGCGCGTGCGTACAAACGATGAGCGTCGGGGCGACCATGCGCAGCCGCCACCCCGTGGCAATGCGCTCGATCTGTCGGGCGGCATTGGCGCCATCGCTCCCCGCACAGATGAGGCTCGCGTAGGGCCGACCCTCGATGCGTCCGAGGACCTCGTAGTAACAGCGATCGAAGAAGTCCTTCATGAGCCCGGAGACCGCCGCGAGATTCTCGGGGCACGCGAACAGATATCCGTCCGACTCGAGGAGCGATTGCGGGCCGCTCTCGGTGGCGGCCTCGAGGCGCACGCGAACTGTGGATTCACGCGCGGCGCCGGCCGCGGCCGCGCGCGCCATCTGGAGGGAACCTCCCGTCAGGGAGTGATACACGATCAGCAGTGTCTTCATGGTCATGGAAGATGATCGCCGATGAATTGCCGGGCGCCCAGAACTGTGCGGATGAATCAGGCCCGCTCATCGCCCCCTCCCGGATGAGCCCTGGCTCGGACCAGGGGGAATACGATCCTGGCGCGCCAGTTCAACCAATTGATTTTATTGCACCCGCGACGGGTTTTCCGGCCCAATCCGGTGCTCGTCGCTCGTACGGCCCGCGCCTCGCCCGAGCTTCGCGCCAGCATCGATCCGCGATGGGTCGACCTGCGGGCTGCCGGCATCGTTGCTCACGGTATGGTGACCCGTGCATTGGGCAACACGATCCTCGCCAAGCGGCCCAACCTGAAATTCAACGAGTTGCCTGCGGCTCGGGCGGTCTGCGGGTGCTGGCGGATTCTCGGTGGCGCGAGGGGGCCGGACCTGGCGCTCTTGACGGTGACCCATTGATTGAGGCATGCGTCGGCACAGGCCCTGAGCGAGAGCGGCGCCGGTGCGCATCGCCGTCTCCCTCGCGGTAAGATGGACACGCAGTCCCTCGAGAGATTGTGCCCGAACCCCCGAGGTGCCGACCATGGAATCGAAATTCATTCTGGTGCTGCTCGCCTCCACGACCGGGGCGACGCAGTGCCTGCGCATCGCTTCGGTGATGAGCGAGCGTCTCGGCCAGAAGCTGCGGCTTGCGCATGTCGAGATCGGGCCGCGGTCGATCCTTTTGCCGTCGCAGGAACAGCTCTCGGAATACGAGGTCGAGCAACTGGCCGATCGCGAGCGCAGTGAAACCGAGAAACTGCACGACATCGTGTCCGCGTGGACACGGGAAACCGGCTCGTCCGCCGAATTCGATCTCTACAAGGGCGACGAATGGCGGGTGATGCGGCACTATCGCAAGACAGCGAGCATGGTGGTGCTCACCGCGCCGCACTCCCAGCCCATCGGACATCGCGAGGCGCTGCGAGCGGCACTGGTGCGCACGCGCCATCCAGTGGTGATGGTGCCGCCCGCCTGGGAGGGTGGCTTCGGTCGACGGCTGATGGTCGGCTGGTGGGATGTCCCCCCTCTGCGCCGCGCCCTGGCCGCGTTTCGGCCCTTCCTCGCCACGGCCGAGCAGGTCGAGGCGGTGACGGTGAGCCAGGAAGAGAGTGCCCTGGAGGGCGCGCGTGCCGCCATTTCACCGATCGCCAGCGCAGCCAGCTACCGCGTGGTCAGCCCCGAAGGACGTCGGACGGCGGACGTACTGCTTGACGCTGTCGCCGCGTACCGTGCGGACGGACTCGTCATGGGTGCGTTCCGGCGGGGCGAGATCCTGAATTGGTTGGTGCGAGGCACCTCGACCCGGCTGATACAATCGAGTCCTGTGCCGCTGTTGATGCATCCCTGAAGCGCCGCGGCTCGCCGCAGCGCCTATCGGCCGAGGTCTGCCGCTACAGCCAGCCGAGGCCGCGGGCGAGCATGCTGAGCGCGACGAGCACGATCATGGGCACGAACACCTTCTTCAGGTGCACGTTGGACATGCGGTTGAGAGTCTTGGCACCGAACATGGAGCCCCCGAGCACGCC
>DAIDHH010000037.1 GCA_027452045.1 Gammaproteobacteria bacterium
CATCGCTGACATGGCTCAACTCCTCGTGCATGATCGGACTGGCTCGTTTGCCATCGCGGAATGCCTTGATCTGTTGGAGGATATAAGCGAGCGGCAACCCAGCCGTCGCCGCATCTTCCGGCCGCCCCAGCCCGGTCGGCAGATGACAACGTGCGCAAGGCCATGCCTTGCCGCGTCCGCGCGCGACGATTTGCGGCATCGGCGGATGATCTTGAGGCCACCAGTCAGGCGCCACGAACACGCTCGCGATCTGCGCGCGGGTGTACCCCTGCGTGCTGCTGCCGGGAATATGCAGAAGCGTCTTGTCATCCGGTGATGCAGCCACGACCGTGAATGCCGCAAGTGCCAGCACTGCTGCCGCGCAGACCGTCTTTTTCATCGCAGTTCTCCGCTCGAAGCGCCCATCAAGGTTTGCGCGAGGCGGCATAGATCATTGCCGCGATTATATCCCGCAAGGTCAGATGGGAACATTCCTACACCATCGGCGTGTCGCCGGAATTGGTGCACTTGCCCTCGCGGAACAGGATCAGTTCGCGGGCAATGAAAATCAGCCGGCGGCCGGCGGCCGGCGAGGTACGGATGTCGCCCGCGCCCTGCAGCTTCAGCGCCGTTGCAGGATTCGCACGCCGGCGCCGCGCCCGCGCCACGCCGCCCCCGTGCCCGTGCCCGTGCCCGTGCCCGTGTACAGTACCGCCGTCCGCAGCACGTTGCGGCGCCTCCATTCCGCAAAGAATGGCCGCCCTTGAACTGCCTTACAAGGATTCCCCGCCGGGCAAACTGCCGGCCTGCACTGGCGCGAGTGTACGCAATCGCAGGGTGCTACGCAGATATTAGCAGCAGTTACGATTCCGGTCGGCGGCTACGTTTCGGCTCGATGCGGCAGCTGTGAAGCAATCGGGGGCTTTCCCCGAAGCGGACCTTCGCGAATGGCAGCAACGGATGCAGGCATTGGACATTCTTTGCGTGCCTCACCGAAGATTGCTGGGGTTCGCACGCCCAATGAGTGGAAATGCTGGGGAACTGCGCGTTGCCCCTCGCAACGGACTTTCAATTGACCTCCGCCTCGCTGTGCCGGCAGAGCCACACCATGGCGACGAATGCCATTTGCGAGCCTGCCCGCCGGAGTTGCTGGAATTCGGGCGTACCATCACTCCGGGCGCTTCACAGACCCCGACAGCCCCAATATACCGCTCAGCGCAAGCTCCACGTGCTGCTCAACCTCGGGCAACTTCTCCGCCAACAACGCAAGCGGGTGCGTATCGGTCATGGCCGCGCCTTGTGCCGCATCGCCGAGTGAAAGCGCCCGGGACTGACTTGAGGCTTGCGACGAGCTGTGAGCGAGCTTATGGCCTGCGCTGCAATCGAGGCGCGCTCAATGCCGCCGCCAGTGCAGAACCACGAAGTCGCTCAACGGCCTGCGACGGCCAGGACCGTTCGAGTGCTATCAGGAACCGTGCGAAGAGGTCAGGGCGGGAGCCGATCGGCGTCGGACGAGAAGGCCTTGTACGGGACCGAATTGCAGTGGGTTCGCGCGCGCGGTCATAATGCATGGGAGGCTAGTCTCAAGGGCTACATGGAGGGCGCGGAATGCGCTCGTATTGCTCGAAAGACCCGGGATTGCGGCTGTTTGGCGGCCAGCACGGCGTGTGTTTCAGCCGACTTTGGCCGATCGTGCTCGGCTGTGAGAGCGGCCGGATGCCTGCGGCATGAGCTGTGGATTCTTCCGCTCTGCGGCGCTGCATCCGACGCGCGCTCCTCGGCCCCTCGCTCGGTGCATCGCGCAGCTTAGCCCGCACCTGTGGCGAGGGGGTGCGTGTGCATTGGCCGCGCTATCGATGGCAGCGTGTTCGACCGTCATGCCGGAGGCGGATTATCCGCGGCCGGTTTCGGTGGCGCTTGCTCATCCTCAGTCCACCCGTCTGGGTGCACTTTTTGGGCACGAAGCGGCCGCCCACGGTGGTCGATCTGGTTTTCGCATCGTCAGTACGGGCGTTAACGGTTTTCTGCTTCGGGTGCAACTGATCGACGCCGCTCAGCGCACACTCGATCTGCAGTACTTCATCTTTCGTGGCGATCAGACGGGCCGGTTGATTACCGATGCATTACGCCGCGCCGCGGCTCGCGGCGTTCGTGTGCGTGTACTCGTGGACGACGGTGAAACGGTCGCCGGCGACGGGCAGATTCTTGCCCTCGACGGGCAGCCGAATATCGAAGTTCGGGTCTTCAATCCGTTCGTGTATCGCGGCCACAGCGAGCTGCTGCGCGGCCTGGAATTCCTGTTCGATGCCTCGCGGCTCGATTATCGGATGCACAATAAGCTGCTGGTTGCGGATAATTCGGTCGCCCTGATCGGCGGGCGCAACATCGGTAATCATTATTTTCAGATGGATCCGCGCTCCCAGCTCGCCGACGACGATGTCTTCTCGGTCGGGCCGGTCGTCAAGCGACTTTCGGCGACGTTTGATGACTTCTGGAACAGCCGTTTCGCGATACCAGCGCGCGCCCTCGGGCACAGGAGTCCTGCGCCTCTCAACATATCGGTGCCTCACTGGCGCAGGCAGGAGCGTCGCCTGTCGGCCTCTCTTGGCTTACCGGGCACCCGCTATGCGGCAAAAATTCAAAGCGACGAACCGTTCGCCGATTTCATGTCCGGGCGGTTGCCGCTCGTGTGGGCCTGGGCGCAGGTCGTCTATGACAGCCCGGACAAGAAGAGTGTTCGCCGCGGGGAGCAGCTCGGTCAGTTGATGCAGCCGGAGGTCGCGGTCGCTGCGGCGAAGGTGAAGTCCGAGCTGCTGATCATCACGCCCTATCTTGTGCCCGCACCAGAAGAGATGAAGCTGCTGGCGACTCTGCGCCGGCGAGGCGTAACGATCCGCATTCTCACGAGCTCCCTGATGTCGGCGCGCAGCCTATTGGGGCAGTCCGGGTACATGCATTATCGGGTGGCGCTGCTTAAGGAGGGGATTCATCTCTACGAGATCCGCGCACAACTCGGCAATACCCAGGGTAGCGGCCAAACCAAGCAAATGTCTCGCTTTGGCAATTACGCATTGCATGCCAAGCAGTTTGTCTTCGACCGGCGCAGCGTATTCTTCGGTTCGATGAATTTCGATCAGCGCTCGCGCGATTTGAACACCGAGATCGGCTTGATCATTCACAGTCCGAAGCTCGCCGCGCAGGCCGCAGCCCGTTTCAAAGCGATGACGGAGCCGCAGAACGCGTATCGCGTTCGTTTGCTCGTGCCGGGAGCGGGATCGGCTGGTAAGCCGCATTTGGTGTGGGATACCGTCGTGCACGGCAAGCCCGTCGAATACGATCACGAACCAAGCAGCAGTGTCCTACGCAGCCTGGAGATCAAATTGCTGTCGATGCTGCACGTGGACCGGGAGTTGTGAGGAGCGCGCGAGGGCTGAATCGATCCAGGTTTTCGCGTCCTATCCTCAAAATCAGGCGCTTTTCACCCCCCGTCTACAGCTCGTGTTGTCGCACGGGCGGGCGCCGCCTTGGACAGCCAGAGCCAGGCGCGCAGGGGTGGCAGGGCGGGGTGTCGGGCCATGAGGGATGCCAATCCGCCTTTGTCATCAAAGGCTTAGACGAACTCCCGATTCCGACTCTGGCCAACGGAAGAGTGCATCCTGGCCCGAAATCCAATCGTCACCGCTTCATTCAACGACAGGTCCGAGAAGCGCGCCCAAGGCCCGTTCGTACGTCGCTTGCGCGTAGCGTTCCTCGAGCGCGGCGGGTCCCCGAGCCGGAATTGCCGCATCCCGGGGACCCCTCTGCCGAGGGCAAGGGTGGGAAGCTCACCTGGAGTTGATCCGGATGTGCTTGACGTCTTGCACTTCTCGAGCGGTCTTCGGCAGAGTCACGGACAGGACACCCTTGCGGAACGAAGCGGTGGTCTTGTCACTCTCAACCTCGGCCGGTAGCGCGATCCGACGCTCGAACTGTCCGTAGTACCGCTCGCTCACACGACGGTGTTTGTCGTCGCTCGCGCTTTGCCGCTCCCCACGGATCGTGAGGACCCCATTGTGAAGCGTTATCTCGACGTCATCTTCCTCCATTCCCGGGAGCTCCGCCTCGACCTTCACGTCTCGCTCGGTTTCGATGACCTCGAGGCGTGGAAAGCCAGAGGAGGGCATCAGGGAGCTGCCGATCCCATCGAAGTCGCGCCAGAAGTCATCGAAGAGACGGTTCATCTCCTCGTGAAAGGCGGCGAGCGGATTGATGCTCTCGCTGCGCGCCATCGGCATGCGCCAGCGCATCCGCGGAATCAGGTCTCTCACAGCCATCGAACATCGCCTCCTTCAGTCGGATTCGGTATGAGTTTCGGCGGCGCCCGCTTCCGCAACCTCGCCGCCAGTGACCAAAGTAGGAGCGGCCGTGCGAGCTTCAAGGGCAGAATGTGCCGAGATGGATGCGCCGAGATTGCGCTGCCGCCAGGCCCGAGCGCATCGCGTCCTTCATCGACGTCCTTGACCGCGATCCACAGCCTTGTGAGGCGGGGTGCAAATCGTCATGTCATCGAGCATCGGAGGTAAAATGGCGTGATGGAACCGCCAGCGCTCCAGGCGGTCAATGTGGATATCTCAAAATGGCATTGCCGGATCGACAGATGAAATGGCAATTGCGGACTATCGAGGTGGCTGCGTGCGCACTGGCACTCTGTGGGGTGTATGCGCGTGCAGGTTCGGCCATGGTCTCAAATACCTCAGCCGACCCAGCGGTTGCTCGCGAAGTGGCACGGCGGAGCGGGGCGGCGGGGCGGCCCGCCTTTTGGCGGACCTACGACATTCTGGTCGACTTCAAGAACCTGCCACGCACCTATACCTGCGATCAACTCTGGTACGAATTTCGCGGCATCCTGCTGCGCCTCGGGGCGCCGTCTGCAAGCATCAATGTCCTGCCGTATGACTGCAGTCCGACGGGCAGGGGTTACCTGAGATCGCCCCGTGTGGAGGCTCGCTTTCAGTTTCCGTCCTTTGTCCTTCCGGGGGTAAAAGGAGCGCCGATCACGGCCGTCGAGCGCACCATCAGGCTTTTGCCCGGGAAGCCGAAGACATTGGGGGTCGCAGACTGTCAGCTGCTTCACCAAATCGAGGAGAAGCTGTTGTCGACGCTGGGCGTCAAAGTGGATGCTTCGCGACTCGACTGCTCCGCGCACGAGAAAGGAGCCGGGAATTTTGCCTTGAGCGTGAGCTTGCCTGTCGTGAAGCCAACGAGTTTCGCCGCAGCGGCTCCGCCCGGCGCGAGAGCGCCGCCCGAGTGAGGATGCTCGTCATCCACGAGAAGGCCCTGCTCGGTCTTGGGCGCCCGATTCGATGAATCGCCTGCCGGCATTTGAGCGTTTCAAATCGTCGCAGCCACCAGGTTGACGTTAGAACTTCGCCCTGCCGGGTGGGCCCGATCTTCTCCGGGTGAGCATTCGTTCGCCCAAGCAACTTCGGCGGGCCGACTGTCGGGGCGGGTCGATCCCGCGCCGTCGAACCCGTCGATGCGCGTTCCCGCGGTCGATCAGCATCGCGCAAGTCGCGGCTATGAACGCCGTGATCCCGATCGCGACCAGCGGAAGCGAAGGGTGAGAAAAGCCCGAGGTCACGTTCGCGGCAGTGGCCGAGATTGGGTTCTGCATGGCAATCGCCTCCCCAGGGCGTTTGGATGGCGCGGACCAACCCGGGTTCCCTTGGACGCGCAGCGTCTCCATATCCGGCTTCCTGGATGCGTCCTGCATCTTTAGGCCGCGCTTGGGGGTGAGGCCCTGATGGGTATACAGCGGGACTTGAAATATTTTGGAGCCGCACTACATTATCCGGCCGCGCCGACCCTCGGCAAGTCGCGCCGGGGTGCTGGCCAATCCATCACGCAGGAGACTCGTTCGATTTAGACACGCGCGAACCGTGGAGGTACCCACAATGTCGACCGTGGACAACGTGGTGCCCTATTCACCGGCACCGGTCATGCCGCATCCTGTAGGCCCGAACGACTTCAAGCCTGGCCCAGGGCTGAGCTTGAAGGCGATATCCGCACTCGAAGTGTCGTATCCCGGGATGCTGACAGAGGAGACGCGCGCCTTCCTGCAAAAGACCTGCGGGTTTACGGCGGGGGAAATCGGAATGGTTGATTTCACCGGCCGGTGCCATCCGAGCGAACCCCTCAACGTATTCCGTCCCTGTATCACCCTGGCGCTGCATGAGAAGGGATATCGATGGATCGCCGAGACGTCGCGCGAGCGGGGACTGCCGGGACCGGTCTGGTGCGTCCTTTCCGACCCCGCGGTGGCCATTTACGTGAGCGATGACGTCGGCGCCTTTCTCACGGCAATCGAGGAGGCGAGGGATTGCGGGCGCCTGTCACGATGGTTTGACGACCTGCGTGGACAGGCGCGAGCGGTGTGGACTTGCAGTCGCACTCTCGCTCGGGTGTCGCACAGAACTTGCCGAGAGGACCTGGCCCTGCGCGGTTGGCTGGCCGAGCTACCGCCCGATGCGCACGTTTACGATCTGCGTAAGCGTTCCGCCGTGCGCGGCTGGCCCTATGGCGTAGCCGGACCGGAGGGCAGACTGTATCGCTGCGGCCGACTGCCTGTATTTGCGGTTTCCGCAACCACTTCGGCCAGCCGTTGGCGGCAGCATCTGACGCAGATCGCCGCGACGAGTGAGATTCTCTCGCCTGCGATCGCGCGTTCTGCCGCGCTCGTGTAGGGGCAAGCGCGCTCATTCGCTATCCGTTGACACCGCCTTTGCCGAGCGCCACGGTCAAATGCGACATGCCGCGGCGATCGGCGACCTGGAGAAGGAGGAGGACTACGTCATCGACGGCGGTGAGGTCACGCGAAGGTCACTGATGGCGGGTCGGCGCCGCTTCGGGAGCGGCGCATGCTCAGCCGAGCAAGGCTGGATTGGCGCGCCAGACTGCCCACGCGAGGGCGCAGGCGAAGGTGACCCAGGCCAGATAGGGCATCAGCAGCACGGCGGCGGCGCGATCCACGCGCCAAAACGCCAGCGCCGTGGCGACCAGCAGCACGAGCAGCAACACGATCCAGACAAACGATGCGGCCCCGAAGTGCCAACGGAAGAAGACCCACGACCATGCGGTATTGACGGCAAGCTGCACGAAAAACAGGATCATGGGCGTGGAGGCGGCTGGACGCATGCGCCACACGCGCCATGACGCAATTGCCATGAGGGTATATAGCACGGTCCACACCGGCCCGAAGAGCCACGCCGGCGGCGCCCACGCCGGCTGGTTGAGTCGTGCGTAAAACGCTGCAGCATGAATCGAGGCGATGGCGCCAAGGGCTTCGGCCGCAAGGGCAATCGCAAGTGAGACGAGGAGCAATCCCAGGTCTTGCCGCGCTGGAGCGGACGGTGCGGAAGGTGCTCGGGGACTGCGGGTCATGGAGTTAGCCTTGGGCAATCGGCGCCGTACGGTCAGGCGGGGTCGGCGGTGTGCGCCTGCGAGCGGTGACTCTAGCATTCTAAAGGGCGCTGCGTCGCTGCGAGCCGCTCGTGGATCGCCGTGCGGTCCGCAAATGCTCCCGTCACCGGACAATGGAAGGCTACGCCCGGACTGTCCCGGAGTTTGCCGCGACTGCTGCGCCGGTCGTGCCGGTATCTGCATCACGGGCGATTCGCGCCTCCGACCACGGCCGCAACAGGTGCCCAAGCAGCTCGAGGTCATTGGCCAGCATGACGGGGTCGCGGTCGAGTGCCGTGTGCAGTGTCTGTTTGAGCCAGTCGCTCAAGGCAGGATGAACGAGGGCATGGGCGATGCGCCGCTCCGCGTTCAACAGGGCGACTTCAGATGATGACGGTAGCATGATGCGTGCTCCTCCCCAGGATCTCGTAGGTGCCCATCGCGCCTCTGGCGTTCGAATGATCCGCTTGCCTCGCATTCGCGCGCTCGGCCGTTGTGCCCGAGGCGCAGCGGGTCTCGCGCAGGACTTCCTCGGTGACTTCCTCACAGGATAGCCAGAGTGAGCCAAGATGGCGCTCGACCGAATGCTGCTGCAGGCGAAACAGGTACAGCCACTGATTCTCGATCAGCTCCCGCAGTTGCGGCTGGCGCCCGAGCACGTGCTCGATCTTCTCGCGCGGCGCATCGACGAGCACCGACAGGCGCAGCGGAGTGTGCATCCAGCGGGTCCCGTCGTGAACTGACTGTCTGGCGAGCCCGATGCGCAGATCGCCGCCGTGTCCTTCGAGAACACCGATGCGCTCCCCGACCACGTTGTGCAGCACCTTGTTGCCGCTCCCCAGACGTTCCGGGTCGACCGTGGAGCCGTAGTACTGCAGGTTGATCCACAGCGCAACCCGCAGCGGACCTGAGCAGATCTGCTCGAGCAGGCTGCCGTCACCGTCGTCCTGCCAGCGGTATTCGTGTAGAAAGACTCTCCCCCGCAGGTCGACGCCGCGGGTGCGCTCGCGGGGCGCAACGATAAGGGCGGCATTGCCCGCAAGCCCCCATTCCGGGCGCACCTGCGACCAGTCACGGCCCCTGCGCCGCAGTCGCTTGAGAAGCGCCGCGTCGCGCTCGGCGAAGCGGGTGAGTCCGAGGGCCGGTGCGCGCTCACGCCGGACTCGAGCGCCCGCACGCTGCACGGTCTGGCGCAGCCGGTCGAGGTGCGCGGCGTGGGTGTGAGGCACCCGGTCAAGATCGAACAGCTCGATCTCGTCGGTGGTGGTGTCGTGCAGGCCCGCGATCGCCAGAGTGCCCTGCGGGATGTGGATGCCGCGGGCGGCGAGTGCGGCACGGACCGCGGGGTCGTTGAGCAGATCGGCAAGGATGCGCGCGTTGATCGCCCCGCTGTGGCCCCCGCAGGCACCGCAGGCAAGACCGGCGGCCTGAGGGTTGTTGGCCGTCTGCGCGCCGTGCCCGATGAGGACGAGCAGGGGCGCGAAGGGACCGGTGATCCCCATGGCGCGCAGTATGCCGGCGGCAAGATCGTACCGGGCATCGCAACGCTCGCTGTCAGCGCTCTTCAGGCGGGGAGCGAGCGCAGAGCGCTGCCGGCGCGAGAGCCCCGTCTCTTCGGGCGCATCACTGCCGCATCCAAGCGTCCGGGCAAGCAGCTTCGGCAGATACGTGAGACCGAGCATCTCGACCATGGTGAACGCGCCGGAGGGGAGGCGAAGGAAGGGTTGCAGGCTTGCCCGCTGGCGCAGCGCTTTGCGGCGCCTGCCGGCGATGTCGCGGTCGAGGATGGCATCGCCGGTGGAGTCGCTTGCTTCGAGTGTCGGTGCGAGCAACCCCGGCACGCGGACCTGATCGAGTGCACTCGCGAGGGGCGAATAGCAAATGGGCAGCCCGAAGAAGCCCGCGAACCCGTAAGTCCGGGCTCCCGGGTCGATATGCTCTATGGCACGGCGCATGCGCTCGGAACGCACGTCGATGCAGAACACGAGCTGTGCGTGCGGCGGCCCTGAAGTCGCCTCGGGTGCGGATGGGCGTGCGGCGGTCAGAGATTTGAAGAGCTCGTGCTGGTAGGCCAGTTCGCGGGCGCGCTGCCACAGCAGATCGATCGCGATCGAGGCATCGCAGTCGAGGCTCCCGGCAGCACTCCAGTGCCGCATCCAGCTCATCCAGGCCGAGCGCTCGTCATGGCGTCCGTCGTGCAGAAGCGCTTCCCAGCACAGGCGGATCACGAGCAGGGCGGGAAGATGCGTATCGTCCCGCCCGGTGAGCGAAGCCTCCCAGCGCAGCCACGCACACCAGGCCGCCCAGCCACCGATGCGCAGCGCAATGAGCTCGAGCAACTCCGGAAGCTGCCTCTCACGCACGGCCAGTCGATCGAGCGCCCAGTGAAGTGCGTCATCGCCGTCCTGCGGCAGCTCCCTGGCGCGCTCATGGACCGCCGCGAAGCGGTGGTCCTGGAGGAGTGAGGCGCGCCATTGGCGATAGAACCCGGGGTGGCTGTCGGGATGCCAGTCAGACTGGAGGCGGTCGAAGTACGCCGCGCAGTATTCGCTGATCTGCTGCGTCACCCGGGCAGGCCAGGACAAGCCTCCATATGGCGCGATGCCTGCCTCGAGCGCATCGCTGAGCAGTGGCAGCCCGCGGGTGACTCGTTCGGACTCCGAGAGTGCCGCGACGGCCGCCTGTACGGTCGGTACGAGAGACTGCTCACGCAGCGCCTGTTCGAGATGGCAGCGTTGGATTTCCCCGCTCTGCCAGGCGTGCAGGTACTCTGCGCGCGGCAGCGTCATGGGTGCACCGGCGAGCCGACGCAGGCGCGCCGCGGTGGCGGCAAACGGCCGTTCTCGATGCCCCCAGTAGGGATTGAAGGCGATCTGCCGGTCGAGCGGCCAGGCCGGCGCGACGGTCCGGCATGCCGCCTCTAGGGCTGCGCGCCGCGCGCAGGGCTCGGTACGGGAGGCGCTGAGGGTGCAAGATTCGCTCACGCTGCACCGCCTTCGCGTTGCGCGAGCCATTGTCCGAGGCGTGAGCCCTCGGGGCGCATCCCATGCCAGGGCCAGCGGCAGCTCACCAGCCGCGTCAGCGGCTCATCGAGGAAGTACCCGGCCGAACTCCAGGCGAGCAGCCGCGCGCGGTATGCGCCAGGTGCGCCGTGCGGCGCCAGCCACTGCGACAGGTACAGGCCCAGAAACGAGAGTCCCCCGAGCAGCGCTAGCCCCGGCACCGGGGTAACGGACGTGACGCCGATGATGCGGTCGATCGAGACGTGCCACAGGAGGTAAAGCTGCATTCCGAGGGCTGCGGCGGCGAGGTTGCGCATCTGGATGCGAAGGTCCCATGGGTCATTCCACAGCAGCGTGGCGACACCCAGGCTGCACACGAGCAGCGCACTCCAGGGGAGCGGGGCGATGCGCAGCGCATCCCGCCACAACCAAGCCGATCCGCCCGTCACGATGGCTGCCGCGAGCAGCGCCAGCAGGACCGTCGTTCCCGCGACCGCCTGTGTCTCAGGCAGCATGCGCCGAGCGGTGCCGTCGCGTACGGCATCTCCGGAGGCGAGGAACGCGTGCGCCTTGTAGAGCGCGTGTCCGATCAGGTGCAGCAGCGCCAGGTCGTAGAGGCCGAGTCCACACTCGGCGGCCATGAGCCCCATTTGCGAACAGGTGGACCACGCCAATCGTCCCTTGCGCGAGGGAATGGTCATCATGGTGAGTCCGGCGAGCGCCGCGCTGGCGCTGCCGATGAGCACGAGCAACGCCTGGGCTCCCGGGCACGCCGCCATGAGGGGGGCAAGCCGGATCAGAACATAGCCGCCGAGATTGACCACCCCGGCATGCAACAGCGCGGAGACGCTGGTGGGCGCCTCCATGACCTGCACCAGCCAGCCATGGACCGGGAACTGTGCGGACTTCAGCAACACGGCCGCGGCGAGCAGCAGCGCGGCGAGCTGGAGAGTTGCGAAGGAGGCGCCCCCCGCGGCGGCGATCCGCTCGAGCGCCGACAAGTCGAGCGTGTGGCAGTGCGCAAAGAGGAGCGCCGCAGCGCCCGCCAGGCACAGCTCGGCCAGGCGGCTCGAGACGAATTTCTTGCGGGCGGCGAGCCGCGCCCCCGGTCTCTCGGGGTAATGCGTGAGCAGCGGATGCAGCGTCACGCTGCTCGTGAACCAAGCGAGAATGAGTATCGCGAAGTTGTGCGCGGCAAGCACCGCGGTGACCGAAGCGAGGGTGAGGAGGAGCGCAATGACGAAGCGGCGCTCACCGGATTCGCCCGAAAGATTGCCGCGCGAATAGCGGGCAATGATCCAGCCGAGGAACGCCACCAGGGTCATCACGGCCCCGGCGAGGGGCGAGAGCGCAAAGTGCAGCCACCCGGGCGCAAGACGCAGCGCATCGCTCGCCAGAGCGATGGCAAGGGCAACGCCAGCCGACCCTTCGAGCACCTGCCAGATATGCCGGCGCCCAAGGGCGGCGCTCGCGCCGAGCACGTACACGAGGGGAACCAGCCACGCGAGCCATTGCGGAGGATGCGACATGTGAGCCCCGGTGACCATCACGATGGCGCGCAGTATTCCTGCGGCGGGAAGATCTGTAAAATAGAATAAAGAGAACGAATACTTCGTAAAAGCAGAACATGAGAAACCTCAACTTCCACCATCTCCTCTACTTCTGGACCGTGGCCCAGCGCGGCCATCTCACCCGAGCCGCCGCGCAGCTGCGGGTCTCACAGTCGGCGCTCTCCGCGCAGATTCGCCAGCTCGAGGCCTATCTCGGCCGGCCGCTGTTCGAGCGCCGTGGCCGGTCGCTGCAGCTGACCGACTTCGGCGCCGTGGTGCTCGACTATGCGGACAGCATCTTTGGGCTCGGCCAGGAGCTGATGGCGACCGTGCGCGGGGGCCCCGGGCAGCGGCTGCGGCAGCTGCGCGTCGGGGCCGTGGCCACGCTCTCGCGCAACTTCACGGAGAATCTGCTGCGCCCGCTGTTCGGCAGCCCCGAGGTGCGCCTCACCCTTCAGTCCGGGAGTCTCGATGAGCTTCTCGAGCGGCTGCGGGTCCACAACCTCGACGTGGTGCTATCGAACACACCCGTTGCCGCGGAGGCGAACCGTCCGTGGCGCTGCACGAGACTGTCGCACCAGTCGGTGTGCCTGATCGGACCGCCGCGGCCCGCGCGGCGCCGCTTCAGGGTTCCCGATGACCTCGAAGGCCGGCGCGTGGTGCTGCCGGGGCCGAGCAGCGACGTGCGCAGCCAGTTCGATCTGTGGTGCGAACGCTCGGGCCTGACGGTTGAGGTGGCTGCGGAGGTCGACGACATGGCGATGCTGCGCCTCATCGCCAGGGACTCGGGAGCCATTGCCGTGCTGCCCGAGGTAGTCGTGCAGGACGAGTTGCGCGATGGGCGCCTGCAGCGTTACTGCCCGGTCCCGGGCGTGTACGAGAACTTCTACGCCATCACCGCGTTCCGTCACAGTCCCTCGGCGTTGGTGCAGCAGCTGTTGACGCCGACCAAGGCCCCATAGCCTGCCGGGCAGGCGCGGGCCTGCGGATTGCGCATGATCCGCGGCGCCGCCGGGGCCGGTATCCGCTAGCGGATATTCAGCAACAGCGCCACCGAGAGGCATATGCCGGCGGCCAGGAGCGCGGCGCGCCACCAGGGAACGAAGAAGGGCGTCTCCCCCGGGGAGGCACGCTGCTTGAACCCGTGAATCATCGCCGGCAGCAGATGCTCGCGGCGCGCGAATCGATAGAATCCGATCGCGCTCAGGTGCACCGCGATCATCACGAGCAGCAGCTCAAAGTTGGCCGAGTGCAGATGCGCGGCCCGTCGCCCCGTGTCGAACGAGACCCAGCGGGCGAGTGGCCCGGAGCCGACACCATCGACGTTCACGGCGAACAGGCCGAGCGTCGTCTGCGTGAGCAGCAGCGCTAGCATCACGAGGATGCTCAGGGCACCGAGGGGATTGTGACCGATCGGGGAGGGCGCATCCTCAGCCCGAGGCCGCACGAGACTGCGCAGGTAGCGAAGGGTGGCTGCCGGGCCGCGTACGAAGTGGCTGAACCGCGCCGTTTGCCCTCCGCAGAATCCCCATGCCACCCGAAACCACACCACTGCGAGCACGCCGTATCCGGCGATGCGGTGCCAGCGCATGTGATCACTCTCGGCGCTCCACCAGCACAGGGCGAACAGGGTGACCAGCGTCCAGTGCGCGATCCGGGTGGGCCAATCCCAGACCCGGATCCGTTGATGCGTTGCCGATGAAGCGGTCACGACGCGTCACCACCAGCTGCGGTGCGCCCGGAATCGCCGGTGACAGCCGGCACAGGCCTGCCCCAGCCTTCGCGTGCGCAGCGCAAGCGCGCGCTGATCCTGCCTGTCGGCGGCCCGGGTCAGCTCCTGCGCGCGACTCGAGAGCATCTGCGCGGCTTGGGCGAATGCCCGTGGATTGCTCCAGATGGCCGCCCGGGCCTTGGTGCGCGTGCCATGACCCTTGCCGCTCCCTGCCGGAAACCAGCGGGGCAGCGCGGCTGCGAGATTCGCGATCCTATGGGAGTCGTCTTTGACGACGGCCCAGTCCGGGTGCGATCGCCTCAACTGCCCCCGGAGCGCTTTGACCGCTCTGCCGAGGGATCGGAAGTGCTCCTGGCGGGCATGGACGATCGGCTGAATGCCGCTGGCGCGCGCCCCGCCGGCCGCACCGATGAGCAACATGACGCTGAGCAGCCAGACCCGGCGGCTGGCGGTGCCGCTCCTGATCGCAATGGAATGCATGGTCCTCAACTTTCGATTGTGGGCGATACGAGATACGGGTCCCTCGAGTACGAGGAGTCTGTTTCGTCGGTCCGCCGAGGGGCGAGCCCCGGGGGCCGGGCATAACGAACAAGCATAGCGGGGATTTGTGACAGCCACGGGTCATGTGCCAGGGCCGTGGCAGGCCGCTCGGCGCTCGAGAGTCCCTCATTATCCGCGCAAGCTCCCCGGGAAGGCGGCGTCAGGGCTGGGAAGCGCGTACCGCAAATGATGCCGTGGCCGAAGGATGCGCGGTGAGCGCGCGCTGCACGGACCAGGCCGTCAGGCCGGCGAGCACGAGGGTGGCAGCGAATGCGAGCGCGGCACGGCGCTTCTCGCGTTGCACCAGGCCCGCGCCATCGAAAGGAGCGATCAGGAAGGGTTGGCCGTGCGTCGTCTGTCCGACGACGCTTTGACGGGCCTGAGCGGTGCCCGCCCGAGCCTCTACCTCGGCACGGGCGGCCGCGCGCACCGCTTCCCATTCACTCATGTCGAGCTGGCCATTGTGATTGCGATCGAAGCGCGCAAGCAGCGCCGCCCGGTCTTGCTTCCACTGCGCGAGGGTGGTGCGCACCTCCTCTTCGATCGATTCGACGATCGAGTGCGAGCGCAGCTCACCCAGCACCGTCACGCGTGTGCCGGCGGTGAGGACGTTCTCGGTATAGCGGTAGGGCTGTTCGTACGAAGTGAAGGTCGCCGTGGCCGGTGGTCCGTCGGGCCGCGGCGTTGCACCGTGCCAGACGCTATGGGTCGTAGGGATGATCTCGGCGCCTACCGGGCCGATCAGGCAGGCGTCATCCGCATCGCGCAGCATGAAGGGCGTGACACTGGTGCCGCGCTCGATGCAATGCCAGTTCCTGCCCTGGACACCGCCGCTCTGGCGCGTCTCGACCTTGTAGTCCCACCAGAGGCAGTGCCGGTGGGTGAGGGGTGAGATGAGCTCGCCCTCTTCTGGAGAGGGCTCGAGGTGTCCCTCCAGGCGCACGTAGCCCTGCGCTGCGGAGCGGATGCGCGCAAGCGGCGTGTCGGCCGCGAAGCGGTCGCGGCGCAGGAGCCGGAAGAACTGCCACGCGAAGTAGAGGGTTGCCGCGAAGCAGAGCGCGGCGAGCCCCCAGAGGGACGGCGGGGTCATCTCGCGAAGGCGAGCCCGAGATCGACGTCGGCGGTCTGCGCGGAATCGAACTTGAGCATGCTCGCCGCCTGGAAGTGGCACATCCCGGCGATGAGGGTGTCCGGGAACGTCTCGATGCGCACGTTCAAGGTGTTCACCGCATCGTTGTACATCTCGCGCCGGTCGGCGATCGCCGTCTCGATGGCGCTGATCCGTCCCTGGAGCGTGCGGAACATCTCGTTCGCCTTGAGGTCCGGGTAGCGTTCGGCGACGGCGTAGAGGTTGGCAAGTCCGGTGCGCAAGGCTCCCTCCGCATGGCTCACCGCGGCGACATTGTTCGCGCTGCGTGCGGCATCGACGCCCGCACGGGCTTGGGTGACCTGATCCAGGGTCTGCTGCTCGTGCTGCATGTAGCGTTTGCAGACATCGACGAGTTTCGGCAACTCATCGTGACGCTGGGCGAGCAGTACGTCGATATTCGACCAGGTGAGCTTGACCTCGTTTCGCGCCCGAACCAACCCGTTGTAGAGCGTGATGCCGTAGCCGGCGAGTAGCGCTGCGGTCGCAAGGAACACTGTGACGCCAATCATGATTCTCCCCTTGTCATCCACGACATGGCGGACGCATATGAGCCGTAGTGTCCCCGCAAGGCCGCTCCCGAGCCACCGCCCGGTGTGGGAACTGTGGGGTGGATGGCAATTTGGCCGCGAGCGCAGCGCCGCCCGCGCTGCGGACGACCCGATCTGCGGCGCCCTCTCGAGGCACCACGCCGGCAGGGTGGTTGCCGAACCGGCGGCCTCGGAGAGATCATGGCTTCACACGCTCGACCCCCGAGCCTTTCTCCAGGAATTCCCCCATGAAACTCGCAGTCGTCACCGGTGCGGCGCAAGGCCTGGGCTTGTGCACGAGCGCGCTGCTCGCGAAACGCGGCTTTCGGCTGCTGCTGCTCGACCGGCAGGATGCCGGGACGGCGCTCGCGCAGTTGCGGGCCGAGGGGGCGGCGGCGGAGGCTCTCTGTGGCGACATTGCCTCTGAGCCCTTCGCCGCGGAGGTGGCCGCGTGGGTGGATGCGCATGGAGGTGCCGCCGAGGTCCTCGTGAACAATGCCGGCATCAGCTTGATTCGCCCCGCGGAGGAGACCACCGGAGCCGAATGGCGGCGCGTGCTCGAGGTGAATCTGCTCGGGCCATTTCTCCTCTCGAAGGCGCTCGGCGTGCAGATGCTCGCTCGCCGCCGCGGCAGCATAGTCAATGTCGCCTCCGTCGCAGGACTTGCCGCCATCAGTCATCGCGCGGCCTACAACGCCTCGAAACATGGCCTGATCGGGCTCACCCGGACGCTCGCCGCGGAATGGGGCGCACGAGGAGTGCGGGTCAATGCGGTCTGCCCCGGGTGGATAAAAACGGAAATGGATGTCAAGGATCAGGGTAGCGGCGCGTACTCCGATGCCGACATCATCGATCGCGTCCCCATGGCGCGATTTGCGCGTCCGGAGGACGTGGCCGAGGCGATCGCCTTCCTCGCCGACGGTGAGCGCAGCGCGTTCGTGAACGGCGTGAGCCTGCCGGTGGACGGGGGCTGGGTGGCGGATGCGAGCTGGGAGAGCCTGCGCCTGAAGACGCGCGGCTGAAAGTCATTGAGCGCCGCCCTGAGGCGGGCCGGAATATTGTTTTCCGGGCGTTCCGTGCCGGAGGGGTTTGCCTGCGGTAGGATGTCGGCCGAGCCGCACGCCCGGTCCTTGAGCATCGCTCTCGATCATGGAGCAAAAAAAAGAATCGGCGATCCGTGAGCCTCTCGTGGGCGAGTCCACGGCGCGGCGCGCGCTCCGGTGGCTCTTGAGCTAGATCGAACGCGCATGCCCGTCACCCTCACCGCATCGATCATCGCCTTTGCGCGCCTTCACCACGATGCGGCCTATGCGCTCATCCTGATCGTCGCCCTTTCGGAGGCGCTGCCGGTGATCGGCGCCGTCGTACCGGGTGATGCCATCATCCTCGGCATCAGCGCTCTCGTGCCCACGGGCGCGTTGCACCTGTGGCCCCTGATCGGCGCGGCGCTCCTCGGGGCGGTGCTCGGGGACGGGTTGTCCTTCTGGCTCGGCCGGCGGCATCGGGAGAGCCTCCTGTGCCGCTGGCCGCTCGAGCGCCATCCGGCGCTCATCGCGCGCGGCGAGGATTTCCTGCGCCGGCACGGCAGCAAGAGCATTTTCATCGCCCGCTTCACGCCCGGCGTGAGGGCCATCATCCCCGTTCTCGCCGGTATGTTGCGGATGGGCATCGTGCGCTTCTACGCCACTGACATCCTTACGGCACTCGTGTGGGCGCCGGCGCACATTCTCGCGGGGGTCGCCATCGGCGCCTCCTTCGAGCTGCTCGGGGCGGTCGCCGGCCGGCTCGCGCTCATCGTCGCACTGCTGATCGCGGTGCTCGGGCTCATCGTGTGGGCGACCCGCTATGCGCTCGTGCACCTGCCCTCCCATGCCGCCGCGGCGCAGGAGCGGCTGTGGCGCTGGGCGCGGGAGCGCAATACCTGGCTCACGCGGCCGCTCCTGTCGATCCTGGATCCGGCGCGCCGGGAGCTCCCCGGGCTCATCCTGCTCGGGGCGCTGCTGGTGGCGAGCCTGTGGCTGTTCCTCGGGGTGCTGCAGGATGTGGTCTCGGGCGATCCCCTGGTGCGGGCGGACGAGGCGGTCTTTCACTTTCTGCAATCGCTGAGAACCGACTGGATCGATCAGATCATGGTGGCCACGAGCGAGCTCAGCGACTCGACGGTGCTCGTCGCGACGACCTGCGCGGCGCTCCTCTGGTTCGTCTGGCGGCGCAACTCCCGGGCGGTGGCTCACACCCTGGCCGCCGTCATCGGCGCGAGCTTCTTCACTCTCGTCTTCAAGGTCGCGCTGCGCATTCCACGGCCCTATGTGATCAGCACCGGTTGGAATGCGTTCTCCTTTCCGAGCGGGCACACGGTGGAAAGCGCCGCGCTGTATGGGTTTCTAGCCATCGTCACGGTCTGGGAGGTCAGGGCGCACGCGAAAGTGCTCGTGACCACCGTGGCCGCGGTGTTGATCGGCGCGACGGCGTTCTCACGCGTGTATCTCGGTGCCCATTGGCTCTCGGATGTCCTCGCTGGGATCGCCTTCGGTCTTGCCTGGGCGGCGCTGCTCGCCATCGGATACCTGAGGCACAACCCGCCGCCGGCCGGAGCGGGAGGCCTCTGCGCGTTGGTCGCGGCGACGCTGCTCGTCTCGGGCTCGCTGCACATCGAGCACCGGTTCGGGACCGATATGGCTCTCTACGCGGTGAGCGAGGAGCAACAGGTCATGCCCTGGTCCTCCTGGTGGGACGAACGCTGGGCGCAGTTGCCGTCCCATCGTATCGATCTCGCCGGCAGGGTGGAGGCGCCGTTGACGTTTCAGTGGGCGGGAAGTCTCGCGGCGCTGCAGGGGGAGCTCGCCGGCAAGGGGTGGCGACGCCCGGTCCCCTGGAGCGTTCGCTCGGCGCTCGCGTGGCTGGATCCTCACGAGCCGATCTCGGCCCTGCCGGTGCTGCCGCATCTCGAGGATGGACACCGGGAGTCGCTCGTGATGGTGCACCCGTTGAGCGGTGCGAGGGCGCCCGAGCGGTTGGTGCTGCGCCTGTGGCGCTCCGATGTCCGGGTGAGGGGGCCTGGACCGAAGTCCCGGTCGCTTTACATCGGGACGGTGGTCGAGGAGCGCGAGGTCCGCATTGCTCCCATCATCACGATCACCCACCGGGTGCCGGACTACGACGGACCCCGAGACACCCTCGGTGCCGCGCTCCGGGCGCGAAGGCTCGTCGAGCGCAAGCTCGGGACGCCGCAGCGAGGCTGGGACGGGGGGGTGTTGCTTGCTATGCTCGACGTCCCGCCGGAAGGAGCATAAGGCCATGTCCGAGCAGCGTCCGAGTGCCGGTGACAAGCGCCGGCAGTTTCATGAGCTGCATCGCAGCGGCTGTTTCGTGATTCCCAATCCCTGGGATCCGGGCAGCGCCCGCTACCTGCAGACCCTTGGCTTCAAGGCGCTCGCGACCACGAGCTCCGGTTTCGCCTGGTCGCAAGGGCTGCCCGATTACGGCATCACGCTCGAGGCCTCCCTCGCGCATCTTGCGGCCATGGCCGATGCGACCACGCTTCCGGTCAACGCCGACTTTCAGAATGGTTTCGCGCACGATGCGCGCGGCGTCGAGCAGAACGTGCGGCTCGCGGTGGATACGGGAGTCGCGGGACTTTCGATCGAGGACTCCACGGGGGATGAGGCGACGCCGCTCTACGATCTCGAGCTCGCGGCGCAGAGGATTCGCGCGGCGCGTCGGGCGATCGATGCCAAAGGCGGCGACACGCTGCTCGTCGGGCGGGCGGAGTGCTTTCTCCTCGGCAGGACCGACATCGAGGAGACCGTGGCGCGGCTGCGCGCCTATGCGGATGCCGGGGCGGACTGCCTGTACGCGCCGGGTGTACGCCTGAGCGAGCACATCAGGCGCATCGTCGAGAGCGTGGCGCCGAAGCCGGTCAACCTGCTGGTAGGCTCCTCCAACTCCATGACCGTCGCGGAAATTGCCGCACTCGGCGTGCGGCGCATCAGCGTGGGAGGCGCGCTGGCGCGCGCCGCGTGGAGCGGCTTCATGCGCGCGGCCTGCCAGCTGGCCGGGGAGGGGAGGTTCGACGGATTGGGCGGCAACGTGGCGGGAGATACCCTCAACGCGCTGATGCGCGGCGCCGCCGGCTTCCCGGTGGATCTCCGCGCCTGAGGGGGTGACCCTCGGGCGCGGAGTCCCGGGGTTCAGCTGTGCTTGGACTTGAAGATGCGGACCTGCTCGTTGAACTGAGCAGTGATCTGCTTCAGCTGATCCACCGCGGAGTTGTGCAGGCTCACAACGGAGTCGGAGCTCAGCTGGTTCTGGCGCACCTCGAAGTCGAGGCATTTGAGATAGGTCTGAACGTCGTTGTTGTATTCCTTCACGGTCTGCATGGTCGTGACCATCACCGCCATGGTGGCGGTGGAGCCGTCGGGAATCTTGCTCGGCGCGGGCGGCCGATTGCAGCCGGCAAGGGCGGCCGGCGCGCACATCACACAACCAATCGTCAGGGCGGCGAGGAACTGCTTCGATGATTTCATTGGGGGAGGGTCTCGTTGCAAGCACGAACTGTGAACTCAATCCGAGAAGTGTAGCGAGCCCTTCGCGCCATGCCGTGACGGCGCTCACGGAATTTTTTGAGCGCGCATATAACGTCAAATTCGCCTTCACATAAGCCAAAGCGATGTGACATAGGGCGGGGCGCCGCCCTCGCGCGCAGCACCTCGAGCGCTCAGAAGGAGAAGGCAAACACCGTGTTGTCCGCGGCGACGTACAGGCGGTGCGCGGTGGCGATCAGAGTCTGGAAATGCCTGAGACCCGGGAGCGGCGCGCTCACGAACAGGCGCTGTCCGGTGTCGCCTCGAAACCCGTACAACCGCTCATCGCCCTCGGCGCCGAGCATCCAGACAATCGGGTCGTGGCGGCCGTCGGTCGTGGTGACGATCGGGGCGCCGCGGCCACGCACCGCGCCGCACCATGCCGTGCTGATCCTCGCGCGCGCCCCCGCCCACACCCGCAGCACCGTGAGGTCCCCGGCGGAGCCTCCCGGACACGCGCTCCCCGGTCCCTGAAAGGCGATCATCGCGCCCGCGGCCAGGGGATATTCCGCGGGGGCGGTGCGGATCGGCGAGTCGGACACGTGCTCGATGAGGCGGGCACCGCCGATGCCGCCGAGCGCAACCCGATCGAGGAGGTACGCGTTGCCGTCCTTGCCGAGCGCGAGCACGTAGCGTGAGCGATCAACATCAAACACAAGAGGCGCCACACCGCCGAGGTCCGCGTCCCGCTCATCGAGCGCCTTCCAGTCCCGCGGCGCGAAATAGTCCGTGGGTGTCCCCGAGAAATCGAGCGACGGGGGCAGGCGGATCACCGCCTCCCCGCCGCTCCAGCGCCGGGCGTGCATCGTGTTGCCCGTCGCGACGAACAGCGAGTGCCCATCCGAGCTCACGCCGCCCGGCGCCCAGATGCCGCCGGCGCGGGCGCCGGTACGCCAGCTCCTGAGCCTCGAGGGGTCCTTAAGCGGTGCGCCCACCACCCATCCGTGGTAGTGGCCGCAGTCCCCGTCCCGCCCGCCGTAGGGCACGTAAACGGTGTCGCCCAGGATGAGGAGCGCGCCGCGCTCGCCCTGAACCCGCGCCTTGAAGGTACGGCCTTGACGGGCGAGCGCCGCTCCGACATCGACCGGCCAGCCGGGGAGGGTGGCGCCGTTGGCGAGCGCGAGACCGAAGAGCTCATGGCGCGGCGCGCCCGAGGCTCCCGAGCGCACCAGCGCATCGAGATAGATGGCGTGGCGGCGCGGATCGATTGCGGGCGTGCCGGTGATTCCGATCGGGTCGATGTTGCCGCAGGGAAGCGTGTCGAGCGGCACCGGGCGCCCGAGCGTGCGCCGCCAGATCGTGCGGCCCGTGCGCGCATCGAGCGCGTACACCGTATCCTCCTCGGTCGCGATGAGCAGGACCGGCCGCCCGGGACCTGCCGACCAGTAGAGCGGCTGCGCGTAGATGTGCCCCGCGATGCTTGGATGAAAGCGGGTGTCCGGATGCAGGTCGCGTGCGCGGGCCCAGCTGAGCGAGGGCACCACGAAGTCGCCGCGTCGTGCGGAGTCGGCGTGATAGGTCAGAACCTGCCCGGATGGCGCCGCCCGGAGCGGTGCACCAGCAAGAGCCCCAAGCAGGCACAATGTCGCCAGAGCCCGGGGCGTGACCTGCGCCTTTGCGCGGGCCGGATCCGGTGTCGGTTGCCTCATGTCGCGTCCCTCGGCAGCGGCACGGCGTGCCCGGGTGCGCACGCGCGCCCAAGGTGGGTAGCTTAGCGCGATATCGGTGAAATGCGAGGCGGATCACGGCGGGTCTCGGTTTTCCACGGAGGGAATCCGACGGCGTTCTAGTCCGCCGCGATCGGATCGGCGCAATACTGTCGCCATGCCACCCCCCGCACGTGATCCAGAGGATCAATGGCCCAAAGGACAGTCCAAGGCCTGAAGGATCTGCTCAGGCTCCATCCGACGGTGAGAGGGGTGCTCGCCGTCTCGTGGCCGTTTCTCGGCATCATCGCGTTCATGGTGCTGCTGGCGACCTTCGCGGTCGATGCACTGTCTGCCGCTCGCGCCTTCGCGGGCGGTGAGAGCCTGTGGTCGAAGGGTGAGAAGGAAGCGGTCATGGCGTTGAACCGCTACGTGCGCAGCGGCTCCGAGTCCGAGTATCGGCAGTTTCGCCGCATGATCGCCATGCCGATGGGAGACCATTTCGCGCGCCTCGCGCTCGAGCGCTCCCGTCCCGATACGGCACTCATCACGCGCGAATTCGAAGCCGGCGGGCTCGACCGCCGCGACATCCCGGCAATCATACGGCTGTACCGCTGCGGCGGACGCTGGGGACCTGTCGCGCGGGCGATGCGCATCTGGGCGCAGGCCGATGGGCCGCTGCTTCGGCTCTCGAACATCGGCCGGGAGATTCACGCCAGTGTGCGAGCCCAGGACTGGGTACGGGCCCAGATGCTGCTTCGACGGGCGTACCGGATCGATGCCGCGCTCACGCCGATGGAGATCGCCTTCACGGAGCAGATCGGCGCGGCGGCCCGTCTCGGGGAGGAAGCGTTTCTCCTGGCCATGATGCTCTCGACACTCGGCATGTCGATCGCCGGACTGTTGCGCACCGGCGCCTTGGTCTCGCGCAATCAGCGCACCGAGGCACTGATCCGCGAGCAGCGCGAGCGCGCGCAGGTGACGCTCGAGGCCATCCGCGATGCGGTCATCACGACGAGCGCCGACGGAACGGTGCGTTATGCGAATCCGGCGGCGGTGAGACTCCTCGGCGCGAACCGTCAGGCGCTGCGCGGGCGCCACATTTCCACCCTCTGCCGGCTCATCGATCAGCACTCGCGCGCCGATTTGCCCCATCCGATTCTCGCGGCGCTCGAGAGCCGTCATGGCGTGCCGCTCGGGCGCAATGCGCTGCTCGTGCGCGAGGACGGCGTGGAGCTGTGCATCGATGGGTCGGCCGAGCCGATATTCACCTCCCGGGCGCTCCCGGTGGGCGCGGTGCTCGTGTTCCGGGATGTGGGTATCGAGCGCGCCGCGGCCATCCAGCTCTCCTACCAGGCCTCGCACGACTCGCTGACCGGTCTCATCAACCGCGGGGAGTTCGAGCGACTCGTCGAGGAAGTGCTCGACGGGCGCGGTGGCGAGCCGCCCGGCAATGTCCTCTTGTTCCTCGACCTGGATCAATTCAAGGTCATCAATGACACCTGCGGTCATGCGGCAGGCGATGAGCTGCTGCGTCGGGTGGGCGCGCTGCTCGCCCAATCGTTGCGCGCGCACGATGTGCTCGCGCGCCTGGGCGGGGATGAGTTCGGCATCCTGCTGCGCGGGTGCCGGCTCGAGCACGCGCTCCCGGTGGCGGAGAAGCTGCGCCAGACGGTCGCTGATTTCCGCTTCGTCGGTGATCGGGGCTCCTTCTCGATCGGAGTGTGCATCGGAGTGGTGAACCTGGAGGAGGGATTCCGGGAATATTCCGAGGTGTTTGGCGCGGCCGATCGCGCCTGCTATCTCGCCAAGGAGCACGGCCGCAACCGCGTGCAGGTTTACCAGACATCGGACGAGGAGCTCGCCCAGCGCCACGGCATGATGCTCTGGGTGGGGCGCATCCGGGCGGCCATCGACGAGAATCGCTTCCGCCTCTATGCGCAGCGGATCGTGCCCACCGCCGAGGCGCAGCGCACGCGGCTACGCGCCGAGGTGCTCATCCGCATGGTCGATCACGGCGGGCGGATCATCCCACCGATGGCCTTCATGCCGGCGGCGGAACGCTACGATCTCGGCGCCGAGGTGGACCGCTGGGTGATCCGCAACGCGTTCGAGCGGCTCTCGGCGGCGGGCTGCGGGGCCTTCGAGACCTGCTCGATCAACCTCGGAGCGGCGAGCGTCTGCGACGAGCGGCTGTTTGACTTCATTGTCGCGGAGCAGAACCAGCGCGGCCTGCGGGCGAATCAGATCTGCTTCGAGATCACCGAGACCTCGGCCATCACGCAGTTCACCAAGGCGTGCCGGCTGATCGAGAGGCTGCGCGCCGAGGGGTTTCACTTCGCGCTCGATGATTTCGGCACCGGCGCCTCCTCGTTCGCCTACCTCAAGTCGCTCCCGGTCGATTACGTGAAGATCGACGGGGCGTTCGTGCGCGACATCCTATCCAACCGCATCAACTGCGCGATGGTCGAGGCGATCCATCACGTGGCGCACGTGATGGGTTGCCTGACGGTGGCGGAGTTCGTCGAGAATGCCGCGGTCCTCGAGCGGCTGCGAGAGATCGGGGTCGATTTCGCGCAGGGTTATGGCATCGGCATGCCCGAGCCGCTCGAGACCCTGTTCGCGCAGGCCGCGAGCACCCCGCCAAAGGGGGATGCGCTGCAGCGGGCCGTCCCGGTCTGATGCGGGAAGCCCCGCTCCTGGGTGTCATGCGCGAGCCTTCCGTGGTGGACGGGGTATTTGATACAAAGTATCATTAAGCGGTGCGCAGACGCCTCACCGTCCTTTTCATCCTGGCAGTGACCGCCGCGGTGGCCGGTTGCGGCCATTCCCCGCGTGATTCGACGCTCAGCGCCGTCGGCATCGAGAGTCAGTATGCCGATGTCATCGCGCAGGTCGCGGGCCCGCGTGTGAGGGTGAGGGCCATCGAGACCGATCCGAACACCGATCCGCACGCATTCGAGGCGAGCCCGGCGATCGCGCACAGTCTCGCCACCGCATCGCTCGTCGTCGAGAACGGCCTCGGATACGATCCGTGGGTCGATCGGATCCTGGCCGCATCGCCCGGTGCACGCACGGTGATCGATGTTGGGCGCCTGCTCGGGCTGCCGGCCACGGCAAACCCGCACGTGTGGTATGACCCGAAGACCATGCCCGCGGTGGCCGAGGCGGTCGCCGCGGCGCTCTCGGCCGCACGACCATCAGATGCCGCCTATTTTCAGTCCCGTGCCCGCGCTTTCGTGGCCTCGCTCGCCCCGTGGCAGGAGGCGATCGAGCGCTTCAAGCGCCGCTACGGTGGCACTGCCGTCGCGGTGACCGAACCGGTCGCCGATGATCTGCTCGAGGCCGCCGGCTGCACCATCCTCAGCCCTTACCCGCTGCAGATCGCGATCATGAATGGCACCGACCCGGCGCCGCAGGACGTGGCAGCGCAGGAGGCGCTGCTGAGTGAGCACAAAGTGAAGGTGCTCCTCTACAACCGCCAGGTCACCAATCCGCTCACCGCCTCTTTTGTCGACCTCGCCCGCCGCAACGGCATCCCCGTGGTGGGCGTCTACGAAACCATGCCGGTCGGATATCACTACCGGTCCTGGATGCTGGCGGAAACGAGCGCGTTGGAGCAGGCCGTGTCGCACGGTATTTCGACCACGCAGCTCGGCACGGGAACCCTGCGGCCATGACTGACGCGGCTGCGCTTTCAGTCGCAGGGCTCGGGATTTCGTTCTCGGGGCGTCAGATCCTCAAGGACGTCGAGTTCCAGGTGGCGCCCGGGGAGTTCTGCGCGCTGATCGGCCCCAACGGCTCGGGCAAGACGACACTGCTCAAGGCCATCGTGGGTCTCGTCACACCGGATTCCGGCAGGATCGCGGTCGATGCGGACGGCTCCGGCGGGACGAGTGTCGGCTACGTCCCGCAGAAGATCTCGCTCGATGCGCACATCCCGCTGCGCGCACGGGATGTCGTCATGCTGGGCCTCGATGGAGCGCGCCTCGGAGTGCCGCTTCCCTCCCGTGCGCGCGATGCGCGTGTCGAGGAGATGCTGCAGGCGGTCGGCGCCGGTGACTTCGCGGATCGCCGGATCGGACATCTCTCCGGAGGACAGCAGCAACGGATCCTGGTGGCGCATGCGCTGGTGAGGCGCCCGCGACTGCTGCTCCTCGATGAGCCGCTCGCCAACCTCGATGTGCGCAGTGTCGCGGAAATCGTCGCACTGTTGCGGCGCCTGTCGCTTCAATACCAGACGGCAATCCTGCTCTCGGCCCACGACATGAACCCGCTGCTGCCGGTCATGGATCGAATCGTGTACCTCGCGAACTGCTGCGCGGTCTCCGGCAAGGCCGATGAGGTGGTGCGCACCGAGGTGCTGAGCCGGCTCTATGGCTATCACGTCGATGTGGTGCGGGTGCACGGGCGCGTGGTGGTGATTGCCGCCCACGAGCCCGAGGAGATCCGCGCGGCGCTCGCGCGCGACCCCGTGCACACCGCCGAGATCCCCTGAACCGGCATGCGCCTCCTCGGCCTGATGTTCGCCCCGGGCTTCTTCAGCAACGCTCCCGTGCACACGGCATTGCTGGTGGGGGGAGGGGCGGCGGTGGTGTCTGCCGTCGTCGGTGTCTTCACCGTGATGCGCGGCCAGTCGTTCGCGGGCCATGCTCTGGCGGATGTGAGCAGCGCAGGCGGTGCCGCATCCTATCTGCTCGGCTTGAACCCGCTCGTCGGTTTCCTCGGCATGGCGGCGCTCGCGGCCGGCGGGATGGAGTGGGCCGATGTGCGCGATGCCCGCGAGCGCGACCTGCTCACCGGGGTGATGTTGGGGGCGGGCCTCGGGCTCACGGCGCTGTTCCTGTATTTCGCCGCGGTCACAGGCAGTGCCACGGGAGCGGCGATCACGGTCCTCTTTGGCTCGATGTTCACCATCCCGGCCTCGATCGTACCGGTGGCACTCGCGATCGCCGTGGCGGCGCTCGCGGCGATCGCCGCGATCTATCGCCCCCTGCTCGTGAGCGCGGTATCGGAGGATCTGGCGCAGGCGCAGGGCACTCGTGTCAGGTTGATCGGACTCGTGCACGGCTCGGCGCTCGCGTTCGCCGTGGCGCTCTCGGCCATGACGGTCGGCGCCATCCTCTCGACGGCGCTGCTGATCGGACCGGCCGCCGCGGGCCTGCGCCTCGCCGACCGCCCGGGGCGCTCGCTCGCCATTGCAGTGCTGACCGGCCTGATCGCGACCTGGGGCGGGATCCTCCTCGCCTACGACAGCTACTACTGGACGCCGGGACGGGGCTGGCCGGTGAGCTTCTTCATCGTGGTCCTCGTGTTCCTCGCGTATCTCCTCGCCGGTCTCCTTGCCCGCGTGCGCCTGCGGGGCGTGCGCCTGGCGGCGGCGCAACCCTCCGGCTGCGGGCAGCACTGATGTTCGCCAGCTTCATGGCTAACGCGTGGATCGTGGCGACGATGGTGGCGATCGTCGCAGGCATCGTTGGATTTTTCGTCGTCTTGCGCCGGGCCGCCTTCGCCGCCCATGTGCTGCCGCTCGGCGCCTTTCCCGGCGCCGCGGCGGCGAGCGTCCTCGGAGGGAACGAGCTGCTCGGCATCGTCGCATTCTCCGCGCTCGGGGTGCTCGGCATCAGCCAGCTGCAGCGCTGGGAGCGCCGGGAGGTGGCCACCGCGCTCTGGCTCGCCGTGGCCCTTGCGCTCGGGACGCTGTTTCTCAGCATGACGCGCCGGTACTCCCAGGGGGTCTACGCGCTCTTGTTCGGGGAGGTGTTCGGCATCCGTTCCGCGTTGATCGCCCCGGTCGCGGTGCTCGGGGCGATCGCGATCACGGCGACACTGGTGTTGTTTCGTCCGCTGCTGCTCGACTCCCTCTCGCCCGAGCTCGGCGAGGCGGCGGGTACGGGACGAGGGCGGATCGAGCTCGCCTTTCTCGGTGTGCTTGCGCTCTGCACGGCCACGGCCCTGCCGGTCGTCGGGGCGCTCATGGTGTTCAGTCTGCTGGTGGGACCGGCCAGCGCCGCGCGCTTCTTGAGCGACCGGCCGCTCGTGGCGCTCACCCTGTCGGTGGTCCTTTCGCTCGCGACCGTCTGGAGCGCCATTGCGCTCTCCTACCTCAGTAACTGGCCCGTGGGCTTTTTCGTCGGGGTCCTGGGCGGGGTGTGCTACGCGACGGGGCGCCTGCGCCAGCGGGGCGGGCCGGTGCCCGCACACTGAGGAGGCCGCATGGCGAAGTCCCATAAAACCCTGCGTACACCGGGACTCGAGCGAGCACTCGACAGGCTCGAGCACCTGTGCCGTGCGCGTGGGCAGCGTCTGACGCGACAGCGGCGGGCGGTGCTCTCGAGCCTGCTCTCGGCGGGTCGGGCGCTCTCGGCGTACGAGCTTCTCGAGCGCTTGCGCCCCGAGGATGCGAAGTCGACGCCGGCGAGCGTGTACCGGAGCCTCGATTTCCTGATGGCGCTCGGGGTGGTGCACCGTCTCGAGAGCACGCGCTCCTTCATCGCCTGCGAACACCCCGAGACGCCCCACTGGGTGCAGTTTCTGATCTGCCGCCGCTGCGGGCAGGTCGTTGAGGCCGAGGACGAGCGCATCGCCGCCGCCACCGAGAGACTGGGGCAACGTCTCGGCTTTGCGCTCGATCAGCGGGTCGTCGAGCTCACCGGGGTATGCGAGGGCTGCCGGGGGAGCGCCGCGCGGCACTGAGGGCGCGCGCGGCGTCCGGCGGGATTGCCTCTACCAGATCACGCAGCGGTGCTTGTTGACCATGGGGCTCCCGTTCGGCACGTGGAAGGCCTGCTGGAACTGCGGCATGTTGGCGAGCGTGCCGTTCACGCGGTACTTCGCCGGCGGATGCGGATCGATGGTCACCAGGCGGCGCGCTTCGGCCGGCCGGATGTTGCTCGCCCAGACGCGTGCGGCGCCGAGGAAGAACTGCTGGTCCGGGGTGAAGCCGTCGATGGTCTTCGCCTCCTTGTAGGCCGGGGAGGCGTGGAAGGCGCGCCAGGCGAGGGTGAGTCCACCCAGGTCCGCCGTCGCCTCACCGAGCACCAGCTTGCCCTTCACGTGCAGATGTCCGTCCACCGTGTAGCGCGAGAAGTGCTTGACGATGCAGGCGGTGGCGGCATCGAAGCGCTTCTTGTCCTCGGGGGTCCACCAGTTGCGCAGATTCCCGTGCCCGTCGAACTGGGAGCCCTCGTCATCGAATCCGTGGGTCATCTCGTGACCCATGACGAAGCCCACCGCGCCATAGTTCATGGCGAGCGGGGCGTGCGGATCGAAGAACGGCGGCTGCAGGATCCCGGCCGGGAAATTGATGTTGTTCATCGAGGGGTCGTAGTACGCGTTCACCGTCTGCGGCGTCATGTACCACTCGTGGCGGTCGACGGGCTTGCCGACCTTCTCGAGCTCGCGCTTCTGCTCGAACTCGTTGGCACGCAGCACGTTGAGCACGTAGGGGCCGCGATTGATGAGGAGAGCGGAGTAGTCGCGCCACTTGTCGGGGTACCCGATGCGCTCGCCCATGAGGGAGAGCTTGTGAAGGGCCGCTTTGCGGGTGGCGGGCGTCATCCACGAGAGCGTCTCGAAGTCGTTGTGCAGCGCCGCCCGGATGTTGTGCAGGATCCCGAGCACGGCGCGCTTGGAGGAGGGCGGGAACTTCTCCTTGACGTAGAGCTTGCCGACGGCGAAGCCGATCGCATTGTTCTCGGCGCTCACCACGCGCTGCCAGCGCGGGCGCAGGGCCTTCGCTCCGGTGAGCACGGACTGGATGCGGAAGTTCTCCGCGACGAAGGGCCTGGAGAGGTAGGGCGCGAAGGCATCGATCAGACGCCAGCGCAGGTAGGTCTTCCAGTCGCCGAGCGGCACGCGCGTGAGGTCGTTGCCGAGGAAGGTGAAGAACTTCGGCATCGCGAGATTGATGCTCTTGAAGTTCGGGTAGCCGATCTCCCGGAAGTAGTTCTGCCACGAGAAGTTCGGCATGGCCTGATCGAGCTGCCTCAGGTCCATGACGTGGTAGATGGCGCGCGGATTGCGCTGCTCCACGAGCGACATGGAGGCCTTGGCGAGACCTGTCTCGATGCGCATGACGGTGGCGGCTTCGGCGGCGGAGCGCGCCTTGCCATCGCCCAGGAGCTCGAAGGTGCGGGTGAGGTGGGCCACGTATGCCGCCCGGATCTGCTTGAACTTCGCACCCGGCTTGAGATAGTAATCGCGGTCGGGGAGCCCGAGGCCTCCCTGGGAGGCGATGCCGATGACCTCGCTCGAGTTCTTGAAGTCCTGCATTTCCCCGATGTCGAACATCGCATCGACGCCGATCATCTGCAGGTGCGCCACTTCGCGCTCGAGCCCGGGGAGGCTCTTTACCGCCGCGATGCGCGCAAACTCGGGCTCGAGGGGCTTCACGCCCTCTCGATTGATGAGCGCGGTGTCCATGCCGCTCGCGTAGAAATCACCGACCTTCTGCAGGGTGCTGCCGGGCCTGGCGTGCGCCTGCGCGGCCTTCTGCAAAATCGCGCGGATGGTGCGCTCGTTGTCGATCTCGAGGATGTAGAAGGTTCCCCAGCTCGAGTAGGCCGCAGGGATCGGATGGGTTTTCCGCCAGCCGCCGTCGGCGTACTGGAAGAAGTTCTGCGCGGGGCTCACGCTCTTGTCGAGCCAGTTGAGGTGCAGCGCCTGGACGGCGCCGCCGGCGGCGGTGGCCGCAGCGGGCAGGGCCGCGAGCAGACTGATCAATATGGAGCGGTGCGGTCGCATATGTCCTCTGTTGTTATTCGGACTTCACGAGGCGGCCGTCCAGGCGACCGCGTGGTGCATAAACTTCAATACTATCACAGCACTACCGGGGCGCCCTCGGGCGCGGTGCGGCGATCGGCGGGATCGGCGGGAAGCGAGCCGCACCGGAAAGCCCTTATTGCATGACGCGCAACGCCGCTCGACAGTGAAGGGCGGATTTGCCATCCTGGCGCCCGATGGGTTTCGGCGGATGCAAGTCCGCCGGTGAAAAGGGAACACGGTAGGGCGCTCGGGCCCGATCCGTGGCTGCCCCCGCAACTGTGAGCGGCGAGTTTCGCATCCAAGATGGCCACTGGGTAACCGGGAAGGCCGGGCGAGACACCGACCCGCGAGCCAGGAGACCTGCCCATCGCTGTCATCGTGCAATGGCTCCATCCCCGCACGTGGGTGCGGAGGGAGAGGTAATGTCGCGGCTCTTTCCGAGTCTCCCGGGCGGCTTGCGTGGGCGCATGGCGCTCCTTGCCGTGATGCTCATCGCCTGCAATGCGCTCGCCTGGCTGTGGGCTCTCCTTGCGTTTCGCCACCATCCGCTGCTCATGGGCACGGCGCTGCTCGCCTTCAGCTTCGGGCTGCGCCACGCGGTGGATGCGGATCACATCGCCGCCATCGACAACGTGACGCGCAAGCTCATGCAGGAGGGTCAGCGGCCGGTGACGGTGGGCCTATATTTCTCTCTCGGACACTCCAGCATCGTCGTTGGCCTCACCCTCGCGGTCGCCATCGCCGCTGCGGCGCTGCACGGGCGGTTCGAGCACTGGAGGGTCCTGGGGGGCGTGATCGGCACGGCCGTCTCGGCGTTCTTTCTCTTCGCCATCGCGGTGGCGAACCTCGCCATCCTCTCGGGCACCTGGCGCAGCTTCCGCGACGCGCGCGAGGGCCGATTGTCCGAGGAGGCGCCGCTGTTCACGGGCGGGGGACTCATGGCGCGGCTTTTCCGGGGGGCGTTCCGGCTGATCGAGCACCCCTGGCAGATGTACGGACTCGGTCTACTCTTTGGCCTCGGGTTCGACACCGCGACCCAGGTGGGGCTCCTCGGGGTGTCGGCGGCGGGCAGCTCGAAGGGCCTCTCGCCCTTTGCCATCATGATCTTTCCCGTGCTTTTCTCCGCGGGCATGGCGCTCGTGGATACCGCCGACAGCATGCTGATGCTCGGCGCCTACGGCTGGGCGTTCGTCAAGCCCATCCGCAAGCTCTATTACAACCTGACCATCACCTCCCTCTCGGTGCTGGTGGCCGTACTCGTCGGGAGCATCGAGACCTTGGGTCTCATCGCCGGCTACTTCAAGCCCGCGGGTGCCTTCTGGAGGCTCGTGGGCGCGGTCAACGGCAATTTCGCCGCGCTGGGTTACGGCATCATCGGGCTATTCGTGCTCGGGTGGCTCGTCTCGCTCCTCATCTACAAGATCAAACGTTACGAGACGGCCTGAACGCCCCTCGGCGCTATGCCGCGGCGCTTCGGCCGCTCGCCAGGCGGCCTGCGGCGGCTCGAGGGTGTCCGCCGTCGGACCCGCACCGTGTGCGATGAGCAGCGCCTCCAGGCTGTGGGCCGGCTGCGGCCGGCAGCAGTGATATCCCTGCCAGAGATCGCACTCGAGCAGGCAGATGCGCTCGAGCTGCTGTTCGGTCTCAACACCCTCGGCGATCACCTGTAGTCCCACGCTGTGCGCGAGCGAGACGATGGCGCGCACGATCGACTCGTCGGTGCGGTTGCTCACCAGGTCTCTCACGAAGCTGCGGTCGATTTTCAACTTGTCGATCGGCAGGCGTCGCAGGTAGCTCAGGCTCGAGTAGCCGGTGCCGAAGTCATCGATGGCGACGCTGACTCCCATCGCCCGAAGGAGCGCGAGCTGCTCGGCGGAGCGCTCCGGGTCGGTCATCAGCGTCCCTTCGGTCAACTCGATCTCGAGACTGCTCGGGGCGAGGTGCGCCGCATGCAGCGCCGAGAGAATGCTGTCCATGACGTCGTGACGGCGGAACTGCACGGCGGAGAGGTTTACCGCCACCCGCAGGTCGAACCCGCGGCCGCTGATCCAGGCGCGCGCCTGGCGACATGCCTCGCGCAGCACCCAGTCATTCAGCGGCACGATGAGGCCGGTCTCCTCGGCGAGCGGAATGAAGGAGCTCGGGGTGATGTAGCCCTTCAGCGGATGGCGCCAGCGCAGCAGCGCCTCCACCGAGAGGATGCCGCCGGAGAGGGTCGAGACCTGCGGCTGGTAGTGCAGCTCGAACTCCCCGGCGACCAGCGCCCGGCGCAGGTCGTTCTCGAGCGCGAGGCGCTCCTGCATCGAGTCGGACATCGCCGACTCGAAGAACAACACCCGATCGCCCCCGTTGTCCTTGGCGGTGAGCATGGCCGCCTCGGCGTGGGCGAGCAGATCGTCCCCGCGGCGGGCGTCATCCGGGCACAGGCTCACCCCGATGCTGACGCGCGCCCGAAACTCCTCGCCATTCACATAGAGCGGCCGCTCGAGCGCCCGCAGCATGGCGCTCGTGATCGCCTGGGCCTGGATGCGCGCGGAGACGCCATCGATCAGCACCGCGAAGGAATCTCCCCCGACCCGTGCCAGGGTGTGCACGTGCGGCACGGTCGCCTCGAGGCGATGGGCGATCTCGGTGAGCACGTGATCGCCTACGCCGTGCCCGTAGGAATGGTTGACCGTGCTGAATCGGTCGAGATCGATGGCGGCGACCGCGATGGTGTGGCCCGGCCGGTGCGTGTCGGCGAGCGCCCTGGCGAGGCGCTCCTTGAGGAGCGTGCGGTTGGCGAGCCCCGTCATCGGATCATGCGTGGCAATGTGGTGCAGCCGCGCATGCGCTTCCTCGAGATCATGACGGCTGCGCTGGGTGTGCTCGCGCAATTGTGCCCCGTAATGCGCGCTCACGCGGGCCACGAGGAGCGCAGCAAGCCCCACGGAGGCGATCGCGGTGGCAAGCTGCCGGTTTGCGAGTGGGCTGGCGATGCGCCACGCGCCTGCCGCGAGCGCTGCGTGCAATACGGTCGGATCGCTGCCAAGGAGAGCGAGGGCGAGGAAGACGGTGGTGATGCCAAGTGCCACGCCCCGTCCGCGCCTCGGGCGCCGCCGGTCGAGCAGATACCACACCCCCGTCCCGAACCCGAGAGAGGCCGCGGCCGGGCCGATCCAACTCCAGGGTGCGCGCAGGGCGAGCAGCTCGTTCGGCTGCGGCGCGAGAGCGAAGAACGTAGCGGCAAGGCTTGCGCCAAAGCTGAAGGCGGCGCCGACGAGCGCCGGTGGATCGGGCCTGCGCCCGGCAACGAAGAACAGGGTGCAGAAGAGGCCCGTACAGGTGAGGGCAAGCGGCAGCAGGAAAGCGGCGAAGCTCAGGGGCTCGGGGGCGAAGGCGAGCGCATCGACGCTGCAGGCCGCCCAGAGGCCAAGGCCGAGCGCGAGCGAATTCAGGGCGAGCGGCTTTGCGCCTCCTGAGGTTGCGGAAAGCATCGCGGCGGTGGCGAGGCCCGCGTAGGCGCTCGCAAGGGCGAGGACCACCGCGAGCGCAGCGACAACGGGGTCGAGGGTGAGGACGGTCATCCGCGTACGGCAGGGCTTGGGGACAAGGGGGGTGCGGAAGATAGCCCCAGCCCGGGGGCACCGATATCGAGAGATCCCGGTAGCGGAGCGGGGAAGAGTCTGTAGCGGAGGCGCGAGGCGGGGCGTTAAGGGTCGATCATGCCATTGCGGATGGCGTAACGGACCAGGTCGGCGAGGGAGCTGAACCCGCGCTTGCGCATGATGTTGCCGCGGTGGGTTTCGGCGGTCTTGACGCTGATGCCGAGCGCGAGCGCCACCTCCTTGTTGCTTTTGCCCTCGGCGAGCAGCTGCACGATCTCCTGCTCCCGGGCCGAGAGCGCGGCGGGGCCGGCGGCATCCGCGGCGCTGCGCACGAAGCCCTCGATGACCAGTTGAGCGATCCGGGAGTTGAAATAGGGGCGGCCCGCGAGCACCGCCTTCAGCGCCGCGAGCAGCGTGTTGCCGGCGTCGGACTTGAGGACGAAGCCCCGCACTCCCGCCGACAGTGCCTCGCGCACCAGCTGCTCGGACTCGTGCACGGTGAGCATGATCACGCGCGCCTTGGGGTTCTCCGCGAGGATCTGCCGTGCCGCGGCCAGCCCGTTGAGCTCGGGCATCGACATGTCGAGCACGATCAGATCCGGCTCGAGGTCTCGCGCGAGCGAGACCGCCTCGCGGCCATTGGTGGCCTCGGCCACCACTTCCCAGCCGGAGAGCGTGCCGATCTCGAGCACGAGCCCGCGGCGCACGATCTCGTGATCATCGGCGATGAGGACTCTGACCGTCACGCTCCGGCCACCACTTTGGGGTCGATGGGCTCGACGATGGGGCGCGGGCGCGGCAGGCTCGCCCGGATCAGCGTCCCGCCACCTGCAGGGGATTCCACGAGCAAGGTTCCCCCGAACTGGCGGATGCGCTCGCGCATGCCGGCCACACCGACCCCCGGGACGTCCCGGGAGATGCCGCGGCCGGCGTCCTCGATCTCGAGCACGATGTACTGCGGCTGGGCGCTCAGGCGGATCAGCACCCACGGGCTTTCCGAGTGACGGTGCACGTTGGTGAGCGCTTCCTGCGCGACGCGAAACAGCGCGAGCTCCTCCTCCGGAGCCAGCCGCTCGAAGGCGCGCGGCAGCTCGAGCCGCACTTCGATGCCGCTGCGCTCGCGCAGGCCATCGGCAAGCCACTCGAGCGCGCTCACCAACCCCAACTCATCGAGCAGCGGCGGATGCAGGAGGTAGGAGGCGGTGCGGATCTCGGAGGAGCACTGTCCGGCGAGGCGCACGCAGTAGCGCAGCTGCTCGCGACCGTTCGGCGTGAGCCGGTCGGTCTCACGGCCCAACTGCGAGAGCGCGATCTCGAGTGCCGCGAGGGACTGACCCGTGGAATCATGCAGATCACGCCCGACGCGCCGGCGCTCCTCGTGCTCGTGGTGCATGAGCTCGCTCGAGAGCACGCGCAGCTCCTCCTCGGCGCGCTTGCGCTCGGTGAGGTCATGCACCACGGCGAGCGCAAGTGCCGTGCCGCTCGCTCCGAGGCACGAGAGATCCACCTCCGCCGGAAAGGGTTCCCCGCTGTCGAGACGCTTGTGCGTCCATTCGAAGGTGCTGCTGCCCTCGAGCGCGGTGGTGCGCAGGCGCTCGCGGGCGAGCTCGCGGGAGGGTCGACCGTTCGGCTGAACCGGAGGCGAGAGATCCCAGGGCGTGAGGCCGATCGCCTCGCGCTCGCTCCCGAGACCGAACATGGTCGCAACCGTCCGGTTGGCTTCGATGATCCGATCGCCCTCCAGGATGAATACGGCCACCTTCGCATTGTTGAAGAGCGTGCGGTAGTCGCGCTCGCGCATGCGCAGCGCCCGCATGGAGTGACCGAGAAAGGCTGTCAGCGTGAGCACGAGGGCGCCGAAGGCCGTGGCCGCCTCGATATCGTTGCGCCGCCGCAGGCGCCAGTCCTTGAGCACGGCCCCGAGGCTCTGTCCGGCGTACACCGAGATCGGGTAGCCGACCACGGGGGCCTGACCGTAGATCTTCTCCTTGTTCCCTGCGGAGCCGAGCCCTTGGACGATGGTGTCGGTTCCCGTGGCCCTGGCGCGCAACCACAGCTCATTGTGAGCAAGGCTCACGCCGCGGTAATGGTCGAGATGTCTGCCTTTCGCGGCGACCAGCACGGTGCCATTGGAGGCGATCAGCCCGAGTTCGCTGATGGGACTGCCGAACTGGGGATAGAGCTTCGGCAGGGAGGTGAAATCAAAGAGCGCCCCCGCCCAACCGGAGGTCCCGGGCCCGGTGAGCGTCCGCCGTGCCACCGGCACCACGATCGCGTTGGGATCGCCTGGCTCCCTCATGGGGGCGCCCACCCAGGTGGTGGCGCCCGTGGCGGCCGCAAGCCACCTCGGATCGGTGCGCAGGTCGAGGGTGTGTTGGCGGGTGACGAGTACGAAGCGGCCCTGATCGGCGATGAAGATCCCGCGCACGAACGTTCCGCCCGTCAGCTGACGGCGCAGTTGCGCTCGCAGCCGCGCGTCCGGCACGCGATCGAGCCCGCCGGTGGCGCGCACTTCGCCCGCGCCGGCGAGCGCCGCTCCGACCCCATCGTCGAGCATCGCCAGCGTGCCGGTCTGCAGGGACGCCGTCGCGCCTCGCACCACATTGCGCTCGAGCGTCAGGGTCTGCCGGTAGTCCGATTCGATTTTGAGGGCCGTGTAGGCCACTCCGGCGGCGACTGCGAGGAGCGCATAGGAAAGCAGCGCCCAATCGAGGCCGTTGGGTATGCCTGAGCGCAGAAAGCCGTTTCGCGCCCGACCCCGCGGATGGTTCCGCTTGTTGTCTTGGAGCACGAACGACACCCCGAGTGAAGGGCGAGCTCCTGCTCGGCAGCAGACATTGTGCGCCTCTCGGCAGGCGATCGTCGAGGGCGGCCGCCCGGGGGTATGCGGGCCTGCGTGCTGCGGGAGCGAGAGATCAATCCCGGTGCGGCGCGAGGCGCGGCGCAATGTCCCTTGCGCACCGGCGCTGCAGGGCGAGAGCGCCTGCTGCGATCGGCTTCGCAGGGGACTCGATAAGAGAAACGGGCATGAGCCCGAGGAGGGGGGATCAGGGTCGCGAGCACGGCACGGTAACCGGCCACCCGGCCGGTTACCGTTTGCCTGCGTCTCGAGTGACTCCGCGACCCGGAGTCACCTCAGCCGATCAGCCTCGGGCGTTGAACGAGGCGCACCAGCCGCCGGCATCCACCGAGTAGCCGGCGAAGATCTGGCAGCCGGCGAAACCGGAGGTCTGCCCGGGCTTGCCCTGGAAGAAGCGGCACAGGCCGCAGTGCTCGCCCGGCTTGTAGGTCGGGAACTTGGCCTTGTCGACCTGGCTGGCATTGGCCTTGTAGCCGAGGGACTTGGCGAGCGGATCGGCTTCCGAGAGATGCGGCATCGCGGCTTGCGCGGTGCGTGGGCGCAGACCGATGACCGCGACCGACGCTGCGACGGCCGCAGTCGTCAGAAAGGCGCGGCGAGAGGAATCAGGACCATTCTTGGACTCGGACACAGCAATACCTCCGCATGTACTTGAGGGGGCAGTATCGGGCAAGCCCCCGGGAGCTGGCAACCGTGCCGGCACGTGGCAAATACCTATGGCTTGATCGGCACCGAGGCGCCCGGGGAGTGGATGCGCCCGCTGGTGATCTGGCCATCGTGGTCCCGGGAGAGCTCGATGAGCCCCTGTTCCTCCCAGGTATGGAACAGCGTGGTCAGCACCCGGTTGTACCGCTCGAGCTCGTCCCTCTGCCGGGTCATGTCCCGGGTAGCTCTGTGCGCATAGATATGGGTGATGAGCCAGGCGAGCAGGGCGCCGACCACGGTGCCCGCGAGGGTACCGGCGAGCTCTTGGATCCACAGGAGATTGGGGTTCATACCACCACCTGTTTCGTGAGAGAACCTTCAGTGAAACTGTAATAGGGTATCGTAAGCACCTTATTTAACAATATTTTTTTGGACTCTCGAGTCGGTGGCCGAGGGGAACCGGCGAATTCGCCTCGGGAAACCTACCACGTCACGGCCGACCTCAAAAAAAAGGCGCTGTCCGGCGCGCACGAGCCCGGACAGCGCCCGCAAGCGAAGCCACTCAGAAGCTTGCGGTCAACGTGACATACCAGGTTCTCGGAGCGCCGGGGAAGGCGAGCGTCGCGCCGGCGGTATTGGTGCCATAGCCGCTGCCATCCCCGAACAGCCCGCCGGAGGTGATGTACTCGAAAGAGTTGTACTGCTTGTTCGCGAGGTTATCGACTTCGAAGGTCGCCTTCAGGTCCTGAATCCCGCGGGTGGAGCTCATCGGAAAGTCGAAGCTGGTGGAGAAGTTGAGGATCCCGTAGGCCGGGATGTTCGTGTTGCTGGTGGTGACGGTATTGCCGTTCGGGTCGGTATAGGAGTCCGCCAGAACCCCGGACGCGGTGATGTTGTTGTTGTTGTCGAAGGCGTATTGCGACCCCGTGCGGATGTAGGTCAGGCGCGGCTGCACCAGCACTCCATCCACGTGCCAGAGATAGTATGCACCGAAGCTCATGTTCGAGGTCGGCGTGTACGCGATCGGTACATTGCGGTAGACGATGAGATTGCCGTTGCCGTCGGTATTGCCGTTGATGTAGTTCTTGAACTTCGCGCTCACGATGCCGATGTTCGCGAACACGTAGAAGTCATGAACCGGTGAGGCGTCGCCGAAGATGTTCACGCCGTCATAAGTAGAGGAGGCGAATGCCAGCAGCGCACCGCCGCTCGCGAGCGCCGTCGGAATGGTCTCGTGGGAGAAGTCGAGGTGCGAGTAGCTGACATCGAGCGCGACGTCCGTCACCGGACCCAGCCGTGGCTCGTGCACTTTGAATCCGACGATGGTGTCGGTGCCCTTCTCGAGGTGCACCTGGTCTGCGGGCATGACGACGTAGGGTCCCGTGCCGCCGCCCATCTCCGGATAGCGGAACGTCTGGCCCCAGCTGCCATAGAAGGCGAGCCACGGCAGCGCCCGCCAGTTCGCCCCGACCGAGGGCTCGGCGCGGTAGAAATCCTTGTGCGCCGGGGGCGAGGGATTGGCCGTCTCGCCCGGGATGTACGTGCCGCTCGCGCACTCGGTGGGAGGTGCGATCTGGCTGAGGTCCCCGCATGGGTTGTACTCTACCGCGAGCGGAAACAGCGACGCCTCGTTGGCGTGGAAATCCACCGCATAATAGACCTCGCGGATCCCCGGAGTGATGCGCAGGCTCGAGATCGGGCGGATGGTGTCCTGCAGGTACACGGCGCCGTTCGTCTGATCGAAGATGTCGCTGTCGTACTGCCCGTTCGGTGCGTTGGCCGACCCCGGCAGGGTGGCCGGGGGAGTCGGGCCGACGGCGCCCGCCTGCGCGAAGTTCTGGTAAGGGTTGAAGGTCTGCTCCTGGGAGTAGTACCGGCTGCCCTGCAGGTAAGCGCCCACGAACACGTGGTTGTAGGGAAGATGCAGCTCGAAGGTCAGCTTGTCGCCGAGCACGTGGGCGGAAGGCCTGTTGACCTCCCAGGTCGACACGGTCGGGGGCAGGTAGTCGTGCAGGGGCGTATAGTGCAGGCGGTGCTCGTGAAAGAAATAGAGGACATTGTGCAGGGAGGTGGCCCCGGACAGAGCGACGTTCAACTTGCTCCAGAGCATCTCGATCGCATTGGTGTCGAGCTTCCAGTTGACCGCATAGGGAAGGGTCGTATAGAAGCCGCTGGTCTGCTGGCTCTGCAGAACCCCGCCATTACCGGGGCCGGCCAGATAGACGCCCGTAAGCGGCGCCACGGGAATGGGGAAGGGACGCTGCGCGCTGGCGCGGGAGAGGTAGGCGCCGATGCTCAAGTCGCCGTCGCCGCCGTCGAACTCATGGCGAGTCTTGAGGTAGTAGGCGTAGTTGTAGCTCGGATTCTTGTAGCCGTCCGAGCCCTCGAGGAAGTTGTTCGCCTTGTTGTAGCCGCCTGCGATCGCGGTGCGCCAGCCGCCGAGGCTGCCTGTCTGCAGGTCGAAGGAAATGTTGCGCGTCTGGTAGCTGCCGTAGGTGAGTGAGACCTGGGCGCCGGCGGCGCGGGCCGGCTGCAGCGGCACGAAATTGATGGCACCGCCGATATTGGTCCACCAGCGGTCCTTCGGCTCGCCCGGACCGTAGGTGACGTCGATGGTCTGCAGGATGGACGTCTGCGGGATGAGCGTCGCCTGCCACAGATCGTTTCCCGGGTTCATCATCGGTACGCCGTCAAAGCTCGGCGCGACGCTGCCGTTGTCCGGGTTGCCGCCGGAGAATCCCGCCCAACCGATCTTGATGCCATTGATGCTGATCGTGGTCTTGCTCGATCCGGTGGCGCCGTAACTGGACACGCTGACACCCGGGACGAGCATCATCGCCTGCGCGACGCCGCCGACCCGGCTGCTGGCGCGGATCTGATCCTGATCGAGCGTCTTCACCGTCTGGTCGGTGGTGAATTTCTTGAGGTTGCGCTGGCGGCGCGCGCTGACGAGCACCTGATTGAGCGCCGCGGTGGAAATAGGCCCTGGAAACGCGCCGGGCATCGCACTCGCGGCGGGCCCGGGGCTTGCCGGGGCGGGAGAAGCTGCCTGCGCGAGCGCGGCCGTGGCGAGCGTGCCGGCAAGAACCCACTGCACGGCTTGTCTTACGCCGACTGGGGGCGATTTGCGGCGCGATGCGGGCGATATACGGTCTGTGCGCATTGGCGAGCTCCCGTCCGATGTTGATGAGCGTCTGGCGTGTGTTGGATGCGTGGCATCCGATGCACAACGCCATTGAAGCCGCGCACTTTGCGTCAGTCATGTTTCGGCATTGTGACGAAGCGGAGATATTTTCAGAATGTCAGGAGAGATGATCGGGGTGCTCGATGAGCGGGGCGCATCGAGGACGAGAGGTTGAATGTTGCGGAGGCGCGAACGCGCGGGACGGGCCCGGCGGGGAGGGCGAGCGCCGGATGATTGCGCGCGTTCCTAAGGAGGGCGCGCCACGTCGGGGCGCGCAAAGCCGCGCACGTTGTGCACTCGCGCAAGCGTGCGGAACGCCGGGGTCGCGGGGGCTCCTGCCGTGCCGCTTCGGAAGCACGAAGCATGGGCCGGCGGGCACGGTCGCAGAAAATCCTGACGAAAAGCTGACGGCCTGGCCGGTGCGATGCCCTGAAGGCGCTCGCGCACGGCTCGAGCGTCAATGCCGGGGCGGGGCTTCATCAGGAGTTCCACGGCGGTGTCCGCCGTGCGTAGGCTAAGGGAGTCGATGCCGGAGGCGGCGCCGGGCGGCGCGATCCTCGATTGCAGCAGAGCGGGGCGATTGCCGCTACGGCGGGCCGATTCGATCGCACTGTTTCGGCACGCCCAGTCGGGGGGCCTTGCACTGGTAGGTGCCTACGCCCTGCTTGACCGTGACCCAGTGCCAGGTCCCGCTGCTGTCCTGCCATGCGTTCTGCACATTGGAATCGGACAGGAACTGAAGCGCCCCGGCGGCAATGAAATCCACGGCCTTGTGCGCCGGTCCTCCCTTCTGCGGTGCACTGCCCGCACAACCGGTCAAACCGGCGACCAGCAAAACGCCCGCGAGGCGCGCCGCGATCTCCCACGGGCGGCGGGACCTTGTATTGTCATGCATCGGCTCACTCCATACGCCACTTGGCGATTGTTCCGAATCGCCAGCCACTTATCGTGAAGATTGTGGCATTCATTCGATATCGCGTCTACCGGTCCCGTGCGCCAGCTGGGGCAGTGTGCAGCCTCCACAAGCGCACATTGCTCCTGACACCCGTGAGTACCGTGAGCAGGGGCCGAGGATCCACCCGGGGTACACTTGCCCACGCTTTGGGAAGGAGTGAAGCTAGCCTCATGGATCACGATCTCGAGCATCGCCACGGTGCACCTGGACACTCGGCGCTTGAAGGGATGCAGGCGCGCGTTCGCGCGCTCGAAACGATCCTGACCGAGAAGGGCCTGGTCGACCCTCAGGCGCTCGATCGGATCGTCGATGCGTTCGAGAGGAAGATCGGCCCGCGAAACGGCGCGCGGATCGTGGCGCGCGCCTGGAGCGATTCCGCGTTCAGGGCGCGGCTCCTCGCCGATGCCACGGAGGCTGCCAATTCCATGGGTTTCTCGAGCCCGGTCGGGGCCCATCTCATCGCGGTCGAGAATACGCCCGAGACCCACAACCTCGTCGTCTGTACGCTCTGTTCCTGCTATCCCTGGGAGGTGTTGGGGCTCCCGCCGGTCTGGTACAAATCGGCGCCTTACCGAAGCCGCGCCGTCATCGAGCCGCGCGCCGTGCTCGCCGAGTTCGGCGTGGCCTTGCCCCCTGACACACGGATCCGTGTCTGGGATTCGACCGCGGAGACGCGCTTCCTGGTGATCCCGATGCGCCCTCCCGGCACCCAAGGGTGGAGCGAGGAGCGGCTCGCGGCCCTCGTGACGCGCGACAGCATGATCGGCACCGGGCTGGCGAAGCGGCCATGAATTCGATCCACGACATGGGTGGCATGCACGGCTTCGGGCCGGTCGAGCCCGAGACGGAGGAGCCCGTGTTCCATGCGCCCTGGGAAGGGCGGGTGATGGCGCTCTATCGCGCGGTGGGGTTCCTGCAGCTCTGGAGCATCGACGGGGCGCGCGCCATGATCGAAAGCCTCTCTCCGGAGACGTATCTCAGCGCCTCCTATTACGCCAAATGGCTGATGGGCCTCGAGAGGAACCTCGAGCGCACCGGCATGGTTGGTGCCGATGAGCTCGAGGCGGGCCGCTCGCTACGCCCCCCGAAGGAGCACGCCCGCCCCATGACGGTGGCCGATGTTGCGAGCCTCAAGCGCGGAGATTTCGAGCGCCCGGCCACGGTGCCCGCCCGTTTCAAGCCCGCAGACCGGGTGCGCACGCTGAATCTCAACCCGATGACCCATACCCGCCTGCCGCGCTATGCCCGGGACAAGCAGGGTGTGATCGAGGCCGTGCGCGGCCACCATGTCTTTCCCGATACGGCCGCGATCGGTGCCGGCGAGAGCCCTCAGTGGCTCTACACCGTTGTCTTTTCCGGCCGCGAGTTGTGGGGTGCGAAGGCCGATCCGACGCTCTCCGTCTCCATCGAGGCGTTTGAGCCTTATCTCACTCCGGCATGAGCTCCTCCGATGTCGAGTTTTCCGGCATGCCTCGCGATGAGCAGGGGCCGGTATTCGGCGAGCCCTGGGAGGCGCAATCCTTTGCCATGGCCCTCGCACTTCACCGCGCCGGGATATTTCAGTGGACCGAGTGGGCCGCGATGCTCGCCGAGGAGATCCGGCGCGCGCAGGCCGCGGGGGATCCCGATACGGGCGCGACCTACTACCGGCACTGGCAGGCGACCCTCGAGCGCATGATCGTTGCCAAAGGCCTGAGCAATTCCCAGACGATCGACCGCTACGGCAGTGCCTGGGCGCATGCGGCCCTTCGCACGCCCCATGGCATGCCTATCGAGCTCGCACCCGAGGACCTTTAGGGGCGGCCGGAGCCGTTGAATCGGCACTCTCTGGAGAATGAGCCGGCGGCGCGATCCCGGCCCGTCAGGTCTCATCCACCGGCGTTTTCAGTGCGATATGACAGGGGGCAAGGTATATATGTGATGGTGGACATCGCGGACACTCGATGCCGAGGCGTTAAGCCACGCGGTCATCTGCGTCTTGTCGAGGCAGAGTCTCCTTGGAATGTAGGAAAAGGTCCGGCCCTTCTCCGTACAGAAGTACGTCTTGCCCCGGCGAATCTGGGGGGAGTACCCGGCACTCTCGGCCTTGACAAGCAGGTCGCGCGAGACGCCAAAGTGCGCGGCCTGCGCAGCGAGAGTCTGGGAGTTTCTGAGCGGCGTTTGCGCGCAGGCTCCGAGCACCAGCGCCAGCGCCACGGCAACGACCAGGGGGAATCTCAGCTTGATCACATCCTTAGCTCCTCTTTGATGTTGCTTCAGGCAATGGACAGTTCCACGGCAGACCGCGAAGGCTGGATCCTGCGCGTCGCATCATTCCAAGACGAGTGAGCCACGACAGTCGGCACGTCTGGGCGGGGATTCGTGCCGAGGCGTGCCTCATGCAGACATCGGCCCAAGGGGAGGCGCGCTTCGTTACCGTCGGGTGACGCGGCAGTGCGATGGGAATTCTAACTCCTATTGACCGCGTTCGTGCCCGGGGCCGGACTCGAACCGGCATGGGGTTGCCCCCGAGGGATTTTAAGTCCCTTGCGTCTACCGATTTCGCCACCCGGGCTGGGCAAGGGGCGGCATTGTATCGGATCCGGACAACGCCTCCTGCGCAAAAAGGCACGCTGATCAATAGGGATTGGTGCCTATAAGATATTGGATGGATGTCTATGGAGATATCCCCGCAAATTGGCGAGACTTGGTCTTACGGAAATACTCCGGGGCCGAGCATCCATAAGAGGGCATGTCCGATTTCACGCTCAAGGGCGAGAACGTTCACCTATGGCGGGGGGAACGCCACGTGCTGCACGGCGTGCACTTCTCTGTCACGGGCGGGCAATGCCTGCAGCTCACCGGCCCGAACGGGGCGGGCAAGACGAGCCTCCTGCGCACGGTCTGCGGTCTTGCCTACCCCGAGGAAGGGCACATCTTCTGGCGCGGCGAGGACGTGCGCGTTGACCTGCCGGCCTTCCATGCCCAGCTCGCGTATCTAGGCCACGAGCCGCCCCTCAAAATGGAGTTGACCGCGCGCGAGAACCTGCACTACTGGGTGGGCGTGCGGCGGCGCCTGACGGGCCGTGAGCTCGATGGTGCGATCGAGCGGGTGGGGGCCGAGCGCTGGGCGGATCGACCCGTGCGCACGCTCTCGGCTGGCCAGAAGCGGCGTGTGGCGCTCGCGGGACTTACCCTGATGTCCGTGCCGCTCTGGCTGCTCGATGAGCCCACGACGAACCTCGATGCCGAGGGCCAGAGGCTCGTCGGGCGGCTGATCGATGAGCACCTGGGGCAGGGTGGGCTCGCGATGGCCGCGGTCCACCACGAGCTCATCATCTCGAGCCAGGGCCTGCGCCGCCTGGAGCTTCGTCTTGAATAACCTCATGGCCGGCGAGGCCGGAACATCCTTCGTGAGCGCCGGGACCTCAGGTACCCCCTCGGTCTTCGCCGTAGCGAGGCTGATGCTCGTGCGGGACCTGAGGCTGGCCTTCCGCAAGGCGAGCCAGCTGGTGCAGCCGCTCGCATTCTTCGCGCTGATCACGACGCTCTTTCCGCTCGCGGTCACCCCCGAGCTCACGCAGCTGCGCCGTATCGCCCCGGGTGTGGTGTGGGCGGCGGCTTTGCTATCCTCGCTCCTTGCGCTGGAGTTTCTGTTTCGCGATGACGCGCAGGACGGCACCCTCGAGCAGTTCGCGCTCTCGGGCCGCTCGCTCACCGGGTTGCTCGCGGCCAAGACCGCAGCGCACTGGCTGCTCACGGGGCTGCCGCTTGCGCTCATGGCCCCGCTGGCGGGCGTGGCGCTCGGGGTGCAGGGGGCGGCGCTTCCCGGGATCCTCGCCTCGGTGACCGTCGGGACCGTGACGCTCAGCCTCATCGGGGCGGTGGGCGCGGCGCTCACCCTGGGGGTGCGCCGCTCCGGGGCGTTGCTCTCGCTCCTGACGCTGCCGCTGTCGATCCCGGTGCTGATCTTCGGCGCCCGTGCAACGCAGCTTGCGATTCGAGGTCAGCCCTACGGCGCGCCGCTCACGCTGCTCGCCGCGCTGGCGGTATTCGGCATTACGGTCTCCCCGCTCGCCGCGGCGGCGGCCGTGCGCATCAACCTGGAGTGAGGCTCCCGCTCATGGCCTGGACCTGGTTTCATCGACTCGCCTCGCCACCCCATGTCTATCGGACGGCCGAGCGCCTCACGCCCTGGTTCGCCTGGTCGGCGGCCATCCTCATCGTGGCCGGGCTCATCGGCGGCCTCTACCTCTCGCCCCCCGATTACCAGCAGGGTGACGGCTATCGCATCCTCTACGTACATGCCCCGAGCGCCTGGATCTCGCTCCTCGTGTATACGACCATGGCGGTGGCGGGAGGAATCGGACTCATCTGGCGGATGAAGGTGGCGCATGCCGTGGCGGCAAGCTGCGCGCCCATCGGGGCGTCCTTCACCCTGGCGGCGCTCGTAACCGGCTCGCTCTGGGGCAAGCCGATGTGGGGCACCTACTGGCAGTGGGACCCGCGGCTCACCTCGGAGCTGATCCTGTTCTTCCTCTACCTCGGCTACATGGGGCTGCGCGCGGCGTTCGAGGACGTGCAGCGCTCGGAC
>DAIDHH010000038.1 GCA_027452045.1 Gammaproteobacteria bacterium
GTCTTGGGTTTCGGCAATCGCTGGTACGACGAAGCAGTCCGCACGGCCTCAATGTGGCAATTGCCGAGCGGCACAGTCATTCGCCTGATCTCTGCCCCTGTCTTCATTGCGACCAAACTGGAAGCATTCGCCGATCGCGGCAAGGGCGACTTCCTTGCCAGCCACGATCTCGAGGACATCACGACCGTCGTGGATGGACGCTCCCAACTCATCAATGAGGTCGTGGCAGCTTCACCTGAGGTACGCCACTATCTCAGCGGGCGATTCAGCGACTTGCTGCAGAATCCGCGCTTTGTCGAAGCACTGCCAGGCCACCTTCCCGGTGATGCCCAGAGCCAAGCACGTCTCCCGTTTATCCTGGAGCGTCTCCAGCAGCTATCAAGCCTCCCCTAGCGCCGCCAATCTGCCTCGGGAATCGACTCTTCGGCAGACCGATTCATGACGCCAAGAAATGCTGGTGGAAAGGGAAGGACTCGAACCTCGACCCCGGCATGATGAGCCTGCCGCTCCGCTCTAGATAGGCTTTACATTCAACAGCTTATCCGCAGGACGCCCGCTGCGATTGTCACGACTGAGCACAACCGAGCACGACTGATTCCCGCAAAATTCCCGCGCGCCAGCTTGTGGGTCCTGGCTAGCCGCCGAAAGCTCGCCCGCCGATCTTCTTGACCAATCGTATCCATTCGGATACGATTCCGCAGTGCGGTACCTCGTGAAGCAGACCGTAGGATTCTCAGCCTGGCACATCGGGCTGCGAGACCTGCGCGCCAAGGTCGCGATTGCCCGCCGGATCGAGCAGGCCGAGAACGGCAACCTGGGCAAGACCCGCTCCGTCGGCAGCGGTGTTTCCGAGATGAAAATCGATCTCGGCCCTGGATACAGAGTCTATTTCACCGTCCGCGGCCGAGAGGTCATTGTCCTCCTCGCCGGTGGAGACAAATCCTCTCAAACGGCTGATATCCGACGAGCCCATGCGCTCGCCAAAAAGGTCTGACTTATGCGCAAGCATCCATCCAAACACGAGAAGCTGATCCCATTCGACATCGCGACGATTCTTGACAGCGACGAAGCCATCGCCGAATACCTTTCGCAGGTGATCGAAGACGGTGACAGCGAGGAGTTCATCCGTGCCCTCGGCAACATCGCAAAAGCCCGAGGCATGACGGAAATTGCGGAGAAGAGCGGGCTGGGCAGGGAGAGTCTTTACAAGGCACTCCGACCCGACGCCTCTCCCCGCTTCGACACCATCCGCCGGGTATGCTTGGCGCTTGGGGTGAAGCTGCGCGCCGTGGCGGCCTGACTTCGAAGGTCCGTGGCGCGGACTGCCTACGGACTCCTGCGACGCGCGAGCCCCTTGCGTGGCCAGGGACCGCCCACATGCCACTGAATATCTGGTGGAAAGGGAGGGACTCGAACCCTCGACCCCGGCATTATGAGTGCCGTGCTCTAACCGGCTGAGCTACCTTTCCACACGATTTCGGTGCCGGCCCCGCCACCCCTAGCCGGGGGCCGCCGGCGCGACCAAAAGGGGGCGCGCATTGTCCTTGGGATGCGCCGGGAGTGTCAACCGCCTAGACGTTGAACCGGAAGTGCACCACGTCCCCTTCCTGCATGACGTATTCCTTTCCTTCCAGGCGCAGCTTCCCCGCCTCCCGGGCTCCCGCCTCGCCCTTGCAGGCGACGTAATCCGCATAGCCGATGACCTCGGCCCGGATGAAGCCTCGCTCGAAATCCGTATGGATCACCCCGGCCGCCTGGGGCGCGGTGGCGCCCACGGGGACGGTCCAGGCTCGTACTTCCTTCTCCCCCGCAGTGAAATAGGTCTGCAGGCCGAGCAGCCGGTAGCCGGCCCGGATGACCCGGTCGAGACCCGGCTCCTCGAGCCCGAGCTCGGCAAGGAAGCCGGCCCGGTCAGCCGCTTCCAGCTGTGCGATCTCCGCTTCGATGGCGGCGCAGACCGCCACGACCACCGCCCCCTCCGCAGCGGCACGCTGCTCGACCGCCGCGAGCAATGGATTGCCCTTGAAGCCGTTCTCGGCCACGTTTGCCACGTACATGACCGGCTTCGCGGTGAGCAGCTGCAGCTCCCGGACGTCCCGCCTTTCCTCGACGGTCAGCGCCATGGCGCGCACGGGCTTCACCTGGTCGAGGTGCGCCTTCACACGCTCGAACAGCGCCTTCTTCCTCAGGGCATCCTTGTCACCACCCTTGGAGGCCTTCGCGGCCCGCTCCAGGACCTTCTCCACCGTCGCAAAGTCCGCAAGCGCCAGCTCGGTGTCGATGACCTCGATGTCCGCCAGGGGATCGACTTTGCCCGCCACGTGCACGATGTCGCCGCTCTCGAAACACCGTACCACGTGCGAGATCGCGTCCACCTCGCGGATGTGGGACAGGAACTGGTTGCCCAGCCCCTCGCCCTTGGATGCCCCTGCCACCAGGCCTGCGATGTCGACGAACTCCACCGTCGCGGGCACGGTCCGTTCGGGATGCACCAGGCCGGCGAGCACGTCCAGCCTCGGATCCGGTACCGGCACGATGCCGACGTTGGGGTCGATGGTGCAGAACGGGTAGTTGGCGGCAGCCGCGTTCTGCGCCTGGGTGAGCGCGTTGAACAGCGTCGACTTGCCGACATTCGGCAATCCCACGATGCCGCAGCGGATGGACATGAAACGGACTCCTGCGTCTTCGGCTCACGGCCGAAGCGCGCTTAAGGCTCTGCGTTGCCGCGCCGGTGCAGGCGGTTCATCGCCTTCTCGGCGCCCTCGAGCAATATGTCGGGCAGGACATCGGCGGCCGCCGAGACTGCCTCCTCGATCTGCGCGGCCTGCGCCTGCGGCGGCCGGCCGAGCACGTAATCCAATACGGCGGAGCGATCGCCCGGATGACCGATGCCGATGCGCAGCCGCCAGAACGACTCGCCGAGCCGCGCAATGATGTCGCGCAGCCCGTTGTGGCCGCCCGGGCCGCCGCCCTGCTTCAGCCGCACCACTCCGGGTGGGAAATCGAGCTCATCGTGGGCCACCAGGATCGCCTCGGGAGCGATCTTGTAAAAGCCGGCCAGGCTCTGCACCGAGCCGCCGCTCAGGTTCATGTAGGTCATGGGCTTGAGCAGCCACAGTTCCTGATCGGCGATGCGCGCGCGCGCAACCTCTCCCTGGTGCCGCGGCTCACTGCGCAACACCGCGCCCGCGCGCCGGGCCAACTCGTCGACGAGCGCAAACCCCGCGTTGTGACGCGTGCGGGCATAGGTGGGGCCGGGATTGCCCAGCCCCACCACCAGCCTGAGAGGCGTCCCAGGCACGGGCCGCTACTTCTTGCCGCCTTCCTTCTTCTCCTCGCCCTTCTTCGCCTCGGCACCCGCTGCCGGCGCCGCTCCGGCGGCGCCAGTGGCCGCGGCAGCACCCTCGGCCGGCGCTGCAGCAGCCTCGACCGCGACCGGCTCGGGCTCCGCGGCACGCGGGCTGTGGATGGAGACGACCGCGGCGTTGCGGTGCGCCAGCTCCGGCACGGTCACGCCCGGGGGCAGCGGGACATCGGCCAGGAACTTCGTCTCGTTGAGGTTCATCTCCGCGAGGTCGAGTTCCAGGAACTCCGGCAGATCCTTCGGCAGGCAGCTCACTTCGACATCGGTGCGCATGTGCGAAACGATGCCGCCCTGGGTCTTCACGCCCGGGCTCGCGGCCTCGTTCTTGAAGTGGATGGGCAGGTGCAGGCGGATCGGCTCGTTCTCGACGACGCGCTGCAGGTCGAGGTGCACGATCTGGTTGCGGGCCGGATGCATCTGCACGTCCTTGACGATGGCCGGCTGCGCCTTGCCGTCGACCGTGATCTCGACGATCGAAGAATAGAAACGCTCATCCTCGATGACGGCGAGGAGCTTGTGGTGCACGAGCGATACGGCCTCCGCATCCTTGTGGCCGCCGTAGATGATGGCCGGAACCTTTCCCGTGTTGCGCAGGCGGCGGCTCGCACCTTTGCCTTGCGCCCCGCGCGGCTCCGCGCCGAAGCTGAATGAAATACGCATGATGATCTCCAACTGACGATAACAACGCACCGCGGCCCGCGACCAGACCCCGGCGCACCCGAAAAACTGTCAGCGCCCTCGCGAGGCGCCCTCAATCGACATACAAAGAGCTGACCGAGTCCTCGTCGCGGATGCGGCGGATGGTCTCCGCGAGCAGCGCGGCCACCGACAGCTGACGGATGCGGCCGCAATCGCGGGCGGCATCCGAGAGCGGAATGGTGTCGGTCACCACCAGCTCATCGAGCTCCGAGCGTGAAATCTTCTGCACGGCCTCGCCCGAGAGCACCGGGTGGGTGATGTAGGCGACCACTCGCTGCGCGCCCTCGTCCTTCAGCGCCTTCGCGGCCTGGCACAGCGTCCCGGCGGTATCCACCATGTCATCGACCAGCACGCAGGTCTTGCCGGCGATGTCGCCGATGATGTTCATCACTTTCGACTCGTTCGGCCGCGGCCGGCGCTTGTCGATGATGGCGAGGTCCGCATCATCGAGGCGCTTGGCGAAGGCGCGCGCGCGCACCACGCCGCCGACATCCGGCGAAACGATCACCACGTTGCGGTACGCCTGCTTCCAGGCATCACCCAGCAGGACGGGCGAGGCGTACACGTTGTCCACGGGGATGTCGAAGAACCCCTGGATCTGATCTGCGTGCAGATCGATGGTCAGCAGGCGGTTGACGCCCGCGATCGACAGCATGTTGGCGACCAGGCGCGCGGTGATCGCCGAACGCGTCGCTCGAGGCCTGCGGTCCTGGCGCGAATAGCCGAAGTACGGCATGACGGCGGTGATACGCGCGGCCGAGGCGCGCCGGCAGGCGTCCACCATCACCAGCAGCTCCATCAGCATGTCATTGGTCGGAGGACAGGTCGGCTGCACGATGAAAACATCGCGCCCGCGCACGTTCTCCATCAACTCGACGTTGATTTCGCCGTCGCTGAAACGCCCCACGTAGGCGCGCCCGAGCGGCGTCTGCAAATGCCGCGCGATGTCGGTCGCCAACGCCGGATTGGCATTGCCGGCAAACAGCGCCAGTGTGTCGCTCGTGCTCATGGGTGCCTTATGTCATCGACCTGGCTGGGGTGGGAGGATTCGAACCTCCGTATGGCGGGATCAAAACCCGCTGCCTTACCACTTGGCGAC
>DAIDHH010000039.1 GCA_027452045.1 Gammaproteobacteria bacterium
GGACTCTGGGCCTGCGGTGAAGTGGCGTGCAGCGGCGTCCACGGGGCAAATCGTCTGGCGAGCAACTCGCTGCTCGAGGCCGCCGTGTTTGGCCGGCGCGTGGGTGCCGCGCTCTCGCGCAACCGAGGGCCGACCAGAGGCGGCGCAGCGCGACCTGATATGGTGGTGGACGAGACCGCGTTGCAGCTCGATGCGGAGGTCTGGCAGGACCTGCGTCATCTCATGTGGACACACGCTGGAATCGTGCGCGATGCACGGGGACTGCTCGCGGGACTCACCGAATTCGCGAGCCTGTATCGCCGGGGCGTACCGGAACAGGTCCTGCTGCGCGGCCGGCTGTGCCTGGCGAGAGCCCTGTTGACTGCGGCCTGGCACCGCAGACAGAGCTGCGGCGCGCACCAGCGGGCGGACGAGCCCTCACGGTCCCGCGCGGGAGCCACCCACTCCCCGGGACGTGAAAGCCCGGTGAATGCGCCCTTGAGCGCCTCTTCCGTGCGGGCTTGAGCCCATGGGCGCGCTCGAGCTCAGCTATTGCACCTTCGGTCTGACCGAACTCGGCATCCTCGATGCCATCGATGCGGTGGGGCGCGCCGGCTACTCCGGGGTCGAGATCTCCTTCCATCGCGAGCAGTTGAATCCCTTCAACATCGACGATGACGCGCTGGCGGTTCTCAGGAAACGCCTGCAGGCCGCCCACCTCGTGCCCGCCTGCGTGGCGACCGCCTCTCACTTCTTTACCCCCTCCCGGCCGCACGAGCCGTCGCTGATGTCGCTCGATCTCGCGGGCCGCAAGCGCCGCATCGACCTCATCAAGCGCGGCATTCACTTCGCCCGCCGGCTGGGCGCGCCGCTGGTCACTTTCGGCAGCGGTTTCCTGCGCGAGGAGCACGTGAGCCACTCTTCGCTCGACCCCCGCGTGCTCCTGCTCGAGAGCATCGAGGAGTGCCTGCGGGAGATCCACGAGGACGAAGACATCACCCTGTTGATCGAGCCCGAGCCGGGCATGCTCATCGAGACGCTCGATCAGGGTCTCGCGCTCATCGAGCAGATCGGCTCGCCGCACTTCAAGCTGCACGTGGACCTCTGCCACGCATATTGCTCCGAGAAGAACTACCCTGCCGCGCTCGCCGCGGCCGCACCCGCCACGCGCTACCTGCACGTCTCGGACGCCCGGCGGGGCTACAACCTGAGGATCGAGAAGGACGCCGATGACCTGACCTTCGATCTGGATGTCGCGGCGAAGCTCGTCTACTTCCCCGATACCGCCGACTATCTGCTGGTCGACCGCGACCATCCGCTCTATTTCTGCGATGCGAAACCGGGACTTGCGCGGCGGCGGCGGATCGAGGCGCTCCTTGGCCAGGCCGGAGTGACCAAGGCCCCGCGCTACATCGATTACCCGAGCCTCTACGCCGGCACATCGGCGCTCGACGATGAAATATTCACCTACCTCATCTCCATCCCGGGGCTGAGCTACGAGGTGCTCGAGCGCGCGAGACCGGTGATCGCCCATCTGCGTGGCGTGAGGGGTCGGCCGCTCATCGACCGGATGGTCGCCAACACGCTGACCGGCATCGTGCACTTTCACGAGATCCCCGGCGAGGGAACGCTCGATTTCGCCGCGAGCTTCGATGCGCTCACCGCCAATGGATTCTCAGGATACGCCTCGGTGGAGCTCTATCACCATGTCGAATCGTGGGAACGAGCCCTTCGCGAGAGCCAGCGGCACCTTGCGAAATTCACTGCTGCGTCTTGCCAGGCGCCCCGCCTGCGCGCGCCCGCACGCCCATCGACTATTTAAGGACCCGCCATGATCGATGTCGCAGCCCTCGGCTGGGATCCCAACACCCTCGGCGAGCTGGATCACCGGCTGCTCAGGGCGCCGAGCATCAAATTGCGCTCTGCCAATGCCGGTCGAAACGGCGACGTGGTCTACTGCGTGGACCTGCGCATCCGTCGCCCGAACGCCGGCCAGGAGCTGTCCTTCACGGAGCTGCATTCCATCGAGCACTTCCTCCTCGAGGGTCTCAAGCGCGAGCTGCCGGAGAACTTCGTGTCGGTCGGGGTCATGGGGTGTCAGACCGGCTTCTATCTCACGCTCCTCAACGAGGGCCGGGCGTGGATGATCCGGCGCGTGCTCGAGGACATCCTCACCGGCATACGAAGCTCGCTCGCGGTGCCGTACGCGCGCATCGACCAGTGCGGTAACTACCGCAACCACAACCTCGAACTCGCCCAGGAAGTCGCGCGCGAGGTGCTGGAGTCGCGATCCGCCTGGATGGCTGCGGTATGAGTGAAGGCTTCACCCGGTGGCGCATACGCCACCAGCGCCCGATCGCATACGATATCGTCGAGGCCCCCAGACTCTTTGACCCGCAGAACCGCGCGCTGCTCTCCCTCGGGCGGCTCGAGGGCGGGCGCCGCTTCGTGGTCATCGACCGCAACGTCGCCCGCCACTGCGCCGATGACCCGCAGACCTACTTCGCGCATCACGGGATCGAGGCGAGAATCGTCCACTTTGCCGGCGGCGAGCACAGCAAACGGATGGACGGTTACCTCGAGATCCTGCGCGAGCTCGACGCCTTTCCGATCCGGCGTCGGGATGAGCCCATCATCGCCATCGGCGGCGGGGTGCTCACCGACGTGGTGGGGTTCGTCGCGAGCAGCTACCGGCGCGGAGTGCCGCACATCAAGGTTCCCACGACCCTGATGGGCTACGTCGATGCTTCCGTGGGGATCAAGACGGGCATCAATTTCAACGGCCACAAGAATCGCCTGGGCAGCTTCGAGCCGCCACTGCGGGTCCTTCTGGACCGGCAGTTCCTGAGGACTCTGCCCCACCGTCACATCCTCAATGGCGTGTGTGAAATCCTCAAGCTCTCGATCATCAAGGATGCAGGTCTGTTCCAACTGCTCGAGGAGCACGGGGCCGAGAGCATCGCCAGCCGCTTCCAGAACCCTGCCGGCGGGACGATCCTCGAGCGCGCGATCTCGGGAATGCTGGAGGAGCTCGAGCCGGATCTCTTCGAGAACAATCTCGCCCGCAAGGTGGATTTCGGGCACACCTTCAGCCACGGACTCGAATCCCTGCACGAAGCCCGCCTGCTGCACGGTGAGGCGGTGCTCCTCGACATCGCCGTCTCGACGCTGATCGCAAGGAAACGGCGACTGCTTTGCGAGCGGGAAGCGGAGCGGATCTTCCGCCTGATCGATGCACTCGGACTCTCGCTCGACATCGGCCTCCTCGACACCGAGCTCCTCTGGCAGGCCCTCCTCGAGCGCATCGAGCACCGCAACGGCTTGCAGCGCTCGCCCCTGCCGGACTCGATCGGCGGCTGCGTCTTTGTGAACGACATCGCCCGACGGGAAATCGAGTCTTCCATCACGGCCCTGCACGAGCGGCTTTGCATACACCATGAACCGGCTCTCGAACGCTGATCAGCAGGAGATCGCGAAGTTCGACCGGGTCTCGCGCATGTGGTGGGACACCGCGGGTCCGATGCGCATGTTGCATGTCATCAACCCGCTGCGCAGCGCATTTATCCTCGGGCAGATCGACCTGCCCCGGCCGAAGATCCTCGACGTGGGCTGCGGCGGCGGCATTCTCGCCGAGGCTCTCGCCCGATCGGGCGCGAGCCTCACCGCGATCGACCTGTCGCAACCGACGCTCGAGGCCGCCCGAGGACATGCCGCCGCCCACGGACTCGAGATCGACTACCGCTACATGAGCGTGGAGCAGCTCGCGCAAGAGGCCGAAGGCCGCTTTGATGCCGTGACCTGCATGGAAATGCTGGAGCACGTGCCCGAGCCGCGCGCAGTGATCGCCGCCTGTGCACGCGTCCTCAAGCCCGGCGGACGCGCCATTTTCTCGACCATCGACCGTTCGCTCAAGGCGTTTCTCTTCGCGATCCTCGCCGGAGAGTACCTGCTCAGGCTCTTGCCGCGCGGGACGCATCAGTACCGAAAGCTGATCCGCCCGCGGGAGTTGCGCGAATGGGGACAGGCGAGCGGCCTCGAATTCACCGCCATCGCAAGCCTCCTCTACAACCCACTGACGAAGCGCTTCCGGGTCGCCCCCGGCAAGGAGGATGTCAACTACATGGCCTGCTTCATCAAGAGAAGGTGAGATTCCGATGCGACGATTCCTGGCTCTTTCCCGATCGAAGCACGGCCTCGTCGATGCCGCCATGCCCGGCTTCGTCGCCCTGCTCTGGCTCGGGCATCTGCCCTCATGGCCGGTGCTCCTGCTGTCGCTCCTCACGGCCGGCGCCGGATACACCGCCATCTACGCCCTCAATGACCTCCTCGGCGTGAACGTCGACCGGGAGAAGTTCGCCGGCGCCGGGATCAACGCCGGCTATTCGCTCGAAGCCTCCGAGCTGCGCCATCCGCTCGCGCAAGGCCTCCTCGGCATGCGCAGCGGCATCGCCTGGTTCGCTCTCTGGTACGCGCTCACGCTGCTTGGCGCCTACCTGTTGAATCCGCCGCTCGTGATCATCGTGCTCGCCGCGGCCGCCTTAGAGGTGCTCTACTGCCTGCTGCTCAAGGTCACCTACTGGCGCACGCTGGTAAGTGGCCTGGTGAAGTCCGCCGGCCCCCTCGCCGCGGTTTTCGTCGTCACGCCGCACCCCTCGCCCTCGCTCCTGCTCCTCCTGCTCGCGTGGCTCATGTGCTGGGAAATCGGCGGGCAGAACATCCCGGCGGACTGGAACGATGTCGAAGAAGACAGACGGGTCGGCGCCGTCACCATTCCGCTCGCCTTCGGTCCGCGCGTGGCGGGCAGGCTGGTCGCCCTCGCTCTCACCCTCACCGTCTTGCTCAGCCTGTTCCTGCCGCGCATGTCACCGCTTGCGCTCGGCGTGCCGTACCTTGCGGCAAGCGTACTCGCGGGCGTGGTGCTGCTGCTGCGCCCGGGCTTTGAGCTCGTGCGCTCGCACGAGCATCGCGAGGCCGCGAGGCTCTTCGATCACGCGAGCCTCTATCCGCTCGCGCAGCTGGCGATCGTGGCGGTTTTCGCGCTGCTTGCCCCGCATATTTGACCAGGATCAAAAACCCCGGCCATCCACGCGGCTAGGCTGGCTCATCCGACCGCGAGATCTAAAGCCTCATGCGCCTGCTGCTGATCAATCCCAAGTACCCGGAGAGCTTCTGGTCGTTCCGCTGGGCGGTGAACGAGATCCTGCCGGGCAGTCGCGCGGTCAATCCGCCGCTCGGCCTCGCAACGCTCGCTGCGCTGTGCCCCCCTGATTGGGAGGTGCGCATCGTCGATGAGAACGTCGAGCCGCTGCCGCTCGAGCCGCAAGCCGATCTGATCGGCATCGGCGGCATGGGAGTGCAGTTTCCGCGGCAGCGCGAGCTGCTCGAGTACTATCGCAGCCGGGGGCACTTCGTGGTCGCGGGAGGCAGCTACGCCTCGCTCTGCCCCGAGCAGTACGAACACCTGGCCGATGCGGTGATCTGCGGCGAGGCGGAGCAGATCTGGCCCCGCTTCTGCGCCGACTTCGAGGCGGGATCGGCGCGTGCGCTCTATCGGGAGGAGGGCACGATCGATCTGCGTACCTCTCCGGCGCCACGCTTCGATCTGCTCAAGCTCTCGCTCTATACGACCGCGACGCTGCAGTTCTCGCGCGGCTGCCCCTACCTGTGCGAGTTCTGCGACATCATCGTGATGTTCGGCCGCAAGCCGCGGCACAAGAGCCTCGAGCAGGTCGGCCGGGAGCTCGACCTCCTGCGCGAGCACGGGGTGCGCAAGGTCTTCTTCGTCGATGACAATCTGATCGGCAACCTCAAGGTCGCCAAGAGCCTGCTGAGATTTCTCATCGACTACCAGAAGCGCCACAGCTATTCCTTCAGTTTCGGCACCGAGGCCTCGCTCAACCTCGCCCAGGACGAGGAACTCATGGACCTGTTCCGCGAGGCGCACTTCGCCTGGACCTTCATCGGCATCGAGTCCCCGGACGAGGCTTCCTTGCGCGAGACGCACAAACTGCAGAACATGCGCGAGGACCCGCTCACGGCCGTGCAACGGATCCACGCGCACGGCATCGAAGTGCTGGCCGGCTTCATCATCGGCTTCGACAACGACACGGTCTCCACCTTCGACCGACAGTACGAATTCATCCTGCGCTCGGGCATCCAGACGGCGATGATCGGCTTGCTGAACGCCATGCCGCGCACCCCCCTCTATGAACGGCTGCGCGCCGCGAACAGGCTGCACGTCACGGACAACGACGGCGACAACACCAAGGTGGATACGAACGTCGTGCCTCTCGGTATGTCCCGCGAGGAGCTCCTGAGCGGCTATCGGCGCCTGCACGAGCGGCTGCTCGAGGACAGGGCGATCGCCGGGCGCATCCGCCACAAGAACCGCTTCCTGGGCAAGGCCCCGGGCGGCACGGAATATGGGGCGGCATCGAGCCTCGGCATCCTTGCGCGCCTCATCTGGCGCGGCGTGCTGCGAGGCGGTCCGGCCCGCATCTGGCACTTCCTGCGCAGTCTCCCGTTCACCAAGCCCTGGCAGATTCCCTCGACCATCGGGGACTGGATCGTCGGGTTGTCGATGCAGGATTACGCCCGAAGACATCTTGCGCAGCCGGCGCCACAGGCCCCGGCGCTGTGGAACACTCGCCTGGCACGCCTCGCGCAGGCCTTGCGAAGCTGTGGCGCGGGCAACGTGACCGTTGGCCAGGGCGCGAGCGAGCGCGGATCGCCGGCCCTGGCGCTCTCTTTGCGGGCCGTCCCGGCCCGTGTGAGACGCACTGCAAGACACCTGCGCGCATACCTCAACGAGGCCCCGGGCAGAATCACGCTGCGTTTCGAGGAAATCCATGCCGCCGACGTCCCGCGGCTGCAACGGCTGCTCGGCCGACTGACGCATTTCGCGGATAAGGTCTCGATCGAGGCCGGCGCACTTCACGGTCTGATCTCCCTCAACGCCTGGCCCTTTCAGCTCGTGCTGCCCGAATCGGTGAGGTGACATGTCCGACCTCGCGAGGCGAGAAGGCTCTCAGACGAGCTTCGATATCCTGATCGCAGGAGCCGGCCCGGCCGGCCTGTGCCTGGCTGCGGCCCTCGAGAACCGCCGCCTTCGCGTCGCACTCATCGACCGCCAGCCGCTCGGCAGCCTCTGCGATCCCGCCTTCGATGGCCGGGAGATCGCACTCACCCACGCCTCCGTGCAATCCCTGAGGGACATGCGCATCTGGCCACGGATCGCGGCTCATGAAGTCTCACCGATATCCGATGTCCAGGTCTTCAACGGCGCATCGGCGCGCGGCATGCACATCGATCACCTTGACGGCGGCGCGGGCGAGCTCGGCTATCTCGTCGCAAACCACCTGATCCGCCGCGCCGCCTGCCAGACGGTGCGGGAAATGGAGCACGTCACGCTATTCACCGACACTTCCGTATCGGAAGTGCGATGGGAGCCGGCCGGGGTGCGGGTGAGGCTCTGCGACCAGCGGGTCCTTCGGGCGCCTCTGTTGGTTGCCGCGGACAGCCGTTTCTCCGAGGTCCGCCGCATGGCGGGCATCCCGGCCCGTTCCCGGGACTTCGGCAAAACCATGCTCGTGTGTCGCATGGAGCACGAAAAGCCGCACCGGCGGATTGCCTCGGAATGGTTCGATCATGGACAGACGCTGGCGCTTCTGCCCTTGAACGGCAACCGCTCCTCGGCCGTCATCACGCTCCCCGGGAGCGAGGCGCGACGGCTCCAGGAGCTCGACACAATGGACTTCGACATCGAAGTGGAGCGCCGCTACCGGAGCCGCTTCGGCTGGATGCGGCGCACCGGCGAGGTGTTCGCGTATCCGCTCGTAGCCGTGCTTGCGGACCGCTTCGCGGGACCTCGATGCGCACTCGTGGGCGATGCCGCGGTCGGCATGCACCCCGTGACCGCCCATGGATTCAATCTGGGACTCCGCAGCGCCGCGCGGCTCGCCCGCGAGATCGACCGCGCCGCATTCGAGCGCCGGGACATTGGCGCTCCCGGAGTCCTCACCGCCTACGAACGAGCCCACCGGCGCGCCGCGCTGCCGCTCTATGCCGCAACCAACGCCATCGTGGGGCTCTACACCGACGAGCGCTTGCCCGCCCGCCTTGCGCGCCAGGCGCTGGTGCGCCTCGGGAATCGGGTCCGGCCCTTCAGACGGGCCCTGGCGAGCTCTCTCACCCAGGTGTCCGCCTCCTGATCGAGCCTGTCCGCGGGCAACAGGCTGACCCGTCCGACTCCGCGGGCCAGGCGTGAAACGGCAGGCATTTTTTCCAGATACCCGCGCAGCGGGCCTGCGCAATCTCGAAATTGACATTGCATGCCGCACCGCGTTCTGGGTGAACGCCCCGCGGCCCGCGATGCACGCGCGTGCGGATTTCACCCCGGCGGAAAGTGGGCCAGCACCGCATCGACCGCCTTGCGGATGGGCTCGGCGGAATGCGCCATGTCATCCCGTGTGAGCTGCTTCTTCGCCCACCCATGCCAGACGGGCCGATGCGTCTTGCCATCGAACACGTCGACCGCCAGGATTCCCTCCCGATATCGATACACATCGACACCACTTCCCCAGTAGGGGTATCCCCACCAGCGCGGTCCGTACCAGACCCACGGTCCACCATATGGCCTGGGGTAAGTACGCAAGTCCACACGCTCATGCGAGCCGAGGGTGAAGTCGACCGCGAAGTCCGCCTGATCGGCCTGCGCCACGTACCGATAGCCCTTCTGCTCGAGAGCCCCTTCAATGGCATCGCGC
>DAIDHH010000040.1 GCA_027452045.1 Gammaproteobacteria bacterium
GCGCGCCCCGAGCACGCGGCGCTTCTCGCCAGTCACATTGCCCGCCACTGCCAGGGCTGGACCCAGATCGAGCTCGGCTGGCAGGGCGCCACTGCGAAGCCGCGGGACACATCGGTTTAATCCGTGTAACTACTCCCCAGCTCCACCTCGCTCCCCTAAGCTAGCGAGGTGATGTTTCGCAATACCCGCGCCCGCTGGGGCGCTCTCTCGCAGCTGCTTCACTGGCTCATCGTGGCACTCATCGCCGTGCAGGCGAGCCTCGGGCTCATTGGCGCTGGGCTGCCGCTCGGCATGGAGAAACTCGCCATGCTGGCGCGCCACAAATCGATCGGCATCACCATCCTTGCTCTCGCGGTGATCCGCCTGCTGTGGCGCTGGCTGAATCCCACACCGGACCTGCCCGGTACTCTGCGCGGCTACGAGCGCCTCCTCGCGCGATTCACCCACGCCGCGCTGTACGTGCTGCTGTTCGCCCTGCCGCTCACCGGCTGGATCATGTCGTCCGCTCGAGGGTTTCCGGTGAGTTGGTTCGATGTGCTGCAGCTGCCGGACCTCGTGTCGAAGAGCGGCGCCCTGTATCGGGCCATGATCGAGACTCACGCGGCGCTGGCGATAGCGCTTGGAGTCATCGTCGCACTGCATGTCGCCGCGGCCCTCAAACATCACTTCGTCCTGAAGGACGACACGCTGCGACGCATGCTGCCCGGCCGGGCCTCGCGCGCGCGCCCCGCCGGGCAGACGCCCGGTACATCGACGAGGAAACCCTGCTGATGCGCACAATCCGCCCCCGCGACACGCTCACAGTGCTCATCGGCGCCGCACTCCTGGCCTCGTTTGCGCCCACGGCGCACGCTGCCGCGCAGGACACGACGTACACGCTGGTTCCGGCGCGCAGCTCCCTCACCTACACGTTCACGCAGGCCGGTGGCGCCAATCAGGGGCGATTCAACGCCTACACGGTACGCTTCGATCCGAGCGCCGGCCGGCTGCGGGTGCTGATCGACATGCGCTCATTCGACACCGGCGACCGTCAACGCAACGGCATCCTCGGAGGGAAGGACTTCTTCGATGTCACTCAGTACCCCCAGGCGAGCTTCATCGCCCGGCGTTTGACGAGGACGGGCACCGGTTACCAGGCGATCGGGACGCTCACCTTGCGCGGCGTCAGCCGGACGGTCATCGTCCCCTTCACCTGGCGCATCACCGACATCGGAGGACACCGCGTCGGCCTGCTTTCGGGTAAGACGACGCTGCAACGGCTGGATTTCGGCATTGGCCAGGGCCAGTGGCATTCGACCACCTGGGTCGGCGATGCCGTGACGGTGCGCTTCGCGCTCGAGCTCGTGCCCGTGCCCGTGCCCGTGCCCGTGCCCGTGCGTTAGTCACGACGGGCGCTCCCGCAGCTTCGAGGTGCACAGATCGTAGACCGCAGCGATGACCGCCCGCACCGAGTGAGTGAGACTCGTCTCGATCCCCTTCAAAGCCGCCTCGCGAATCGCTCCCGTCAGGAACTCGACCAGCTCGGCCGGCAGATCCTGCGGCAGATGAGCCGCGATGCGCACGGCGGGCACGTCCTCCACCATCCGTCGCAGCAGGTGATAGAAGCAGTCGGCCTTGGCCCGCATGAGGTCTTCGTCATCGCCGAATAGCGCGCCGACGGCGCTGAGGCCCTCGGCCCATTGCGCGCGGCTGCGCTCCCACTCGCGCTCGGTGCCGAAGGCCACGCGAATGATCTCACCCATGAGCGTCTCCCCGCCGTTCGCGGCCCGCAGGGTTCGGCCCCGGGCGCGTTGCCACCTTGCATCCCTCAATGCGCCCCGATCGGCTGCAGCACGAGTCTCAGCCCCATTGCCCTGAGCAGGATGGCCGCGGCCTTGAGCTCCGGATTGCCGCGCTGAGACAACGTGCGGTAGAGCACGTCGGAGCTGAGCTCGACCTTCTCTGCCAGCGCCACTCCGCCGCAGGCCTGCGCGATGCGGCACAAGACCGCCGCGAGCTCCTCGCGCCCGGCATCGCTCAGCCGGGCGTTCAGATACGCGACGGCGCAATCGCGCCGAGTCCTTGAGCGCGCGCCGGCGGGCCGGGCGCAACGGCTGTTGTGGACCATGAGCATGCCTCCGTGGACGAGGCATGCAGCCTAGAGCAGCGCCCCCTGCCCGCAACAGGGGGCATTTCGAGTGCGTTTGTGCAGATTTACGCCCCGGCCGGCGCCTCGACACCCCGCAGCTGATCGAGGATGGCGGGGTTCTCGAGCGTCGAGACATCCTGCGTGATGTCCTCGCCGCGGGCAATCGAGCGCAGCAGCCGGCGCATGATCTTGCCCGATCGGGTCTTCGGCAGGTTGTCGGCAAAGCGGATGTGGTCGGGCTTGGCAATGGCCCCGAGCTGCTCGCCCACCCAGTCACGCAGCTCGCTCGTCAGCGCACGCGCGTCGCCGCCGGGACGGGTGCCGCGACAGACGACGTACGCGAACACCGACTCGCCCTTGATGTCGTGAGGCTTGCCGACTACGGCCGCCTCCGCGACCCGCGGATGCGACACCAGTGCCGACTCGATCTCCATGGTTCCGAGACGGTGCCCCGAGACGTTCAGCACGTCATCGATGCGTCCCATGATCCAGAAGTACCCGTCCTCGTCCCGGTGGGCGCTGTCGCCGGCCACGTAGTAGCGGTTGTCGAACTTGCCCCAGTAGTTGGCACGATAGCGCTCGTTGTCCCCCCAGAGTGTGCGCAGCATCGCCGGCCAGGGCTTCTTCACCACCAGATACCCGCCCGTGTGCGGATCGGTCACGCTCTCGCCGCGCTCATCGACGATGTCCGCCTCTATGCCGGGCAAGGGCAGCGTGCACGAGCCAGGCTTGGTGGCGGCCACTCCGGGGAGGGGCGAGATCAGGATGGCACCGGTCTCGGTCTGCCACCAGGTATCGACGATGGGACAGCGCTCCCCGCCGATCACCCGGTGATACCACATCCAGGCCTCGGGGTTGATGGGCTCGCCGACGCTACCGAGCAGGCGAAGCCTCGAGAGGTCGTAGCCGCGCGGAATGTCATCACCGAGTTTCATCAGCGCGCGGATCGCGGTGGGCGCGGTGTAGAACACGCTGACGCGGTGATCCTGGCAGAGTTTCCAGAACCGCCCGCCGTCGGGAAACGTCGGCGACCCCTCGTACAACACCACGGTGGCCCCGAGAGCGAGCGGCCCGTAGGCGACGTAGCTGTGCCCGGTGACCCAACCGACATCGGCCGTGCACCAGTAGACATCGTCCTCGTGCAGATCGAATACCCACTGGGTGGTGACCTTTGCACCGAGCAGGTAGCCGCCGCTCGAGTGCTGGATGCCCTTGGGCTTGCCCGTGGAGCCCGAAGTGTAGAGCAGGAACAGCGGATGCTCGGCCTCCACCCAGACCGGCTCGCACTGCCCCGAATGGCCCGCTACCGCCTCCTCCCACCACAGGTCACGTCCGGGCTGCATGGCGACCGGCCGCCCGGTCCGTTTGAGGACGATCACCCGTTCAATACTGGAACAGGCCCCGGCGAGGGCCTTGTCGGCCGCGGCCTTCAGCTCGATGACCTGCCCGGCGCGCCAGCCGCCGTCGGCGGTCACGAGCACCTTCGCTCCTGTGTCCTCGATACGGTCCCGCAGCGCCGGCGCCGAGAAGCCGCCGAACACCACCGAGTGGATGGCGCCGATGCGATTGCAGGCCTGCATCGCGATCACGATCTCGGGCACGAGCGGCATGTAGATCGCCACGCGGTCGCCGTGGCCGACGCCCTGGGCTTTCAGGGCATTGGCGAAGCGGCACACCTCGGCATGCAACTCCCGATAGCTCAACCGGCGGACCTCTCCGGACTCGCCCTCGAAGATGATCGCAGTCTTCTCGCCCCGTTCGGCCAGATGGACGTCCAGGCAGTTGTAAGAGACGTTGAGCCGCCCGTCGATGAACCAGCGGTAATTCGGCGCATCCGACTCATCCAGCGACACGGTGAACGGCGTATGCCAGGAGAGCTCTTCGCGGGCGAGGCGCGCCCAGAATCCGGCATGATCCTCGGCCGCGTGCCGCCTCAGCTCATCGAGCCGGGCCGTCCCGATGCGCGCACGGGCTGCGAATTGCGCGGGAGGTTGGAACGTGCGCGCCTCGTGCAGGACGGACTCGATATTCTGGCTCGACATGGTGACCCCCCGCGGTCATGACTCTGGTTGAACTCGAGAATAGCCGAATCCGTGCAAGATTCATGCAATACCAATCCCGGCGCCGCGAGGGAGGCTGCTTACGGGCGGGCGGCGAGCGCGGCGAGCCGCTCGCTCTGGCGACGCAGGAGCGGTCCAAAGCCCAGATGGTCATAGAGTGATCCCAGGGCCGCGAGGTCCGGGGCGCGCGGACGCAGGTCTTCGGGCTCGACCGCGAGCGGCATGTCACAGACGATCTGCGTCAGCCGTCGCGCGAGGTAAACGGCGTCGCGGTGCTCGAGCAGCCGCGTACGCAACTCCCTGCCGCCGCGCAGCCCGAGAGACCCCACCCGGCCGAGCTGCCCGTAGAGATCGTCGATCGATGAGAAAGCCCGCATCAGCGCGGCGGCGGTCTTAGGCCCCACTCCGGGCACGCCGGGTATGTTGTCCGAGGTATCCCCGGTGAGCGCAAGAAAATCCGCGAAGCGCTCCGGGAGGATGCCGAAATGACGGTGCACGTCCCCATAGCCGAGCGGCCCCCGGGAGCCAAAGTCCCAGTACAGGTCGCCGTCGCGGACCAGCTGGGCAAGATCCTTGTCTCGGGTGATGAACGCCGAGCGCACGCCCTGCCCGCGCATGAGACAGGACAGCGTACCGATCAGATCGTCGGCCTCGTAGTGCGGATCGACGAAGGTGGCGAGCCCCAGATGACGGCACAGATCGCGGCAGTAGTCGAATTGCGCGGCCAGGTCCATGGGCGCGGGCTCGCGGTTGGCCTTGTAGGGCGGATAGATGGCATTGCGATACGAAGTGGCAAGACGCTGATCGAACGCGACGGCCACGAATGCCGGGCGTGTTTTCTCCACCAGATCACCGAGAAAGCGCGCGAAGCCGAACACGGCATGCACGGGCCGCTGCTCCCGATCGACCATGCCGGGCAGCTGCGAGTAGTACGCGCGAAAGACATAGACCGAGGCGTCGATGAGATAAATCACGGGACGGGCTGATCGGAGTGGGGTTGTGGCAGCCCGCCGGGGCTACGTCAGCCAGCGCTGAATGCGATCGTGCAGCGGGCTCGATCGCGGAAAGTGCGCGAGCAGGTACTCCATCTGGTCGGCGAGCACGCGCCGGCCCTTCAGGAAGATGTATTCGGCGTAGGTCGGCGTGAAGGGCACTGCGATGAGCTGCATCTTCGCCTGCTCCGGGGTACGCGAGGCCTTCTGATTGTTGCAGCGGCGACAGGCGGTGACGACGTTGGTCCAGGTATCGAGCCCTCCCTGGCTGAACGGCCGGACGTGGTCGCGCGAGAGCTCTCGGGACGCGAATCGCACCCCGCAATACATGCAGAGGTGCCCGTCACGCCGGAACAGCGTCTGGTTGTTGAGCGGCGGCACGTAGTCGTGGCGCGTGCTGCCGGGATTGCCGGTATGGCCGACCGTGGAGACGATGGAATTGATCTCGAGCTCGGTCCGCCGCCCGGTGAGGGCACTCACCCCTCCGAAGAGCGTGTAGAGCGGGGATCCGCAGGTGTAGGCGACCTGCTCCTGGGTGTAGAGTCGAGCCGCTTCCTTGTAATCGATCCACTCGAGGGGCATGCCGGAGACGTCCGTACGCAGCACGAGCTGGGAGAGCCCGCGTGCCGCCCCCTTCGGAACGATACGCAGATCATCCGCCGCGCCGTGGTCGGCCCGATCCAGATCTATGCCCATCATGGCTCCTGTAAGATAAGGCAATAGTGTGCGAAACTTCAACAATCTCAACGTGCTGAATCGCAACGATCAGAATTGGATCACGGCCGGGGGGCGAACGGGCCCCGCCGCGAGCCACGAGGGCCCAAGATGCCAGTAATCATTGGCGCGCTGCTTGAGCGCGCGCCCCGAGAGACGCGTGTCAGTTTGGTGCCCGAAGTCGCCGGGAAACTCATCCGCGCCGGTGCGCGGGTGATGATCGAGCGCGGGGCCGGAGAGCGGGCCCGCT
>DAIDHH010000041.1 GCA_027452045.1 Gammaproteobacteria bacterium
GCAAAGTGCGCTTCGATTACCGGCCGGTGCACCTGAACACCCTGACCACCGACGCCGAGACCATCCCGCCGAAGGCGCGGGTCTACTGAGCAAGGCTTCCCGATGGCTGATTTCCGACTGCCCGCCAATTCCCGCATCCGCAAGGGCGTGACGCACAAGGGGCCCTCCGGGGCACGGGAGCTGCGCACCTTTCGCATCTATCGCTTCGATCCGGCCTCGGGCGAGAACCCGAGAGTGGACACCTTCGAGCTCGATGTCGGGGAGTGCGGCCCGATGGTGCTCGATGCGCTCATCCAGATCAAAAGCGCCGTCGATTCCTCGCTCACGTTCCGCCGCTCCTGCCGCGAGGGCATCTGCGGCTCGTGCGCCATGAACATCGATGGGGTGAACCGCCTCGCCTGCACCACCTCGATGCACGATCTCGGCAAGGAGATCCGGATCTATCCCCTGCCGCACATGCCGGTGGTGAAGGATCTGGTGCCGGACCTCACGCACTTCTACGCGCAGTACGCCTCGGTCAAGCCGTGGCTCGTGGCTCAGACCCCGCCGCCGCCCGATGGCGAGCGGCTGCAGTCAAAGAGCGAGCAGGAGATGATCGATCGGCCGGCGGCATGCATCCTCTGCGCGTGCTGCTCGACGGCCTGTCCGAGCTACTGGTGGAACAGCGACCGCTACCTCGGACCCGCGGCCCTGCTCGCGGCCTACCGCTGGATCATCGACAGCCGCGATGAGGCCACCGGCGAGCGCCTCGATGCGCTCGAGGATCCCTTCAAGCTCTATCGGTGCCACACCATCATGAACTGCACCGACGTCTGTCCCAAGGACTTGAATCCCGCCAAGGCGATCGCGGAAATCAAGAAGATGCTGGTGGAGCGCCAGAGCTGAGGCCGCCGATGGACGCCGAAGCGCGGCGGCTTCTGTGGCGTTGCCGGCGGGGTCTCAAGGAGCTCGACGTGCTCCTCGAACGATATGCACGCACGGCCTTGCCGCACGCCACGAGCGAGGAGCGCCGCACCCTGGAGCGCCTGCTCGAGCGGCCCGATCCCGAGCTCGCCGGGTATCTGCTCGGTGGAGTGCGCCCCGAGGAGGCCGATCTCGCCGCCCTGATTGAACGTATTCTGGCCTGCCGTGGCGCCCCGTGAGCCGCTTGGGGCATGATGAGGGGCTGCCGGATGGCCGGGGCACGGGTCGCAAGGGTATGTGAACTTTTCTATAGATTCAGGATCTATTCAGGTCGCGGCGCAAGCGCGACCTTCCTTATACGGAGCAGAAGGCCCGCTCATGGGCGCCGATGTCAGCGATTTGAGCCTGGTTCGCCGCGTGCAGCGCGGCGACAAAGGGGCATTTGATGTGCTGGTGCTCAAGTACCAGCACAAACTGGTCAAGCTGGTGACGCGCTATGTCCGTAATCCGGCCGAGGCTGAGGATATCGCACAGGAGGCCTTCATCAAGGCCTACCGGGCGTTGCCGCAGTTCCGCGGCGACAGCGCCTTCTACACCTGGCTCTACCGCATCGCCATCAACACCGCGAAGAACGCCGTGGTGTCCCGTGACCGCAGTCCGGTCGATTACGACATTGACCGCGACAGCATAGACGAGTCCTACGATATGCAAGGCCGATTGAAAGATTCAGAGACGCCCGAAGGGCTGTTGCTGACCGATGAGATCCGCCAGACGGTCAACGCAGCGATCGAGCAGCTGCCGGAGGATCTGCGCAAGGCCATCGTGCTGCGCGAGCTCGAGGGCCTCTCGTACGAGCAGATCGCATCCACCATGGGGTGTCCGGTCGGGACGGTGCGCTCGCGTATCTTCCGGGCGCGCGAGGCCATCGATCACCGCCTGCGCGAGGTGTTCGAAGGGGGGCTCGGCCGGACGGAGGAACTCGAATGAACGAGGAGCTCGACAGTCAGCTTTCCGCCATGTTCGATGACGAGCTGCCCGCCGCCGAGTGCGAGCTGCTCGCTCGGCGCCTCTCGCGCGACGAGGCCCTCAAGGCGCGATGGAGCCGGTACGCCGTGATCGGCGCGGTCATCCGCGCGGAGCGGGGCGTGGTGCTGCAGAGCGTGGTGGCCGACCGGGTGAATGCCGCTTTGACGAAGGAGCCCCGGTTCGCCGATACCGCCGAGGCCCGGGGTCTGCACGGCTGGGTCCGGCTTGCCGCGGGGGCGGGCCTTGCGGCGGGCGTTGCCGCGGTTTCGATCCTGTGGCTGCGCATGGAGGCCCCGGGCGCCCAGCCCGGGCAGATGACGGTGGCGAGCACGGCAGCGCCCGCCCCGGCATCCGCCGCACCGCGCGCCGCGGACAGTTTCGTGGTGCCGCCGCTGGCGCGGCACCAGCCCATGATGATGATTCCGCCCACGCAGCTGGCCGATTATGTCGTGGCGCACAGCGCTTATTCCTGGCCGATCAGCCGCGGGAGTCTGCTCTCCTCGTTGATGGTGAGCGATCCGGGAACCTTGAGTCCCTCCGCCGCAGCCGCCCAGCGAGCCCCCCGCAGCCACGGCAATGCGACCCACGCTTCGCGCTAGAGACTGCCTCGGCGCCCTGGCGCTCGCGTTGATCCTCTGCGGCGCGGCGGGTGCGGCCGAGCCGACCCAATGGCTCGCGCGCATGAATCGCGCGCTGACCACGCTCGATTACGAGGGCACCTTTGCCCACTGGCAGGGCGGGCGCGTGGAGATGCTGCGCATCATCCATCGGGTCGAGCATGGCGTCGTCTGCGAGCGCCTGACTTCCCTCGACGGTTCGGGGCGCGAGTTCATCCGCAGGGGTTCGGACCTCACGGTCTACCTGCCGGACAAGAAGGTGGTGCTGGTCGAGCACATGCTCCCCAAGAGCTCGCTCCTTGGCGGCATTCCGGTCATCAACGCCGAGACCGCGCACTTCTACCGGATTCGCAAAGTGGCCCACATGCGCATCGATCAGCACGATACGCGCCTGATCACGGTGATGCCGAAGGACGCGTATCGCTACGGCTACCGGCTGTGGATCGATCGGGGCGGCATGCCGCTCAAGATCCAGCTCTGGGACACCCGCCACGGGGGCGAGGTCATCGAGCAGATCGCCTTTGCGAGCCTCACGGTCCGCTCGCACATCCCGGACTCCGCGTTCGCGCCGGGCCTCTCGACGGCGGGCTACCGCTGGCTGCGCAATGACGCGCCGGCCCCCAAGGCGGGCGATGCCTCCGCCTGGGGCGCGCTGTGGCTGCCGCCCGGCTTCCACATGGCCATGCGCGCCTCGCAGAGCATGCCGGGAACCCCGGGTCAGGTGGACCATCTGGTCTATACCGACGGCCTCGCCTCGGTGTCCGTATTCGTCGAGCGCAAGGCCGCGGCCTCCACCTCCGGTACCCCTGCGACCGAGTCGGCCCGGATGGGCGCCTCCTATGTGTTCTCGACCTTCGTGCAGGGCCATCGGGTGACCGCGGTGGGTGAGGTGCCGGCGCGCACGGTGCGCTCCATAGCCGATTCGGTGCGGGACCAGAGCCCCGCCTACCCCTCGCTCCCCGGGCCCTTCGCGCATCCGCCCCGGCCGTGAGCACACTCACCCTGGTGCACCGCAGGGACTGCCCGCTGTGCGATGAAATGCTCGCCGAATTGCACGAGCTCGCGCGAACTCTGCCTCTGCCGCCGATCGAGACCGTCGATGTGGACGGCGACCCCGTGCTCATGCGCCGCCATGGGTTGCATGTCCCGGTGCTGCTGCTCGATGGCTCCGTGGTCTGCCGGCACCGGCTCGACCCCCGGGAGCTCGAGAGGGTGCTGCGAGCCGCGGGCTCGAGCGCAGACTCCACGCAGCTGTAACTGCGAGTCGCACACACTATATAATCGCGCCGCCGCTGAAAATCTGGCGCGGCAGAGAACGCGGCCCGGATTCATGCGGCTCATACGTAACTTTTCCATCATTGCCCACGTCGATCACGGCAAGTCCACCCTTGCCGATCGCTTCATTCAGTTGTGCCGGGGCCTCGAGGACCGCGAGATGCAGTCCCAGGTGCTCGATTCCATGGACCTCGAGCGTGAGCGTGGCATCACGATCAAGGCCCAAAGCGTGACGCTCTACTACGACGCGAAGGACGGGCAGCGCTATCAGCTGAACATGATCGATACCCCGGGGCACGTGGACTTCTCCTACGAGGTCTCCCGCTCGCTCGCCGCATGCGATGGGGCGCTGCTGGTCGTCGACGCCTCCCAGGGGGTGGAAGCGCAGAGCGTCGCCAATTGCTACACGGCCCTCGAGCAGGGCCTCGAGGTGCTGCCGGTCATCAACAAGATCGACCTGCCCTCGGCCGATCCCGAGCGGGTCATGCACGAGATCGAGGAGATCATCGGCATCGAGGCGAGGGATGCGGTGCGTGTGAGCGCCAAGACCGGCGAGGGCGTGCCGGAGCTGCTCGAGGCGCTGATCCGGCGCATCCCCGCGCCCAAGGGCGATCCTGAGGCGCCCCTGCAGGCGCTGATCATCGACTCCTGGTTCGACAACTACGTCGGGGTCGTCTCGCTGGTGCGGGTGGTCAACGGCAAGGTGCGCACCGGTGAGAAGATCCGCGTGGTCTCCACCGGACGCTCCCACGTGGTCGATCGCCTGGGGCGATTCACGCCGAAGCCGATCGTCGAACAGGAGCTTGCCACCGGGGACGTGGGGTTCATCGTCGCCGGAATCAAGGAAATCGATGGGGCGCCGGTGGGCGACACCATCACGCTCGAGAGCAGGCCGGCGCCGGCGCCGCTTCCGGGCTTCCGTCAGATCCAGCCCCGGGTGTTCGCGGGCCTCTTCCCGGTGAATTCCGAGGACTACGAGAGCTTTCGCGACGCGCTCGCGAAGCTGCGGCTCAATGACTCGGCGCTGCACTACGAGCCGGAGGTTTCCGGGGCGCTCGGCTTCGGATTCCGCTGCGGGTTCCTCGGACTTCTGCACATGGATATCGTGCAGGAGCGGCTCGAGCGCGAGTACCACCTCGATCTCGTCACCAGCGCGCCCACGGTGGTCTACGAAGTCGCCCGCAACGACGGCTCGGTCGTGTATGTCGACAATCCGGCGAAACTCCCGCCCACCAACGAGATCGACGAAATTCGCGAGCCCATCATCGTCGCCAACATCCTGGTGCCGCCCGAGCACGTCGGGGCGGTGCTCAAGCTCTGCAACGACAAGCGCGGCACGCAGAAGAAGATGCTCTACCTCGGCACCCAGGTCTCGCTGCAATACGAGCTGCCGCTCGCCGAGGTGGTGCTCGATTTCTTCGACCGGCTGAAGTCGGTGAGCCGCGGCTACGCCTCGTTCGATTACGAGTTCTCGCACTTTCAAGCCGCCCCTCTGGTGAAGCTCGATGTGCTCATCAACGCCGAGCGGGTGGATGCGCTGTCGATCATCGTGCACCGCGACAGCGCCTATCAGCGCGGCCGCGAGCTCGTCGACAAGATGCAGGAGCTCATACCGCGCCAGATGTTCGAGGTCGCGGTGCAGGCGGCGATCGGCAGCGCCGTCATCGCCCGGGCCACGGTCAAGGCGCTGCGCAAGAACGTGCTGGCGAAGTGTTACGGCGGGGACATCAGCCGCAAACGCAAGCTTCTCGAGAAACAAAAAGAAGGCAAGAAGCGCATGAAACAGCTCGGTCGCGTCGAGATTCCCCAGGAGGCGTTCCTCGCCGTCCTCAAGGTGGGCCGCAAGTAGCGCCGGGGATGTCATGGCAACGTCCCACATACCGTCGTTTCCCGGAAACGCGCTGCTGCATTCCCCGCGCGTCCGATTCGTTCCCGAAGTCGCCCATGGAGTCCTCATGCCGTCCTTCCTGATGCAGCTCATCATCGTGCTCGCGTGGCTCGCGATCCCCGTGGGACTGGTGTGCATCGTCGATGACTGGCTGCTCAAGCCCGCGCGCCGGGTGAAGGCCGGCGGACAGCCGGCGCCGGAGCCGGCGGTGGTCGGCTTCTGCTACCGCCTGCTGCCGATTCTGCTCGTGGCGGTGGTGCTTTGGATCTTCGCCACCCAGACGGTCAACTTCAGCGCCGTGCTCCTCATCATCACCGCGGTGACCGGGGTGGTCTGGCTGGTCGATGCGCTGCTGTTCGCCCCGCGGCGCAACCGCGCGGCCCGGGCCGCCGGGATGCAGGCCACCGAGCAGCTCGAGCCGACCACCGTCGACTACGCGCGCAGCTTCTTTCCGGTCGCACTCGCGGTGCTGGTGCTGCGCGCCTTCGTGTTCGAGCCGTTTCGCATCCCCTCCGATTCGATGATGCCGACGCTTCTCGACGGGGATTTCATCGTGGTCGACAAGTTCGCCTACGGTCTGCGCCTGCCGGTCACGCACACGAAGATCCTCGCTACGGGCGAGCCGCACCGCGGCGATGTGATGGTGTTCCGTTACCCGCTCAACCCCTCCGAGGATTACATCAAGCGTGTCGTGGGGCTGCCCGGTGATCACGTGGTCGTGCACGATGACCGCATCACGGTCAACGGGCACCCGGTGCCGTTCACGGTCACCGGCACCTACAATGACGGCTGTTACCAGAACATGCAGCTCGCCACCGAGCATCTCGGCTCGCACGTGCACCAGGCGCTCGTGTGCCCGGTGCCGCTCGAGGTCACCTCCGATCCTCTGCCGGGCTGCCCGCGGGCCGATGCGCGCGGCTACATCTGCGGCGGCAACCCGCCGCCGGATGCGCTGCCGCTGCTCGAGCAGAACGTCGTCGACATGACGGTGCCGCCGGGGGAGTACATGGTGATGGGCGACAATCGTGACAACAGCGACGACAGCCGCGTCTGGGGCTTCGTGCCGGAGAAGAACCTGGTCGGCAAGGCCGAGTTCATCTGGTTCAACTGGGACATCGAGCGCAAGGGGGGGCCGATCTGGAGCCGGATCGGCAAGAAGATTCAATAGCCCGGGAGACTCGACGATGCAACGACAGCGCGGAATAACCCTGATCGGCTGGCTGGTGCTGCTGATACCGCTTGCCCTGGTCATCTATGCCGGCGTGCGCCTGGTGCCGGTGTACCTCAATTATCTCAACGTGTCGCATACCCTCGATGAGGTGGCGGGCGAGTATCGCAGCAGCGGCTCGGTGAGCGTCGATGAGATCCGCAACGCCATCGCGAAGCACTTCGAGATCGATGAGGTCAACTATCCGACCGTGCAGGACATCGCGGTGAGTCGCGATGGCGCGGGCTGGCATCTCGAGGCCGCCTATTACGACTACGCGCCGCTCTTTGGCCCCATTTCGCTGCAGGTCAAGTTCGACAAGACGGTCACCTTTGGCAGCGGTGGATAGATCCGGGCCGCTTGACTGGGTGCGCTCGCGGCTCGCGTACGAGCCGCGGGACGGGGCGCTGTTCCACACCGCGCTCACCCATCGCAGTGCAACGGGACCGAACAACGAGCGCCTGGAGTTCCTCGGCGATGCGGTGCTCAATCTCGTCGTGGCGCACCACCTGTTCGCGGCGTTCCCCGAGGCCACCGAGGGGGACTTGAGCCGCCTGCGTGCCCGGGTGGTCAGCGCCGAGCCGCTTGCCGAGGCGGCCGCCTCGCTCGGGGTGGGCGAGGCGCTGCAGCTCGGCTCGGGTGAGCTCAAGAGCGGCGGTTTTCGCCGCCAGTCGATCCTCGCCGATGCGCTCGAGGCGCTCTGCGGCGCGCTGTACCTCGACGGCGGTCTCGCGGCGGCCGAGGCCTTCATCACGCGGCTGCTCGGGCCGCGCATCGCCGCGCTTCCGGCGCCCGAGGCCCTGAAGGACCCGAAGACGAGGCTGCAGGAGTACCTGCAGTCGCGCGGCCTCGCCCTGCCGGTATACTCGGTGGACGAGGTGCAGGGCGAGCCGCACGCGCAGGTCTTCGAGGTCAGCTGCCGGGTGGGCGCATTGGGTCAGATCGCCCAGGGGCGGGGCTCGAGCCGCCGGCGCGCCGAACAGGAGGCCGCCGAGCGCATACTCGCCGCCATCGACAGCTCATCCGGTGTCCCACGTGAGTGAATCTCCTTCCGCCGATTTCCGTTGTGGTTTCGCCGCGCTCGTTGGGCGGCCCAATGTCGGCAAGTCGACGCTGCTGAATGCCCTGGTGGGGCAGAAGCTGAGCATCGTCACCCCGCGCCCGCAGACCACGCGCCATCGCATCATCGGACTCACGCAGCTGCCGCACGCGCAGATCGCCTTCGTCGATACTCCGGGGCTGCACCATGAGGCCCGCCGCGCGCTCAACAAAGCGATGAATCGCACCGCCGCCGCCGCGCTCGAGGATTCGGACCTGGTCGTGCTGGTCGTCGAGGCGCTCGCCTGGAGGCCCGAGGACGATCTCGCGCTCGGGCGCATCGTGCGCTCGGGACGGCCGGCGCTCGTGGCGGTGAACAAGGTCGATCGGGTCCGCCCGAAGGAGCGGCTCCTGCCCTACCTGCAGCAACTCGGCGAGCGGCACGCATTCAAGGCGCTGGTGCCGGTCTCGGCGCTCAAGGGCGCAGGTCTCGAGCAGCTGCGCGATGCGATCGTGGTGAACCTGCCGCTCTCGCCGCCGCTTTTCGCCCAGGACGAGCTCACCGACCGGAGCGTCAAGTTCCGCATCGCGGAGATGATCCGCGAGAAGTTGACACTCGAGCTCAATCAGGAGGTGCCCTACGGCATTGCGGTGGAGGTCGAGCGCCTCGCCGAGGAGGACGGTCAGCTCACCGTCGACGCGGCGATCTGGGTGGACCGCGAGGGCCAGAAGCCCATCGTGATCGGGGCTGGCGGTGAGCGGCTGAAGCGGGTGGGGCGCTCGGCGCGCCTGGCGCTCAATGCGCTGCTCGGTCGGCGGCTGCACCTCACGCTGTGGGTGAAAGTCCGGGAGAACTGGGCGGACAATGCGCGCGCGCTGAAGGACCTCGGACTGGAGTAAGCGGGAGAGCCTCAGCATGAACAGCGAGTCCCGCCGCATCCAGCTCGCGCCGGGATACCTGCTGCACCAGCGGCCCTATCGCGAGACCGGGCGGATCCTCGAGGTGCTGCTGCGCGATCATGGCCGGCTCACGCTCTTTGCCCGCGGCGTGAGCGGTGCGAGATCGCGCCTGGCCGCGGTGCTGCAGCCCTTCCAGATGCTGTTGCTGTCGTTTCATCTCGGGCGCGAGGCCGGTCAGCTCTCGGGCGCGGAGTGCCCCGAGAACCCGCCGGGGCTGCCTGCGAAGAGCCTGATGGCGGGGTTCTATCTCAACGAGCTGCTGCTGAAGCTCACCTCGAGGCACGATCCGGCGCCGGAGCTGTTCGACGATTACCGACTCGCGCTCGAGCGGCTGCGCGGCGGCGCGTCGCCCGAGCCGACGCTGCGCCTCTTCGAGAGAGGCCTGCTCGCGAACGTGGGATATGGGGTGACCCTCTCGGCGGAGGTGGACGGGAGGGTGATCGATGCCGAGGGCTATTACCGGTTCCGGCCCTCGCAGGGCCTTCATCGGGTGATGGACGATGGGCCGGGGGTGCTCTCGGGCCGCTCGCTGCTCGCGCTCGATCGGGGAGAGCTCCCCTCGGACCGGGCGCTTGCCGATGCGCGTATCCTGCTCAAGGCGGCGCTCGATGAGTGTCTGGAGGGAAGGGAGCTCTCGACGCGGCGAGTGGCGAGGGCGGTGGCGCGCGGTGTGCATCCTCAGCGGGAGAGCAAGTAACCTATGTCCGTGATTCATTCATCCATTGCCTTGGGCCTGAACATCGACCACGTGGCGACGCTGCGCCAGGCGCGCCGCGGCCGCTCACCCGACCCGGTGCATGCCGCGCTCGCCGCCGAGATGGCCGGCGCCGACAGCATCACGCTGCATCTGCGCGAAGACCGGCGCCACATCCAGGATGCCGACGTTCACGCCCTCAAGGGGCTGCTCAAGACTCACATGAACCTCGAGATGGCGGTGACCGAGGAGATGCTCGCCATCGTCTCCGAGGTGCGCCCCGCCGACTGCTGCCTGGTGCCGGAGAAGCGTCAGGAGATCACCACCGAGGGCGGCCTCGATGCGCTCGGGCAGGAGGGGAAGCTGCGCGAGGCGGTCGCCCGGCTCACGGGCCACGGCATCCGCGTGGCGCTGTTCATCGATCCGGACCCGGGCCAGGTCGAGGCGGCCGCGAGGATCCAGGCGCCGGCCATCGAGCTGCATACCGGGACTTACGCCGAGGCCCGCGGAGAGGCGAGGCCGAGGGAGCTCGAGCGCCTGAGGAATTGCGCGCGTCTCGGGGCGCATCTTGGCATGGAGGTCCATGCCGGGCACGGCCTCGACTATCACAACGTGCAGCCGGTCGCGGCCATCGCCGAGATCGTCGAGCTCAACATCGGACATGCCATCCTCGCACGAGCGGTGTTCGATGGACTCGCGGCCGCCGTGCGCGAGATGAAGTCGTTGATGGTGGCGGCGCGCGCATGATTTTCGGCATCGGCGTCGATGCGCTCTCGGCCGAGCGCATCGGCCACGTCCTCGAGCGCCACGGCGAGCGCTTCATCGAGCGGCTGCTCATGCCCGAGGAGCAAGCGCAGCTCGCGCGCACCAAGCGCCGCGAGCGCTTTCTCGCCATGCGATTCGCGGCCAAGGAGGCCATCGTCAAGGCGATGGGCACGGGGTTCGCGCACGGGGTGTGGATCCGCGATGTCGGGGTGGTGCAAAACGCCTGGGGCCGGCCCGAGGTGGTGTACTCGGCGCGCGGCGAGCGGGTGCGGCGCTCCCTCGGCATCGGCGAAGGTTATGTCACGCTCACCGACGAGGCGGGCCTGGTGGTCGCGGTGGCCGTACTCATGAAGGCACAACCATGAATTGTCTGGTATTTGACATCGAGACCGTGCCCGATGTGGCACTCGGGCGGCGGCTGTTCGGGCTCGAGGGGCTTCACGATGAGGAGGTCGCCAAGGCGATGTTCGCGTTGCGCCGTCAGGACTCGGGCGGGGAGTTCCTGCCGCACGAGCAGCACCGGATCGTGGCGATCTCCTGCGTGCTGCGCACCCGGGACACCCTGAAGGTCTGGAGCCTCGGCGATGAGAGCGCCCCGGAGGCCGAGCTGATCGAGCGGTTCTTCGATGGGCTCGAGCGCTTCTCGCCCGACCTCGTGTCCTGGAACGGCTCCGGGTTCGATCTGCCGGTGCTCACCTATCGGGCGCTGCGCGCGGGCGTGCAGGCGGGCCGATACTGGGAGACGGGCGATAACGATCCGGCATTCCGCTTCAACAACTATCTCAGCCGCTTCCACTGGCGGCACATCGATCTGATGGATGTCCTCTCGGGTTTCCAGGGCCGGGGCCGGGCCTCGCTCGAGAGCATCGCGATGCTGCTCGGGCTCCCGGGCAAGCTCGGCTTCTCCGGCGCCCAGGTGTGGGATGCGTACCTCGCGGGCAACCTCCCGGGTATCCGCCGCTATTGCGAGACCGACGTGCTCAACACCTACCTCGTGTACCTGCGCTTCGAGCTGCTGCGCGGCCGGCTGACCCGCGAGCGCCACACCGAGGAGATCGAGCGCGTCAGGGCGCTGCTCGCCGCTTCCGAAGAGCCGCATTTCAAGGAGTTCCTGCGCGCCTGGGAGAGCCCCCCTTGAGCACCGGTCGGGCGCTCCCGCGCGCTCAGCGGACCCTGGAGGAGGCGGCGGTCATCGCCCTGACGCACGAGGGCGAGGGCATTGCCCGCGATGGCAAGGCGGTGTTCATCGCGGGCGCACTACCCGGGGAAAGGGTGCGCTTCGAGCGCGTGCGCCGCCACCGGCAGCACGACGAAGGCCGTCTGATCGAGGTCCTGGAGCCCGCCGCCGAGCGCGTCGCGCCGCGCTGCGCGCATTTCGGGGTCTGTGGCGGCTGCGCGCTGCAGCACCTTGCCCCCGAGGCGCAGCTCGCCCTGAAGCAAACCGAGCTGCGGGACAACCTCGAGCGGGTCGCGCGCCTTAAGTGCCCGAAGTGGCTCGCGCCGATCGAAGGGCCGGCATGGGGCTATCGGCGGCGAGCGCGGCTAGGGGCCAAGTACGTCCCGAAGAAGGGCAAGGTCGTCGTCGGATTCCGCGAGCGCATGGCGCCCTATGTCGCCGATGTGACGCGCTGCGAGGTGCTCTGCGCCCCGGTGGGGGAGTGGCCGGCGCCACTGGCCGAGCTCATCGGCGCGCTCGATATCCGCCAACAGGTGCCGCAGGTCGAGGTGGCCGTGGCCGACAACGCGGTGGCGCTCGTCTTCCGGGTCCTCGCGGCCCCCACCACGGCCGACCTCGAGCGGTTTCGTGCATTCGCCACGCGTCACGGGGCGCGGATCTTCCTGCAGCCGGGCGGGCTCGGGACGGTCGAGGCGCTTGCGGGGCCCGCGCCGCAACCGCTTTACTACGAGCTGCCGGAGTTTGGCGTGAGGCTCTCGTTCGCCCCCACCGACTTCGTGCAGATCAACGGCGAAGTCAATCGGGCGCTCGTCTCGCGGGCGATCGAGCTGCTCGATCTGACGCCCGCCTCGGCGGTGCTCGATCTTTATTGCGGCCTCGGGAATTTCACGCTGGCGCTCGCCGGGTCGGCTAGCCGGGTCGTCGGCGTGGAAGGCGAGGCCGCGCTCATCGAGCGGGCGCGGCACAACGCGCGCGACAATGGCATCGGGAATGCCGAGTTTCACGTGGCGGATCTCTCCCAGCCCATTGCACCGGGAACGCCGTGGCTCGCGGGACGATACAGCCACGTTCTCCTTGATCCGCCGCGGGTCGGGGCCCGGGAGATGCTCGGCACGGTGGCGCGACTCGCGCCGCTGCGCGTGGTGTATATTTCCTGCCATCCGGGCAGTCTCGCCCGGGATCTGGGCGTGCTGGTGCACGAGTACGGCTTTACGCTCGAGGCGGCGGGAGTGGTGAACATGTTCCCGCATACGGCGCACGTGGAGTCCATCGCGGTGCTGCGCGGACCGGCTTGCCCTTAAGTCATGACCCTCGGCCCTTTGATGATCGACCTCGAGGGGACGGCGGTGAGCGCTGAGGAGCGCGAGCTGCTGCGCCACCCGCTGGTGGGCGGTGTCATCCTCTTCACCCGCAACTACCTCGATCCGGAGCAACTCTCGCACCTCGTCGCGGACCTTCACGGCATTCGCACGCCCGCGCTCATCGTGGCCGTGGATCACGAGGGCGGGCGCGTGCAGCGCTTCCGCCAGGGGTTCTCGGAGCTGCCCGCGGCGCGGCGCATCGGCCATGAGTTCGATGCGGACCCGCGCAAGGGCCTCGACCTCGCGCACACGATGGGTTGGCTCATGGCCGCGGAGCTGCGCGCGCATGGAGTGGATCTGTCGTTCGCTCCCTGCGTCGACATCGATCATGGGGTCAGTTTCATCACCGACCGCGCCTTTCATTCCCGTCCCCAGGTGGTCTCGCAACTCGCCTCGGCGTACGCGCAGGGCATGCGCGCGGCGGGTATGGCGGCCACGGCCAAGCACTTCCCGGGACACGGGGCGGTGGTCGCGGACTCCCATCTCACGCTGCCGGTCGATCGGCGGGAGATCACCGACCTCGATGGGGATCTCATGCCCTATCGGCGGCTGATCGCCAATGGGCTGCCGGCGGTCATGGTGGGCCACCTGTTGTTTCCGGCCGTCGACCCCGCGCCGGCGAGCCTCTCGCGGCACTGGATCCGGGACGTGCTGCGCGGGGAGCTTCGGTTTCAGGGCGTGGTGTTTGCCGATGATCTGTCGATGGGCGGCGCGGCGGAGGCCTATGGGGACGTCGTGACCCGCGCGGCCCGGGCGCTGGCGGCGGGCTGCGACATGCTGCCGGTGTGCAACCGGCGCGAAGCGGTGGTGCAGCTGCTCGATCGCCTGAAGGTAACTCCCGAGCCCGCCTCGGGCCTGAGACTCATCAGGCTGCACGGCCGCGAGCATTACAACAGCGAGCAGCTCAGGTCTGGTCCCGAGTGGCAGCGCGCCCGCGGGCTGCTCGAGGCGTGTGCGGCCACCCCGGCGCTGCGCCTGGGGGCCGAGGAGCGCTAGGGAGCGGGTGAGGTTTGTCACCCGCGAGTCCTGATACCCGTCACTACTCCCGCCCCGCGGGGCACCGCTACGATCGGCCCCGCGATCGATGGGGCCGATGCCGTGAGTGCGCCGACAGCGCGGTTTCATGCCGCGGCGGGCGATGCGGCGCGCCCCGGCGTTGCCGGGGGCGCGATAGCGCCTATAATTCCCCGCTCCGGCCACACTGCCGCGGCGGCGGGGGAGTCCGGAGCGGCGCAAACAGGATTGCGGGGGCAGCGGATGACGGCCGACAAGAACGAATTGCTCGCGCGGCTCAGGATCGATCGCGAGCTGCGCGATGAGGCACAAACCTCCCAGCGGCTGTGGTGGCTCATCCTCGCCGTGGTCGCGGTGGCGGCGCTCGCGGCGGGCGGATATTTCCTGTTGCTGCGCGGCAGGACCGTGCGGGTGAGCGAGGCCACCGCGCTTGCCCCCTCGGCCCTCTCGACCCCGACGGCGGTGCTTCAGGCGAGCGGCTACGTGACCGCGGAGCGCGAGGCCACCGTATCCTCGGAGATTGCCGGACTTCTCACCCAGGTCTTCATCCAGGAAGGGGAGCATGTCCGGCGCGGACAAATCCTCGCGCGGCTGGATGACAGCTCGCAGCGCGCCACCCTGGCCCAGGCGCGGGCTCAATGGGAAGCCGCACAGGCGCTGCTCGCCCAATACCAGGCGCAGCTCGCGCAGGCACGGCTCGATCTCGACCGGGATCGGGCGCTGATCGGTGCGCACCTCGTATCCGAGCAGGCGCTCGAGCAGGCGCGCACCCAGGTGGCCGTCCTCGCGGCGCAGGTGCTCTCGCAGCGGCGCGTGGCGCAGCTCGATCGCGCCGGTGTCGATGCCGCCCAGGTGCAGGAGGACTATACGGTCGTGCGCGCGCCGTTTTCCGGCGTGGTGGTCGACAAGGCCGCGCAGATGGGGGAGATGATCTCGCCCATCTTCGGCGGCGGCGGCTTCACACAGACCGGCATCGCGACCATCGTCGACATGAGCTCACTCGAGGTCGACGTCGATGTCAACGAGGCGTACATCGAACGGGTGCACTCCGGGCAGCCCGCGGTGGCGGTGCTCGATGCCTATCCGAACTGGAACATCCCGGCGCACGTGATCGCCATCGTGCCGACCGCGGACAAGAGCAAGGCCACCGTGCGGGTGCGTGTTGCGCTCGACAGCAAGAGCCGGCGCATCCTGCCGCAGATGGGCGTGCGCGTGTCATTCCTCGAGAGCGCTGCGAAGCACAGCGCCCTCGCCCTGCCTGCGGGGATGGTCTGGGTGCCCGCCTCGGCCGTGGTGCGCCGCGGCGGACGCAGCGTCGTGTTCGTGATCGAGAAGTCCCGGGCGAGCGAGCGCGCCGTCACCCCGGGTCCGGCCCGCGGGGACATGCAGTCGGTCTCGGGGATTGCCGACGGCGCTTCCATCGTGAGCTCGCCGCCGGCGCAATTGCGCGATGGCGAGCGCGTTGCCATCGGATCGGAGTGAGCACATGAGCGCACTGGTTGAGATTCGCAACCTGAGCAAGGTCTACCAGAGAGGCAAGCAGCGCCTGGAGGTCCTGCACCATGTCGATCTCGAGGTGGCGCAGGGGGACTTCGTCGCGCTCATGGGCCCCTCGGGCTCGGGCAAGACGACGCTCCTTAACCTCATCGGCGGCCTCGACTCCCCGACCGAGGGCGAGATCACCGTGGCCGGTGAGCGGATCGATCGGCTCGGCCAGGGGGCGCTCGCGCGCTGGCGGGCCGCGCACGTCGGGTTCGTGTTCCAGTTCTACAACCTCCTGCCCATGCTCTCGGCGCAGCGCAACGTGGAGCTGCCGCTGCT
>DAIDHH010000042.1 GCA_027452045.1 Gammaproteobacteria bacterium
GTTTCTCGTGGGCGGCAACGATTACCCTTCCGGCGCAGTGGGTCTGCTCGGCGACAACCTGTGGCGGATTTTCGATGTCGAATACGACTTTGCCGCGGGCAAGATGCGCCTGGTCAAGGCAAGCCACTGCGGCAAGCTGCCCCTGGCCTATTGGGCCGGCAATCAGCCCATCGGGATGGTCAAGTTGCGCGACACCAGCCTCAGGCGACCCCAGCTGATCGGCCATGCCATGGTGAATGGCAAGCGCATCCGTGTCTTGTTCGACACCGGGTTCGGCCGCTCTATGCTGACGCTCGCCGCCGCCAAGCGCCTCGGCATCATGACGGACAGCCCCGGAGTGAGGCTGGCGGGCAAGTTTGGCGGCGTCGCGCGCAGGTGGCGCAATGCCTGGATTGCGCCGGTGGCCGAGTTCAAGATCGGCGGCGAGAAGATAGAGCACACCCGGCTGTTGGTCGGCGACATCCGCGACTTCGGGAAGGTGGACATGTTCCTGGGGTCGGATTTCTTCCTCTCGCACCACATATACGTGTCAAACCGCCGTCACAGACTCTATTTCACGTACAACGGAGGCCCGGTATTCGCCATCGGCCAGCGATACCTCATCAAGAGGGCGGGCGCCGCGCCCGTGATGGCCGGCACCGGCCCCGGGGACGCGAGCGCCGCCTCGGCGTCGGCTGCTGTGCAGGCGCCCGGCTCCGGCGGTCCCGCCGATGCGGACGGGCTCGCCCGTCAGGGCATGGTCTATGCCTCCGAGGGGCAAAATGCCCTTGCCCTGGCCGATCTCACCCGGGCCTGCCGGCTCGATCCCAAGAATGCCGAGTACCGCTTGCGCCGCGGCCGGATCGAACAGAGCCTGAAACAACCGGCCCAGGCGCTGGCCGATTTCAGTTCCGCCATTGCGCTCGAGCCCAACCTCTTCCAGGCGCGACTCGCGCGCGCGCAGTTGCTCCTTTCCTGGAAGCACGCTCCGGCGACGGCGGCCAGCCAGGCGCGCACCGACATCAACATCGTGGCGCTCGAGGCACCCGATGAGTCGGAGCTGCATTTGCCGCTCGCCCGGCTGTACGGCCGGATCGGACAGTACGATGACGCCATCCGCCAGATCGACCAGTGGATCTATTACCACCGCCGCGATGAGCTGCTTCCGGTAGCGCTGAATGCGCGCTGTTGGATCCGTGCCGAGGCGGGCATTCAACTGCGCAGAGCACTCAAGGACTGCGACCGCGCGCTCGAGTGGATGCCGAAAGATGCCGCCATCCTGGACAGCCGCGGCCTGGTGTATCTGCGCTTGGGCCGGCTGGCGCGCTCGATCGGGGACTACGATGCGGCGCTCGGGATCAATCCCAAGATCGCCGACTCGCTCTACGGCCGGGGTCTCGCCGAGCTGCGTCAGGGCAAGAAGGCCCTGGGCGAGTCCGACCTCACCGCCGCCACTCACCTCAACCCCGGCATCGCCCGGCGCTTCGGGCGCATGAAGCTCGATCCTTGAGCGGACCTGGGATCGCCGCCGGGTTATTTCAGCGCGAGTTTGATCCTGATCCGATCGCGCCAGGGGGTGCCTGATTCGTTGGCGGTGAGAAACACCCGATCCGGTTTCAGGATGCCTTGGGTGAGAAGCGCATCCTGCACGTGGGCTGCGCGGGCCAGTCCCAAGGCGGCGAGCGTGCCCGCGGAGGGCTGCACGCTGGGCCGCAACTGCCTGCGCAGCCATTGGATCCTCGCCTGCTCGAGCAATCGCGTCTTGTTGGCCGGTGAGGCGCCGGGAGAGCCCGCTGCGGGGGCGGCGGGCAGCGGCAGGTGCGCCGGATACGCCGGCCGCTTCTTGAGCCTCGCCCGGTAGAGCGAGGCGAGAGCGCGCAGCTGCCCGCTCAGGCTGGGTGGCGCGCTTCCTCGCTGCCGACCGCCCGCGCGGGCGGCCAGCAGCGCATCGATCCGCGCGTCCTCGATCGCCACCTCATCTTCGGCTCCCGCGGGGCCCGCGGGCACATCGACCTGCACGGCCGGTCGCTGCGCGAGCGCGTGAGCGAGGGCCCTGAGGCTCTCGGCCGCACCCGGGGACAGTGCCGCGGAGCCCGGCAGGAAGTCGATGTACTGCGCCTTCTGGGCGCCGGCGAAGAGTCTGCCGATGAGATCGAAGGGCGCGAGGGCGGCCTTCTCGAGCAGATGCCGCAGCATCATCCAGACGACCGGCCAGATGTCGAAGTGGGGGTTGTCGAGAGAGCCGCTCACCGGGAGGTCCAGGTGGATGACGCCCGCACGGTTCTTCAGCAGCGCCGTCGCGAGACGGATGGGCCAGCTGACGCGGTGCTTGCTGCCGCTCGGTCCGCCCCACTGCAGCTGATCGATGACGATGTGGTGGTCGGCGTGAAGCTCCCGATTGACGATGCGGTAATGGAAGCGCGTGCTGAGTGTGCCCTTGGCGATGGCGTATCCGGCATAGAAGTCGGAGTACGGATTGAAGATGGGCAGCTGGATGTTCTCGAAGGCGACGCGAATGTCCGTGCTGCGGCCAAGCCCGTAGGGGTTGAACGTTCCGCGGACCGTCACGGGCGAGTAACGGTTGATCACCTCACCGGCGAGCGAAATGCGCGCAATCGCGCTGTGCGAGGTCGAGACATTGCTGATCGTGCCGTGCAACTCATCGATCGGCGCCCGGAAGTGCGGCTCGATCGATTCATCGGCGAAAGTGATCGAGCCCTTCTCGATATCGAGACGCCGCAACAGCGCCGCGAATGCCGGCGCCGGCCGGGGCCGCGCCACCGGCCGCCGAGGAGCAGGTGCCGGCAGCGCTGTCGTCTTGGCGTGCGGCGAGGCCAGTGCGGCGAGATTCAACGTGCGGTTGGGCAGGATCTCGATGAGACCGGTGGGTGCGATGAGCCTTGCGCGGCCGATCACGAGATGCGCGGGGCGGTACTCGAGGCCGCTCAGACTCAAATCCCGCCACCCGAACAGGCCCGTGCCGGCCGCCCGGTCGCGCAGGCGCACGTCGCGCGCATCCAGGCGGCCCCCGACACGCAGGAGTCTGCCCTTGGCGAGCTCGGCAAAGCCGCGCACGCCGAGCTCACCGGAGTGTAGCGCCGCGGACGGCGCGAGCGGCAGGTAGGGCGTGAATGGCCTCAGGGACAGGTGCGCGAGTGATAGCCACAACGCCGCGCTGCGGCTCGCGGGCGTCACTCGGCCATCGAGGGCCAGATAGGCGCGCTCGATGCTGGCGCGCACGCTGAAGGGTACCGCGCGAGCGAGATCATCGCTCAGCGAGCTCGCGGTGAGGGAGTGCAGCGTGACCCGAAAGCGTGTGGCCGGAGAGACGGCACGATCCTCCACCGGCACCACGGCGTCGGTCACGGATAGATGGGCGAGCTGGAACTGCCACGCGGCGCTGTGCGAGCGGGCCGATCCGGCAGAGGACTCATGGGCCCGCGGCGCAGCGGGCAGGAAGCGCAGCAGGGTGATCCTGCCGCCCCGGGTGCGGCGTACGGGCATCGAAATGCCCGCAAGCGCGAGCGACGAAGCGCTGATGCGGTGCGCTCCCGCATCGAGTCGGCTGCCCTCGAGGCTCAGCCGCGCGAGGCGCAAAGTCTGGCCCGCCGCCGGGCCGGTACCGGTCAATTTGAGGCCGCGCAGGGTGAGGGTCGGGAGCGATCCGGTGGCGGAGGCGCCGCCAGCAATGTGCAACCCGCCGGAGTTCGCCTCGATGCGCGCGATATGCACATTGCCCTGCAGGGCATTGCCGTGCAGGTCGAGATCGGTGGCCGCGAAATCCACGGCCGACAAGCGCGTGTCCAGGCCCCGAGCGCCATGTGCGACATCGTATTGCGCGCTGAGACTCAGCTGTCCGGCCTGTGCAGTCATGGGCAGGCGCGGCGGCAGAAATTGCGCGAGCAGGCGGGCCTCCAGGCCGGTGACGGAGACGGCGCCGCGTGATGCGAAGGGCGAGAGTGACACCTGCCCCTGCCACGCGAGGCTCGCTCCATCGCCATTGGCCTGCAGCACGAACTCGCCGTTCGGGCCGCCCCGGGTGCGAAAGCGAGTCAGCCGCAAGTTGATCGGGGTCAGGGTGATGCGCGCGGCGGGGGTGCGCCCGAGGTCGGTGTAGCTGAGCGCGCCCCGGGAGATGCGAAGATCATCGATGCGCACGAGGGGCGAGGGGCCGCTGCCCGGCCGCGAAGGGCCGCGGAGCGCGGCCAGATTGAGCGCTCCATCGGCACCCATGACGACCTGGATGGCGGGCTCATCCAGATCGAGCGCCGTGATGTCGTAGCCCCGCTCGAAGAGCGAGAGGGGAGAGATCGCGACGTAGAGCCGTCCGAGCGTGAACAGGGGCGCGCCGCGATCCGCCAGGCGAATGGCGCGAATCGAGAGCGTGAACCGCAGCGGATCGACCTTGATGGCCCCGAGCCCGAACGAGACGCCCGGGTGCTCGCCCGCCCACCGGGCGGCCCCGGAGCGGATCAGCCGTGGCGCGAGCACGTAGCCGGCCCACAAATACGCCAGAACGAGCAGCGCGGCCAGTGCCGCGCCGATGAGCCATTTGCGTCCCGGCAGCCGGATCGGCGCTCGTGAGTGCATGTGTTTGTACTCTTGGTCTGCCCAGGGCCCGCCGCGAGGCCGCCGCACGGCCGCGCTCTCGCTGCGTATGATACAATTTTTTCAATAACATCATGGCCGACGAAAAGTCACAGCGCACGGCGGGCATGCCCGCGTGATCGAGGCATTTCTAGCCAGCCTCTCGACCATAGGGATCGCCGAGATCGGCGATCGCACGCAGGTGCTTGCGCTCGTGCTCGCCGCGCGCTTCCGCCGGCCTTGGCCGATCCTGGCGGGGGTCTTCTGCGCCGCGCTCGCGAGCAACGTCATTGCCGCGCTCATCGGGGAGCGCCTCGGGCATTTCCTCACCCCCGTGCGTCTGAACGTGCTGGTCGGGGCGAGCCTGATCGTGATGGCGCTCTGGGAGCTCAGGGGCGAGGAGGTGGACGTGAAGTCCCCGGCGCAGGCGCGCGGCAGCGCCTTCTGGGCCGCGTTCGCCGGCATCTTCATCGCCGAGATCGGCGACAAGACCCAGATCGCGGTCGCCGTGTTGGGCGCAGCCTATGCCAATTTCGCGGCGGTCATCGGCGGTGCGACCGCGGGAATGCTGCTCGCGTGCGCCCCCGCGGTGTTTCTCGGCAAGGTGCTCTCCGGAAGAGTGCCGCTCAAGGCAATCCATTACATCGCGAGCGCCCTCTTTCTCGTGCTCGGGGTGATATTTCTGCTGCGCGCGGCGCGCATCTGGCATCACGCCGGTTGAAGCGCGTCGTGTCCGCAGCCGCGGTGCCGGCTTCCAGGAGCCATGCGCCGTAACGGCAGCGTCACTCTGCCGCAATCGATCTGTAACCTGAAGTCCCTATCGTCGCGGCTTTCTTTCAGGGGCCGCGACGATGTCACACAAGAATTGCAGGAAATCCACCTGTTGCCGCGCGGGCATGGCAACAGCGGCGGTGCTGTTGGCATTGGCCTTGGCGGCTGCGCCGGGTGCGCATGCCGGGACGCCGGGACCGGGCGCGGATCCGTCCGCTTCGAGTTCCGCGCGGGCGGCCGATCCTCCCAAGCTCGAAACGGTGGAGATCACCGCAAACCTCGAGCGCGCGGTGTCGACGGTCGATGAGCAGACGGTGAAGTTCGCCCCACCTTCGAGCAACGTGTTGCAGGTGCTCACCAACGTGCCGGGGTTCAACGTGCTCACGCAAGGTCCGGCCAACCTGTCCGCGGGAGACAACATCTTCACTCTCGACGGGTTCTCGAGCAATGAGGTCGGAACGACCTACGACGGCGTTCCCCAGATCAATCTCGGCCGCGGCGGGTTCTACGGCCAGGGAGACGATCACGCCATTACGCCCCTCACGCTTGGGGAGGTCGGTGGCGTCAAGGTGTACAGCGGCTCGAATACCCCGAGCGAGAACTCGATCGATTCGCTCGGCGGCACCATCGAGTTCCTGCCGAAAATGCCGCGCAAGACCTTTCGCGCCGGCCTCGAGGCCGATTACTCCTCCTACGACGGCGGCGGGGACATCAACACCGAAGGCGCTTCGATCGACAGCGGCGCTCTCCAGGGGCTGAATGGTCTGCGCGTGCATGCCGCATTTCATCACATCGTCGAGAAGAACTTCGTGCAGAACATCCGCGGCACGGTGAACGCGTCCTACCTGTCGCTGGTTCAGCCATTCGATTCCGATCAGTCCAGGCTGTCCCTGATCGTCTCGAACAATACCGAGTCCGGTAATCCTCCCGACAAGGTGCCGCAACCGCTTCTCGATCAATATGGGCGCAACTGGTTCTGGCCGACGAACATCTACGCCGAGTGGGAAAAGACCCGGGCGACCAATGTGATCCTCGGCCTGGATTCGCTGGTCAATGACTACACGATGGCGGACATCAGGTTGTTCGTCAGCGACAACCGCAATGATCGCACCGCTTACGGCGACCCGGCGACCGCCAACCCCTCGAAGGGCGGGGGCACGTATCTCGGGTACCGGATACCGGAGAGCATCAAGAGTTGTTCCGCACTGACCGGTTATGGCGCCAATTACGACACGTACAACGATTCGGCCGCGCAGTCCCTTTTCGGGTCATGCGCCGCCGGCAGCGCCTTCCAGCGCTACCTGGATGATTACCAGGGAGTGGGCGGCAGAGCCGATTTCACGCTGATGCTGCCGCACGATACGGTGGGCTTCGGTGGTCTGGTCGACGAATTCCACGATACCTCGCAGGAATACTGGTATGGCTCCGCACCGGTGCCGACCACGATCGGCCTGAACGATGCCTGGTACGAGCAGGACACGGTCCAGTATCTCGATGGATACCTCCAGGACGATGTCGTGCTGTGGGACAGGCGGGTGCATTTTTACCCTGGCGTGAAACTGGTTCACACCCATGTCGGCGCCATGGATGCCCAGGGTTACTACTACGGCTACGGCGGGCAGGCCGGGAAGAGCTACGCGTTCACCGAGCCCTCGATTGGCGGACGTTATGACTTCGCGCCGGACTGGAATGCCTACGTCAATTGGGGTAGAAGCGAGAAGGCGCCGAATGTCAGTGCATTCTACAGCCTGATCGGTTCGGCGCCCTCGCCGGCGCCCGTGACGGTGAAACCGGAATACGTCAACAGCATCGATGCGGGCGTCCGCTACGCCGGCGACTGGGGCAAGGCGAGCGTGGCGGTGTTCAACCGGCAGTTTCAGGACATCTTCAGCTACAGCTACGATTCCTCCACCGGGGTGACCAACGAGTACAACGCCGGCAGCGCGCGCTACCGCGGCTTCACGCTCAAGTTCGAGAAGCGTTTCGAAGGCGGTGCGGGACTGTACGTCAATTATGGAATGACCCATGCCGTGTATACGAAAGGATTCACGGGCGACAACGGTACGGTCGCGCAGGGCCAGTGGCGGACGGATGTGCCGAAGTATACGGCCAACCTGGGTGCGGACTGGAGCTCGGGGCCGATGTACCTTCGCCTGACGGATCACCTGGTCGGCTCGCAATACCTGGCGTACGAGAGTGGCGAGACCAGTCCGCGGCAGCTCGGCTCCTATCAGGTGTTGAGTGCGCTCGGCGCGTACAGGTGGGAGCCGGCGGGCGCCGCTTATGGCCTGAAGTTCGAGCTGTTCATCGACAACCTGCTCAACAGGAATTACGCCATCGGAGCCGACATTCACGGAGCGGCCGCCGATTACACGAACCCGACATCTGCATCGTTGTACCCCGAGCAGCAGTCGGCCTCGGGCGCGCCCCGCACCATCGGTCTCAGGGTGAAGCTGGTCCTCAAGTGAGGGGCATGTCGCCCTGGCCGGCCCTCCGGGGCGGCCAGGGCTCTCGGGGCGCCTCGGCAACCGGGGCCTGGCGGCAGCCTAGAGGTGGGTCCGGTGCATGGACACACCGGCGCATCCGGCGCGGTGCGGTCAAGGGCGCGGGGGGGCGATCAGCTGACGGCGGGACGCGTCGCGAGCGCATAGTGCACGCTCTTGAGGCTAACCGCTCCGCTCGCCACGATGTCAAGGCCCGCTCCCGCAAGCAGGGCGAGAATCTCCGGTAGTGCGACGTTGCCGTGGCGATGTTGCAGGTGACGCCTCAGGCCCTTGCGCGGCGAGCCTTCCGCGAAGTCGACCAGGAGCATCCGGCCCCCGGGGCGCATCACCCGGCGCGCCTCCGCGGCGTGCCGTGCGCGGGCCTTCTTTGGCAGGTGATGGAGCATCAAGGTGCTCAGGACGAGGTCGAATCGGCAGTCCGGAAAGGGCAGCGCCTGTGCGGAGGCGCGTTGAAAGTCCACCTCCGCGCCGGCACGCTCGGCCTTCTGGCGCGCCCAGGCGATCATCTCCGCCGACGCATCGACTCCGCAGACCACCCCGGAGGCGCCCGAGGCCGCCTTGGCGCGAAGCGCGAGCGATCCGGTGCCGCAGCCGATGTCGAGGACGGCTTCCCCGCGCTGAAGCCGTGCAAGGGCGAGCAGCTGCTCGCGGAACGAGGGCGCCCGTCCGAGCAGCGCGAGCTCGACGAAAAAGTCGTAGAGACGCGGCTTATGAAGCAGTACGCCGATGCCCGTGCCGGCGGCGCCCGTCATGAGCTGCGGTGAATGGGATTGCCGGGGTGAGAGTTCGTTCATGGTCAGCCATCCGGTAATGGACATTAGTCCGGAAACAAGCGTACGCTTCGGATGGCAAGGATCGAAGCACAGCACCGCGCGATGTATCCGTTATCGAACAACCGCCGGCCCCTTGTACGGCTTTCACTCCGGTTGGGCACGGGCCCTTGAGCGCCTCATCCCACGAGACGGCGGACGTGTCGCCTGCGGCAGATCGACGGGTGCGCCGCACGCGCGCCATGTTGCACGAGGCGCTTTTTGCGCTGATAGGTGAGAAGGACTACGACCGTATCTCGGTGAGCGAAGTCCTGCAGCGGGCCAACATCGGCCGCTCGACCTTCTACATGCACTTTCGCGACAAGGACGAGTTGTTCGCCAGCGCGATCCAGCAGAAGCTCGAGTCCATGCGCGCGGACGGTCCCGCGCCGAATCAACCCATCGAGCGGATCGTGGGGTTCAGCCTCGCCGTATTCCAGCACATAGACTCGAACCGGGCCGCCGGCGGGGCCCGCATGGGGCGGCGGGGCAGGGCGATCCTCCACGAGCACTTCCGGCGCGTGTTGGCGCGTTGGATCTGCGACGAGATGACGCGGACTCCCCAGATACGGGCGCGCGCCTCGCGGGGCGTGCCGCCGGCGCTGCTCGCCCAGCACGTCGCTTCGACGTTTGTGTTGGTGCTTGACTGGTGGGTCGACAGTGAGTGCGCGTCATCGCCCCGCGAGGCGGATGGGCTGTTCCGCACGCTGGTACTGCCGGCGCTTGCCGCCGCGCGCTTGCCTGCCTGCGGACCGGGTTGAGGGGCGGCTCGTTCGGCTCGAGGCCAACGCGGCTCCTACCGCGGCCGGCGGTCCTTCCAATAGGGCGCCGCTTTGATTTCCTCGCTCAGCCGCCGCAGGTCGTCGATGGAGCGCTTTTTCGGCCGAGGGCGACCGGATTGCGGAGCGGTCACCCGATTGTATGGGTCATGAGCGGGATCGCTGCGCGGTCCGTGATCGGCCTCGCAGCTCAAATCCGCCGCGATTGCTCCGAGCTGCTGGCTGTCGATCTCGCCGCCGGATTTGCCGATCTCGACGTGCCATTCCCAGGTGGCATTCCCCCGATCGTCGAACGCCACCCGGCCAGAGGGCATGCGGGGTTTGTGGGGCTTGTGTGTGCTCATGTCGGCGAGGCTCTGGCGCGTAAGCGTACTACGGCGGGCGGGTCACAGGGAACGTTCGATAAATTATGTGAACTACTTCCCGCGCGATGGCACACCCGATTGCGCCGGGCCGGGGCGCCTTGCGGGAGCACCGCTCCCGGTCCGCACTGTGAATCAGCCCAAGTGCGATCCCGATGGTAATCTTCGCCGGCGTCCCGGCCGAGTCCTGCGTCCTCCACGCATCGTCGAGCGAGGCGTGGCGACATCGTGCGCAGCATCGCGATCGAGGTGTGTTGAGATGCCGTTACCGCCGTCCCCACGCAGCGCATGGGCGCGCCGCCCATGGCTCGCCGAGCCCGCCACGGCTCTTTATATCGGGCTCATCGCCCTCATAGCGCAGACGAGCGGTGTCTTCTACGTTCTCTTCCCGGAGCTCGGGGCGCTCAGCCACGATGTGCTCAAGCGGCCGCATGGGGTGTGGGCCCGAGCCCCGCTCATGCTCCTCGTCACGCCTCTTTTGACCGCAATCGCCGGCACGCTCATCGTGCGTCATCTGCCCTACGGTTTGCCCGCCGTGCTGCTCGATGTGGGCGCATCGGTGCTGGTAATCGCCGTCTTGAGGTCTCCCATCGCTCCGGCCATCTCCGCCGGCCTGATGCCGCTTGCGCTCGATATCCGCAGCCGGTGGTATCCGCCTTCCATCCTCATCGGCACCGGGCTGCTCGCGGGACTGTCCCTGCTCTGGCGCCGGATCGGATTCCCCGTGCCCGTCGGTGGCGCCCGTCATCCGGATGATGATGTGGTCGAGCAGCCACCGAGTGACTACAGCTGGGTGCCGTTCTTCGTCCTCTTTCTGCTTCTCGCCTGCGCGGCGAGCGAGCGCACCGGCCTGCGCCTGGTGCTGTTTCCGCCCCTCGTGGTGATCGGCTTCGAGATGTTCTCCCACCCCTCGCACTGCCCTTGGGCGGATCGTCCGCTCGCTCTGCTTGCGGCCTGCGGTTCGACCGCCGCGGTGGGAGTGCTGTGCGTGACCGAGCTCGGCGCGGGCCCGATCGGCGCCATGGTGAGCATTCTCGCCGGGGTGGGCATTCTGCGGTTGCTCGATCTGCACGTGCCGCCCGCGCTCGCGGTGGCCCTGCTGCCGTTCATCCTCACGCGGCCGGGCTGGACTTTCCCGGTCGCGGTCCTGGCGGGGACCCTGCTGCAGGTCGTTACGTTTGCGACCTGGAGAATGCTCGTGCGCCTGCGGCGCGAGCGCACCGCGTGACCCTTGCCGTAGCCGGGCGATCGTTCGGCACGGCGTCTAGGCCGCTGCTATGATTGCGGCCTGGACCCTGGATCCGATGCGGCCGTGATGCCGCGGGACGAGGGTAAGCCCCGGATTGCGGGGGTTTTTTTTGGCTATGGTGGCCCGTATCGGCTACTCCGCGACGACCAGTCGTGAACCCCGTCAGGGCCGGAAGGCAGCAGCGGCAGCGGCGATGTCGGGTGCCGGAGCACTCGCTGATGCGGGCCGCCTCCCATTGCGCTTCAGGTAGCCCAAAGCATCCATGAGCGAAACCTACACGGCGCTGGCGCGCAAGTGGCGGCCGAGGACGTTCGCCGAGCTCGTCGGCCAGGACCATGTCCGGCGTGCGCTGGTCAATGCACTCGAGACGGGTCGGGTCCATCACGCATTTCTGTTCACCGGCACCCGCGGGGTGGGCAAGACCACCATTGCGCGAATCCTCGCCAAATGCCTCAACTGCGAGCGCGGTCCGAGCGCCGAGCCCTGCGGGGAGTGCGCGAGTTGTCGCGAGATCGACGCCGGCCGATTCGTCGATCTCATCGAGGTCGATGCGGCGTCACGCACCAAGGTCGATGACACACGCGAGATACTGGACAACGTGCAGTTCGCGCCGACCCGGGGCCGATACAAGGTGTACCTCATCGACGAGGTGCACATGCTCTCGACGCATTCCTTCAATGCGTTGCTGAAGACGCTCGAGGAGCCTCCACCGCATGTGAAGTTCCTGCTCGCGACCACCGACCCGCAGAAGCTGCCCGTGACGGTGCTCTCGCGCTGTCTGCAGTTCAATCTCAAGCGCATTCCGGCGGCGCAGATCGCCGAGCACCTCAAGGGCGTGCTCGAGAAGGAAGGCATTGAGTTCGAGATCGCGGGAATCGCGCTGGTGGCGCAGGCCGCCGACGGCAGCATGCGCGATGGCTTGTCACTGCTCGACCAGCTCATCGCCTTCGGCGGTGGGCGTGCGGGCGAGGCGGAAGCGCGAGCCATGCTCGGCACCGTGGCGCGCGATCACGTCGTGCAGATCGCCGAGCGGCTCGCGGCGGGCGATGCGTCCGAACTGATCCGCTTTGCGCAGTCGCTCGAGCAGTGGGCCCCCGACTATGCGCAGGTGCTCGATGAGCTCGCCTCGCTCCTCACGCGCATCGCGATCAAGCAGGTGGTGAGCGATTACGAGGGCGATGAGCTCTACGCTCCCGATCTCATCGCGCGTCTCGCCGAGGCGATCGGTGCGGAGGACGTGCAGCTTTACTATCAGACCGCCCTCATCGGCCGGCGTGACCTGGCGCTTGCCCCCGATCCGCGCACCGGCTTCGAGATGACGCTGCTGCGCATGATCGCCTTCCGCCCCGTGGCGGAGCGCGGCCCGGGCGCCGCCGCGCAA
>DAIDHH010000043.1 GCA_027452045.1 Gammaproteobacteria bacterium
ACCGCAAGGTCCGCGTCGTTACCGCGGTCGGCAGGTAATCCATGAAGATCGTACGACACACGGCCCCGGACATGCGCCAGGCGCTGCGCGCGGTCCGCGAGCAGCTCGGCGAGGAGGCCGTGATCCTCTCCTCGCGGCGCAGCGCCCAGGGAGTGGAAATCACCGCCGCCGTGGACTTCGACGCCGCCCGGATCGAGGCGGCCTCGACCGCCTCGCCCGCCCCGCCCCCGATCTCCCTCGAGCCGGCGGGCCAGGACATGGGGAGCGAGCTGAAAACCCTGCGCCGCATGCTCGAGACCCAGCTCGCGCAGCTCGCCTGGAACGAGCGCAGCCGCCGCCATCCGGTGCAGGCCGAGCTCCTTCGCGAGCTGACCGAAATCGGCATCGAGCGGGACCTCGCCGACCACCTGATCGGACAGCTCCCCCCGGAGGCAGACCTCGCAAAGGGCCGGCGCCTCGCCATCGCCGGCCTGTCGCAATACCTTCACGTGACCGGCGATCGCTGGCTCGAGAGCGGCGGCCGCATCGCCTTCGTCGGCGCCACCGGCGTCGGCAAGACCACCATGCTCGCCAAGCTCGCAGTCCACTGGATCCTGCGTCACGGGCCGAAGGAGCTGGCGCTGGTCGCCTCCGATACCACACGCATCGGCGCGCAGGACCAGATGCTCGCCCTCGGTCAGCTGCTTGGTGTTCCGGTGCATGCGCCGGAGCGCTTCGAGGCCCTGCCGCAGCTGCTCGCGCGCCTGGGCCGTCAGCGGCTGGTCCTCATCGACACCCCGGGCACCAGCGTGCGCGATGCGCAACTCACCGCTCGACTGTCGGTGCTGGCCGAGTGCGGTCCGCAGATCGAGTCGGCGCTGGTGCTCGCCGCCAGCACCCAGGCGGGGGCGATCGAGGAAACGGTCAGGCGATTCTCGCCGCTCAAGCCCGCCTCGTGTCTGCTCACCAAGCTCGATGAGGCGGCGAGCCTCGGCGGGGCGATCTCCGCGCTCATCCGCGCCCGGCTCCCCGTGTCCTATCTGAGCGAGGGCCAACGGGTGCCGGAGGACCTCGCCCCGGCGCGCGCCCTCGATCTGATCACCCTGGCCGTGCGGCTCGCGAAGGCGAGCGGCGCGGCAGCCGATGAAGACCTCCTGCGACGACGATTCGGAAAGCTGTCTCATGCCAACACCTGACCTCAGCCTGATCAACAACGCCAAACTCGAGTCCCTCGCGCAGCCGGTGCAGGTGATCGCCGTCACCGGCGGCAAGGGTGGGGTCGGCAAGACGAGCGTCTCCGTCAACCTCGCCACGGCGCTCGCGGCGCGCAAGCGCGTGGTGCTGCTCGACGGGGATCTGGGGCTGGCCAACGCGGACGTGTTTCTCGGTCTCTCGCCGCGCTACACGCTCGCCCACGTCATCTCCGGCGAGCGCACGATCGATGAGGTGCTGATCAAGGCCCCCCAGGGCTTTCACGTGGTGCCCGCCGCCTCCGGCGCCGCCGACCTCGCGAGCATGGGCGCCGCGGAACACCTGGGTCTGGTGCGCGCGTTCAGCTCGCTCGCCGCGCAGATCGAGGTGCTGATCGTCGACACCGCCGCCGGCATCGCCCAGGGCGTGCAGCAGTTCTCGCAGGCCGCGCAGCAGGTCCTGGTGGTGATCTGCGACGAGCCGGCCTCCCTCACCGACGGCTACGCCCTGATCAAGGTGCTCAGCCGCAATCACGGGGTCAAGCGCTTTCGCGTTCTCACCAACCGCGTGCGCGGATCGGGCATGGGACGCGAGCTCTTTCAGCGCTTCGAACGCGTCACGACCCGATTTCTCGACGTGGTTCTCGAATTTGCCGGCGAGATTCCCGAGGACGAGTGCCTGCAGCGCTCGGTGCGCGAGCAGCGTCCGGTCTGTGACCTCTATCCAGGAAGCCCCTCGGCTCTCGCATTCAAGAAACTGGCCCAGGCCGCCGATACATGGCCAGTACCGCCCGGTCCGCGGGGCAATATCGAGTTCTTCGTGGAGCGGCTGGTGCGGCGCAACCCCGCGCGCCTGGCGGTGGTGCCGTGAGCGCCGCGGGTGCCTACGGCGTGCCGCGCACCCCCTACGAGGTGCGCAACGCCGCCGAGCTCGTTACGCGCCATGCGGAACTGGTCAAACGCATCGCATACCACCTGGCCGGCCGCCTGCCGCCGTCCGTGGAAATCGATGACCTGATGCAGGCCGGGATGCTCGGACTGCTCGAGGCGGCTTCGAATTACGCGGCGGACCGCGGCGCGAGTTTCGAGACGTACGCCGGCATCCGCATCCGCGGAGCGATGATTGACGCGCTGCGCAAGCTCGATTGGGCGCCGCGCTCGGTGCATCGCAAGGCGCGCGCGGTGGCCGCAGTGGTCCAGGAGATCGAGCGGCGTACCGGACGGGATGCGCGCGATACGGAAATCGCTAAACAAATGGGTGTGCCGATCGAGGAGTACCACACCATCGTTCAGGACGCGGCGAGCTGCCGCCTGGCGGCGCTCGACGATGCGGCGGCGACCATCGAGGGAGAGGCGGACCCGTTCCTCGAGACCGCCGACGAGGAGTTCCGGCGGGCGCTGGCCCGGGCCGTCGAGGGTCTGCCGGAACGCGAGAAGCTGGTGATGTCGCTCTATTACAGCGAAGGATTGAATCTGAAGGAGATCGGCGCAGTGCTGAAAGTGACGGAGTCGCGGGCATGCCAGCTGCACGGACAGGCGCTCGTGAGACTCAAGGCACGATTGGCGGAGTGGCACGGTGAGACCCGCGGCACGGCGAAGGATGAAGCGTAGGCGCATGATGCATACGCCACCGCGGTTGCAAAATGGTGGGCAGTGGGCGCCCTTGTCGCCCGCCGTCGCGCCGAGCTCGGCGGGACGCGCGGATCGGGCGCCACAGAATATACGAGGCAGGCAGTGAGCAAAGATCTGAAATTTCTGGTAGTCGATGACTTTTCGACCATGCGCCGCATCATCAAGAACCTGTTGCACGATCTCGGCTATTCGAACGTTACCGAGGCCGACGACGGCAAGACGGCGCTGCCCATGCTTCAGGCGGGGGACTTCGACTTCCTTATCACCGACTGGAACATGCCCGGCATGGCCGGGCTCGACCTGCTCAAGGCGGTGAGAGCCGATGCGAAGCTCGCCAAGATGCCGGTGCTGATGCTGACCGCCGAAGCCAAGCGCGAGCAGATCGTCGAGGCCGCCCAGGCGGGCGTCAACGGATACGTCATCAAGCCCTTCACGGCCGAGACGCTCAAGGAAAAGCTCGACAAAATCCTCGGCGCCGGAAAGTGAGGCCGTGATGTCGAACTTCTCAGTCCTCAAGAGCGAGTACGGCGCCTACGTCGACACCCTGGGCGAAGCGCTGGAGCGCGGCGACGAAACCGCATTCTTCAAGGCGGTCGATCACATCGTGCACCTTCGCGAACCGAAGATGTTCGCCGAGATCCGCAAGCTCACCGGCGATCTGCAGAAGGCGCTCGACCGGTTCAGCATCGAATCGCGCCTCGCGGACCTCGCCGAGCACGAAATTCCGAACGCGCGCACGCGGCTCACCCACGTCATCAACATGACCGACGAGGCCGCGCATCGCACACTCGATCTGGTCGAGCAGTCCGGTCCCCTGGCCGAGCGCACCGCGCGCGAGGCGGCGGCGCTCCTCGATGCGTTCGCTGCCTTTCGCGAACGAGTGCCGGTTACCGGCTTCGAAGGCATCGTGCGCTCGATCGAGGCGTTCCTGCCGCTGGTGCGCGCCTTTGAAGTGTTCCTGCCCGCCGCACGCACCGACTCCGAGCAGATCCGCCGCAATCTCGCCGAAGTGCTGCTCGCTCAGGGTTATCAGGACCTCACCGGACAGATCATCCGCAGCGTCATCAAGCTGGTCGAGGAGCTCGAGCTCGCACTCGGCAACCTGACCCGACTCTCCGGAGACATGGTCGAGCACGCCACCCTCGGGGAGAATCCGAGCGCCGGACAGGGGCCCGTAGTCCCCGGAGTCACCAAGGGCGAGGTCGCCTCCGCCCAGACTGACGTGGATGCGTTGCTCTCCGGCCTCGGCATGTAAGGGGCGTCGATGGATATCCTGAGCATCATCGGACTGGTGCTCGCCGTCAACGCCGTGCTGGTCGGCGCCGTATTGCGAGGCGCCGGGATCATGGCGCTGATCTCCCTCGAGGCGCTCGTGGTGGTCGGCGGGGGCACCATCGCCGCGATCTGCGTCCAGACGCCTCTGCCGGTGATGCGGCGGGCGCTCGGTCTGTTCCCCTGGGTGCTGCGGCCCCCGTCCCGCGATGGCAGCGGCCTCGTCACCAAGATCGTCGAATGGAGCAACACCGCCCGCAAGCGCGGACTGCTCGGTCTGGAGCCGATGATCGAGAGCGAAAGCGACGAATTCACGCGCAAGGCGCTGCAGCTGGTGGTGGACGGCCATGAGCCCGAGCACATCAACAATGCGCTGTCGGTGGACATGAACATGCGCGAGCATGCCGACATCACCGCCGCGAAAGTCTTCGAGAGCGCGGGCACCTATTCGCCCACCCTCGGCATCATCGGCGCAGTGCTCGGGCTGATGGCCGTGCTGCAGAACCTGGCCGATCCCACCCAGCTCGGTCACGGCATCGCCGCCGCCTTCACCGCCACGGTGTACGGCATCAGCTTCGCCAACCTCTTCTTCCTGCCGGTAGCCGCCAAGCTGAAAGGAATCATCCACCGCCAGACGCAGTTCCGCGAACTGATCATGGACGGCATGATGGGCATCGCGCAGGGCGAGAACCCCCGTTCGATCGAGACGAGACTGCAAGGCTACCTGCATTAGGGGCCGCTCGAGACCGGCATGCGCAGAATCCGCCGACACCCCGAAGAGCACATGAACCACGAGCGCTGGGCGATTCCCTATGGGGATCTGCTCACGCTGCTGCTCGCGTTCTTCGTGGTGATGTACTCGATCTCCTCGGTCAATGCCGGCAAGTACCGCGTGTTGTCCAACTCCCTGTACGCCGCCTTCCGCGGTCAGCCGCGCACCCTGGATCCCATCCAGGTCGGACACAAGCGGCGCGGTTCGGGAGCGGACATCCGCATGAGCATCGTCCAGCAGGCGATCCTCAAGAATCAGCCGCGCGCCTACCTGACGCCCCTGCCGGTGGCCGCGCCCGATCCGCAGCCGGCGAAGGCCGCGAAGCTGAAAACCCGGGACGCGGCGATCAAAGCGGCTGACAAGGCGCTCGATCGCGTGGCAAACAACGTCGATCGGGCGATGGCCGCGCTCGTGAAGGACCGGCAGGTCGTCATCCGGCGCCTGCCTGATCGGATCGAGGTGCAGTTCCGCTCCGACATCCTCTTCCCAAGCGGCAGTGCCCGTCTCTCGGGGCACGCCGTAGCCGTCATCCAGCGCCTCGCCGCCGCGCTCGCGCGATTTCCCAATCCCGTCCGCGTCGAGGGATTCACCGACAACCTGCCGATCCGCACGCTGCAGTTCTACTCCAACTGGGAGCTGTCGGCCGCTCGCGCCGGCAGCGTCGTGCACGTGCTCTCCGCCCACGGAGTCGACCCGGGCCGGCTCGCGGTGATCGGTTTCGGCGCGCAGCAGCCGATCGCGAGCAATGCCACCGCCGTCGGCCGCCGGGCGAACCGCCGCGTCGTGGTGCTCGTTCTCTCCACGCGCCTGCCCAGACATCTAGATCCCGCCTGGGTGCCGGGCGCCGGCACCTGACCCGCCCGCGGCACCGGGCCGGCGCACGATCGGCGGCAGGTCACCCGCTTCGCACTCCCTGGCACGGTTTCTGCACCTCCTTCTGCGAGAGGTGCTGCCGCGCCGGTAAACCGTCGTCGACCGTCGCGGCCGCGCATCGTGTGACCGACTTCACAGGAGGCGCCGCCATGGCCGCCATGCATCTGCCGAACATCAACCTGCCGGACCTCGACTTCCTGCTCATCGTGGGCCGGGCGGTGTTCCTCGTCTTCTCGTTCTTCCTCGCGGCCGTGACCTTCACCGCCTGGCGGCGCGCCGCGCGCCGCCAGAGCGAGCAGATCCTCGCCCAGAATCAACTCCTGCTCGAGCAGCTCGCCGAGATCAGAAACACTCTGGCGGCCAACGCCCAATCCGTGACCGAGCTCACGGAACGCATCGATCAGCCGGTGAACCGGGCCGCGCCCGCCCATGGCGCCCCGCCCGGCTATCAGATCGCCATCCGTCTCGCCCGCGCCGGCGCGAGCGGCGAGGAGTTGATTTCCGGCTGCGGTCTCACGCGCACCGAGGCGGAGCTCGTGCGGCGGCTGCACGGCCCGTCGCGAGCGGAACTGCGTCAAGTTTCGTGACGCGCCGCTCAAGCCGATCCGGCGCTCGCCGATAGCTACCTTGATTATGAAATCTCGCACTCGATCGACTCCGGCACGCAAAGCACGCCGCGGCCGCGCCCCGCGTGCGCCCGTGGACCGTGGCCCGGCGGCCCAGTCCGACTCGCTCGCCTTGAGCGCCGACTGCACGCTTGCCGAGGCGGACTCGCTGAAAGAGGCGCTGAGCGGACTCATCGATGAGCCTCGGGCCGTGACGCTCGATGCCTCCGCACTGCAACGCATCGACACCGCCGCGCTGCAGCTGCTCGCCGCCTTCGTGCGCGACCGACGCATAGGTGGGCGCGCCGTCACATGGCGCGGCGCGGAACATGCGCTCGAGCCGGCCGCGCGGCTGCTTGGCATGAGCGACCTGCTCGGTCTCGCCGGAGAGCCCCGATGACCGTCGATCTGACACAGTTTCACGACGCGTTCTTCGAAGAAAGTTTCGAGGCGCTCGACAGCATGGAAGCGGCGCTGCTCAAGCTCGACGTCGGCGCGCCGGATCCGGAGCTCATCAACACCATCTTCCGCGTCGCACACTCCATCAAGGGAGGCAGTGCGACCTTCGGCTTCAGCGACATCGCCTCATTCACCCACAGCCTGGAAACCCTGCTCGATGAGTTGCGCAGCGGCGGCATGGCGGTGACGGTCGCGGTGTCAGATCTGCTGCTGAAGTCGGTTGACGTCATGCGCGCAATGCTGCGCGCGGTCCAGGCCAAACAGCCGATCGACGCGCAGCGCGTGTCGGATCTGCAGTTCGACCTGGAAGTCGCCATCGTGCGCAAGAGCGAGACCCTCGCCCCGCCCCCTCCCCCGGCCGCAGCGCCGCCCACCGGGGAGAGCGCCCCGGCGGTCCCGGCACGCTGGCAGATCCGCTTCCGCCCGTTTCGCGAACTCATGGCGCGCGGCAACGACCCGCTGCGCATGCTGCGCGAGCTCGCCGAACTCGCCGAGCTGCGCGTGCAGCTCGATGCGCAGGAGCTGCCTCCCTTTGCGCACATCAATCCCCAGGACTGCCATCTCGCCTGGACGCTCGAGATCCCCGGAGATGTCCCCGAGGAGGCGATCCGTCAGGTTTTCGAATGGGCGGAGGGCGACTGCGAGCTCACGATCGGACGTCTGCGGCCCGACGAGGGTGCCGCGGCGCCGGCGCCGGCAACCGTTCCCCCTGCGTCCGCTCCTGCGGCGGTGGCGCCGGCCGCCGCCAAGCCTGCCGCCTCCCCGGCTGCGCACACCGCGAGCGCCGAGCCGGCGGCCCCGCCCGCGACCCTCACCACGCATCCTCGCCCGGAGGTGGCCGCAAAGCCCGAAGCCACGGTGAGCGCGCTCGGGGACTCCGGCTCGATTCGAGTGAGCGTCGAGAAGATCGATGAGCTCATGAACACCGTGGGCGAGCTGGTCATCACCCAGGCGATGCTCGGCCAGCTCGGCACCGAGATCGAAGGCCCGCATGGCGAGCGGCTGCGTGCCGGTCTCGCGCAGCTCGAGCGCAACATGCGCGAGCTGCAGGAAAGCGTCATGCGCGTGCGCATGCTGCCCATCAGTTTCGTCTTCAGCCGCTTTCCGCGCATGGTGCGCGACCTCGCGCAGCGGCTCGGCAAGCAGATCGAATTGAAACTCACCGGGGAGCAGACCGAGCTCGACAAGACCGTGCTCGAGAAGATCGGCGACCCGCTGGTTCACCTGGTGCGCAACAGCATCGATCACGGCATCGAGGCTCCCGATGTGCGAGTCGCCGCCGGCAAACCCGCCGCCGGCACGGTCCACCTGGATGCGACCCACCGCGGCGGCAACATTTCCGTGGAGGTGAGCGATGACGGCGGCGGGCTCGACAAGGGACGCATTCTCGCCAAGGCGCGCTCCCGCGGTCTCATCGGCGCGAACGACCAGCTCTCGGACGCCGAGATCTACGAGCTCATCTTCCTGCCCGGCTTTTCCACCGCGGAGAAGACCACCGATGTTTCCGGTCGCGGTGTCGGCATGGACGTCGTGCGCCGCAACGTCAAGGAGCTCGGCGGCAAGATAGAGGTGGCGAGCGAGACCGGGCGCGGCTCGCGCTTCACCATCACCTTGCCCCTCACCCTCGCCATCGTTGACGGCCAATCCGTCGCGGTCGGCACCGAGACCTACATCGTGCCGCTCATATCGATCGTCGAGTCGATGCAGCTGAAAGCGAGCCAGGCGACGCGCTTGTCCGGACAGGGCGAGGTGTTCTCGTTCCGCGGCGACTACGTGCCCATCATCCGCATGCACGAACTGTTCGGCGTCGAGCCGCGCACCAGTGCGCTGCACGAGGGCCTGGTCGTGGTCGCCGAGGGCGACGGCCGGCGGGTGGGTCTGTTCGTCGACGATCTGCTCGGCCAGCAGCAGGTGGTCATCAAATCCCTCGAAGCGAACTACGGGCACATCGACGGCATCTCCGGCGCGACCATTCTCGGGGACGGCTCGGTGGCGCTGATTCTCGATGTCCCAGGTCTCATTCGCGTCGCATCGATGCGCGCGGCGGCCTGAAACCGAAGGCACGGGCCAGGAGTCATATTCATGTCAAGCAATACCACTGATCGGCAGCAGGGATCGGGCGAGTCCCGCCAGGTCCTCACCTTCGTGCTCGGCGAGGAGACCTACGGAGTCGATATCCTGCGGGTGCAGGAAATCCGCGGATGGTCGGCGGTGACCAAGATTCCCAACTCCCCGCCGCACGTGCTCGGGGTGCTCAATCTGCGTGGCTCGATCGTGCCGATCGTGGACCTGCGGATGCGCTTCGCGCTCGATCGCGCCGAATACACCGCGGTCACCGTGATCATCGTGATGTCGGTGGTCACTCCATCCGGACGGCGCGATTTCGGCGTCGTGGTGGATGGCGTCTCTGACGTGGTCGACGTCAACTCCGCGGAGGTCAAGCCTGCTCCGGAGCTCGGCGAGCGAGGCGCGACCGATTTCCTCCTCGGCCTGGTAACGGTGTCCGAGCGCATGGTCGTGCTGCTGGATATCGATCGGCTGATAGGCCGCGATCTCGCCTCGATGTCGGGCAGCGCCAGCGAGCCAGACGGCGACGGCGCCGATGCCGCACTCGCCGCGCACGCGGCGTGAACTCACGAGGGCTGCGATGAATGCTCTGAAGAAACTTTCGTTGACCTCACGGTTGGCGCTCGCCTTTGCGGTGCCGCTGTGCGCGCTCGCGGCGGCGCTCGTCCTCGGAGGCACGGCGGCGCTCGCAGTGGCCGCCGCCCTTATGCTCGGCGGCGGCGTGTTCTGCCTGCTTGCCGCCCGCTCCGTGCAGTCCGGGCTGCAACGCGCAACCGCGCTCGCCCAATCGCTCAATGAGGACCGGCTCGATGAGCCGCACGAGGGGCCGCCGGAGCTGGACTCGCCACTCTCGGGCGAACTCCTCGCGCTCGGGCGCAAGCTGCGCGCACGGCGCGATGAGGCCGCGGCGCTGCGCTCGCAACTCGATGAGGCGCTCGCCTCCCCTCGAGAGAGCGCAGCCGCGCACGACAGTCTCGCCCGGCAGATGCGCGCCGCGGTGGCGGCGAGCCAGGAAGTGATCAAGGGCGCCGCGCAAGGGGATCTCGCCCGGCGCCTCGACACCCGGCTCGAGAATGCGGAGCTGCGCTCGCTGGCCGAGGGAATCAATACCCTGCTCGACAGCATGGCCTCCCTGGTCGAGGGGATCCAGGCGACTTCTCATGAGGTCAAGCGCGCCGCCGATGAAATCTCGAGCGGCAACGAGAATCTCTCCCAGCGCACCGAGGAGCAGTCCTCCTCGCTCGAGGAGACCGCCTCGTCGATGGAAGAGATGACCACCACGGTCAAGCAGAACGCCGACAACGCCGCCCAGGCCAACCAGCTGGCCGTCGCCGCGCGCGAGCAGGCCGAAAAGGGCGGCGTGATCGTCAACCAGGCGATCGCGGCGATGTCCGACATCAATCATTCGTCGAGGAAGATCGCCGACATCATCGGCGTGATCGACGAGATCGCCTTCCAGACGAATCTCCTCGCCCTCAATGCCGCGGTGGAAGCGGCCCGCGCGGGCGAGCAGGGCCGCGGCTTCGCCGTGGTGGCGAGCGAGGTGCGCAACCTCGCCGGCCGCTCGGCCACGGCGGCCAAGGAGATCAAGGGACTCATCCAGGACTCGGTGCGCAAGGTCGAGGACGGCTCGGCGCGGGTGACCCAGTCCGGTCACACGCTCGAGGAGATCGTCACTGCCGTCAAGAAAGTCTCGGACATCGTGGCCGAGATCGCCGCGGCATCCCGGGAGCAGTCGGCCGGTATCGAGCAGGTCAATCGCGCGGTGATGCAGATGGATGAGCTCACCCAGCAGAACGCCACCCTGGTGGAACAGGCCACGAGCGCGGCGCGCAACATGGCCGGGCTCGCGCAGGACCTCAATCAGAACATGGCCCGCTACCGTCTCGAGAGCGAGGCGCATCACGGGCCGGCTCGGGATCACGACGAACTTGCCGCGGCACCGCGGCGCATGGCCGCCGGGAGCTGACCGACATGGGCAAGTTGACCCTCAATCATCTCAAACTCTGGCAGAAGATCACCGTACTCATCCTCGCCATGAGCCTGCCGGCGGTGCTGGTGGGGGTGTTCTACTGGCGTTCCGCCACCGGGAGGCTCAACCAGACTCGCGCCGAGCTCGAGGGCATCCGCTACCTGAGCGCCATCGGTGCGTTCCAGTCGGCGGTCGTGACCCACGAAGGCCGAGTGGCCGTTGCCTCGAGCGGCGATGCCGCCGCCGAGTCTTCCGCGCTCGCCGCGAGTCAGGATGCCGCTCATGCTCTGAATCACCTCGCGCGCATCGACACCGAGCTCGGAGAGCGCTTCGGAGTCCGCCGGGATTTCCAGGCGATTCGCGCCGAGTGGACCCGCCTGGCCGGCGCGCCCGCGAAACAGCCCGCCGCGCAGGCCGTTGCAGCCCACGAGGCGCTGCTCGCCCGCCTCGGCCGCCTGCGCGATGCGGTCGCCGCAGGCTCTCGCGTCACCTCCGATCCGGATCAGCAGACCCGCAGCCTCGTCGAGGTGACCTCGCAATACCTGCCGGCCGCGCTCTCCGACGAGGCGGCGCTGCGCCGCTACGCGGAGGATGCGGCCTCGAAGGGATATCTCGGCGGGGACGACCACATGGGCATCCAGATCGCCCACGGGCGACTGCTCGCGGACTTCGCCGCGATTCGCGCCGCGCTGGGCCAGGTATCACCGAAGATCCGCCGGCCGCTCGATCATTCTCTGCAGGCGGCCGCCGGCCAGGCGGATGATCTCTACGGCGCCATCGCCGCACAGATCATCCATGCCAGCAACCTCAAGATCACCGCCGCCGCCCTCCATGAGGCAGGACACGGCGCCCGGGCCGCCTTGAGTCGCCTGCTCGGCGCGGCCAGCGCGGCTTGCGAATCCGCGACGCGCGGCCACATCACAACTCTCGGCCGCCAGCGCGACTTGAACCTGGCGCTGGTGCTTCTCGCGATCGTCCTCATCCACGCCCTGACGTGGACGACCGAACACTCTCTGACCAATCCCTTGAAGCGCGTGGTCGAGGTATTCGGGCGCATCGCAGCGGGCCGGTACGACAGTGATATCGAGACCACGCGCAGCGATGAGCTCGGGCAGGTACTGCAGGCCCTCGCCGGCATGCAGACCAAGCTGCGCACGCAGATCGAGAACGAGCGCGCGGTGGCGGCGGAGAACTCGCGCATACGCCGGGCGCTCGACAAGGCATCGACTGGCGTGCTGCTCGCGGACGTGCAGCACCGGATCATCTATGTCAACGAAGCGGCCGAGACCGGCTTCACGCGCCATGCCGCGGAGTTCCGCCGCAGCCTCTCCGGGTTCGATCCGGCGGCGCTACGCGGCTCGAGCCTCGAGGCGCTCTCGAGCTCCCCGGCGGAAGAGCGGCGTGCCCTCGATGCACTGCGTGGCGCACGCAGCGAGGAGCGCGTGTTCGGGCAGCTCAACTTCCGCGTCACGACCAACCCGGTGACCGGCGAGCATGGCGAGCGTCTCGGCACGGTGATGGAGTGGACCGAGCGGACCCAGGAAATGAGGGTCGAGCAGGAATTGCAGGGCGTTCTCGCCGCCGTGAACGGCGATGACCTCACACTGCGTATCAGCGCCGAGAACAAGTCGGGATTCTTCGCCGCCCTTGGCGAGGGCGTGAATCGCCTCGCCGACAACCTGGCCGAGGTCGTCGCGCGGGTTAAGGCCTCGGCACGCGAGATATTCCTCGGCGCAGAGGAAATCACCATGGGCAACTCGAACCTCTCGACGCGCACCGAGGAGCAGGCCTCCTCGCTCGAAGAAACCGCCTCGTCCATGGAAGAGATGACCACCACCGTCAAACAGAACGCCGACAACGCCGCCCAGGCCAATCAGCTGGCGCTCGCCGCGCGCGATCAGGCCGAGCAGGGCGTCGCCGTGGTCGGTAAGGCGGTCCACGCCATGGCCGGCATCGATGAGTCGGCGCAGAAGATCGCCGACATCATCGGGGTCATCGATGAGATCGCCTTCCAGACGAATCTCCTCGCGCTCAATGCGGCGGTCGAGGCCGCCCGCGCCGGCGAGCAGGGCCGCGGCTTCGCCGTGGTGGCGAGCGAGGTGCGCAGCCTCGCGGGCCGCTCGGCCACGGCCGCCAAGGAGATCAAGTCCCTGATCCAGGACAGCGTCAGGAAAGTGGCGGACGGCTCGCAGCTGGTCACCGACTCCGGGCACACCCTCGGGGAGATCGTCACCTCCGTCAAGAAGGTGTCGGACATCGTCGCCGAGATCGCCGCCGCCTCTCGCGAGCAGTCGGCCGGCATCGAGCAGGTCAACCGTGCGGTCATGCAGATGGACCAGATCACCCAGCAGAACGCCGCGCTCGTCGAGGAAACCATCGCCTCCTCCCAGGTCATGACCGGCCAGGTGCGCGATCTCAACGAGACGCTGGCGCGATTCAAGCTGTCCGCTTCGGCGCAGAACGGGCCCCATGGCGAGCGGCACGCCGCCGAGGCCCCAGCCGAGCGGACGGCTAAAGTCGCCGCGGGTGAGAGCCGATGAACTTGCACGAGAACGCCGCCCGATCCACGTCTCAGCATCAGGACTTCCGCCCATGCAATTTCTAAACCGTCTGAAGCTCTGGCAGAAGCTCGGACTGCTGGTGGTGGCCATGGCGGTGCCGACGGCGCTGCTCGGAGTGTTCTACCTCAGCACCGCCAATCGCGAGGTGTCTCAGGCCCGCAGTGAGCTCGACGGCGCCCGCTACGCGCACCATCTCGGCGCCGTGCTCGCCGAAGTGTCGAATCACCGCAGTCAGCTGTTTGCGCAGCTCACCGGCGATGCGGCCCGCGCGAGCGATGTGGCGGCCTCCGAGGCGCGCATGGACAAGCTCCTGTCGGCGGTCGATGCCATCGACTCCGCGGTGGGCGGCAAACTGCATGTCACGAGCAGATGGCAGGCCATCAAGAGCGGCTGGGACTCGCTGAAGAACGGCGAATCCAAGATGACCGCGGATCAGGCCGTGAGCGAGCATGATGCGCTCGTCGGCAAGATCGTCGCCCTGGGGCGGCTGGTGGTTGCGCGCTCGGCGCTCAATGTCGATCCCTCCCCGCAGACCGCGGCGCTCATCCAGGTCGCCACTCGCGACGTACCCGATGCCCTGATCGCCTCCGGCGAGGTGCAGTGGTATGCCACCAGCGCCGCCATCAAGGGTTATCTCGGCGGCAACGATCAACGTGCCATTCAGATTTACCATGATCAGGTCCTTGCGGACTTCGCGCAAGCCACGCGCGACTTGAACGGCGCCTCGAGCCAGGCGCGCGCGAAGATCGCCCCCATGCTGCGCTCCGCGCTGGTCGCGTTCAATTCCTCATTCGCGCTCATTCACACGAGGATTCTCGACGCGCAGAAGATGACCGTCACCACCGCGGAGCTGTTCGCCAACTCCCAGACGGTCAACACGAGTCTGCAGCGGCTGCTCGATGCCAGCTACTCGAGCATGGACGGCGCCGTGCGGCATCGCCTGTCGCAGGTGACGGCCTCCCGCGCCCTGACGGTGGGCGTGACGCTCGCCGCGATGCTCTTCGCGATCGCCCTCTCCTGGATCATCTCGAGCGCCCTCACCGTGCTCATCCGCCGCGCCATTTCCGTCTTCGAACGGATCGCGAGCGGTCACTACGACAGCCGGATCGAGGTCAGTGGAACGGACGAGGCCAACCAGGTGCTGCGCTCCCTCGATGAGATGCAGGGGAAGCTGCGCACCCAGATCGAGAACGAGCGACTGGTCGCCGCCGAGAACGCCCGCGTGCGCCAGGCGCTCGACAAAGTGTCCACTTCGGTGGTGCTGGCTGACGCCGGGCACCGCATCATCTATCTCAACGACACCGCGCAGGCCACCTTCAGCCGCAACCAGACCGAGATGCGCAAGGCCCTCCGCGATTTCGACGTCGCGAACCTGCGCGGGGCCGGCCTCGAGGCGCTCGCGCCCGAACCTGCCGAGGAGCGTCGCGCGCTCGATGCCCTCAGCGACTCCCGGATCAGCCCGCGAGAGCTCGGCGACTGCACTTACCGCACGGTCACCAATCCGGTGTTCAGCGACGCCGGCGAGCGCATCGGCACCGTCATGGAATGGACCGATCGGACGCAGGAGGTCGCCGTGGAGCGCGAGATGCAGCAGATGCTCTCCGCGGTGACCGCCGGGCAGCTCGGTCGGCGGCTCGAGACCGCCGGCAAGAGTGGCTTCTTCCAGGTCATGAGCTCCGGGATCAATCGCCTCGCCGACAACATGGCGGAGGTGGTTTCACGGGTGAAGCAGGTCGCCGCCGAAGTGCACCGGGGCGCCGATGAGATCTCCGCGGGCAACGCCAATCTCTCGCAGCGCACCGAGGAGCAGTCCTCCTCGCTCGAGGAGACCGCCTCGTCGATGGAAGAGATGACCACCACGGTCAAGCAGAACGCCGACAACGCCGCCCAGGCCAACCAACTGGCCCTTGCCGCGCGCGAGCAGGCCGAGAAGGGCGGCGCCGTGGTCGGCCAGGCGGTCGTTGCCATGTCGGACATCAACCAGGCATCCAAGCAGATCGCCGACATCATCGGCGTGATCGACGAGATCGCCTTCCAGACGAATCTCCTTGCCCTCAATGCCGCGGTGGAAGCGGCCCGCGCGGGCGAGCAGGGCCGCGGCTTCGCCGTGGTGGCGAGCGAGGTGCGCAACCTCGCCGGCCGCTCGGCCACGGCCGCCAAGGAGATCAAGGGCCTCATCCAGGACTCGGTGCGCAAGGTCGAGGACGGCTCGGTGCTCGTCACCCAGTCGGGCCAGACGCTCGAGAAGATCGTCGCTGCCGTCAAGAAGGTCTCGGACATCGTGGCCGAGATCGCCGCGGCATCGCGGGAGCAGTCCGCGGGCATCGAGCAGGTCAATCGCGCCGTCATGCAGATGGATGAGCTCACGCAGCAGAATGCCGCGCTCGTCGAGCAGGCGACGGCCGCCTCCCAATCGATGGTCGAGCAGGTGGGCGGCCTCAATGAGATCCTGGCCCGCTACGATGTTGGCGCGGTCAGCTCCCAGGCGCCGCGGCCGGACCGCGTGGAGCGCTCCGGCGCGCCGCGCGCCGGCACCTCCGGCGCCGCCACCGCGAAAAAGCCGGCGCCCGCCGCGGAGCGACGCAAGGCGAGCCGGCCCTGGGCCGAACGCAAGGCCGGCGTGACCGTCCCGGTCCCGCCCCGCGCGGCACCGAAGCTGGCGGCCGTTGCCGCGCGCGGCGGCGCACAGGCCGCCGCCACCACTGAAGACTCCGATTGGCAGGAATTCTGACCATGACCCCACTCGATACACACTTTGGAGCGCGACGATGGCACGGATACTCGCGGTAGACGACTCGGCGGCGATGCGCCAGATGGTCGGCATCACCCTCACCGGCGCCGGCCACCAGGTTCAGCAGGCCTCCGACGGGGTCGAAGCGCTCGAGATCGCGGAGAAGCAGAAGTTCGATCTCGTCATCACCGACGTCAACATGCCGAACATGGACGGCATCACCCTGGTGCGGGAGCTGCGCTCGCGGGCGGGATACCGGTTCGTGCCGCTTCTCGTGCTCACCACCGAGGCGACCGTCGAGCGCAAACAGCAGGGCAAGGCCGCGGGCGCCACCGGCTGGCTCGTCAAGCCATTCAATCCAGAGCGACTGCTCGCCACGGTCGCCAAAGTGCTCAGCTGAGCCGCGCCGCATCGATCTTCGACTCTTCTCTCAACGCTTGCATCGAGGTTCTCCCGCATGAACGCACCCCGAAGACTCCTGATCACCCTGGCGGTCGCCTGCGCCCTGGGCGCGCCGGCGGCCTATGCGAACTGTCAACTGCCCCCGGCGCCGAGCAAGATTCCCGACGGCACCACGGCCAGCAAGCAGCAGATGCTCACGGCCATGCAGACGATCCAGGAATACAACCACGACGTTCAGACGTATCTGAAGTGCCTCGACTTCGAGGTGCGTCAGAATCAGATGAGCTCCGATGACCAGGTGAGCCTGCACAATGCGGCGGTCGATCAGCTGCAGCGCATCGCCGCCGAGTTCAACAAGCAGGTCGTGGCTTTCAAATCGAAACACAGTTGAGGTGCCAGCCCGCGCAATCACCGGCCTGATGCCCGATCCGCCCCCGGCAGCACGCGCCGGAGGCGGATCGATAGGTCCGCTACGCGTGCGCCGATGCCGTGTGGCCCAGCAACGACGGTCAGACATGAAGCGACACACACACACGCAACAGCCGGCATCGGGAATTGCGCCACACCCCGCTGGCGCGCACTCCGATCTGGTGCGCTGCGCGGAGACCGCCGCCGCGCTCCTCGAGCTGGCGATGGGCGAGTCCCAGCGGCCGGTCGAAACTCTCGGTCAGGCGCTCATGCGCATCGCCGGGCAGATGACAGCCGGCAAGGCGCCCTCGGCGCGCGATGTCTCCGCCTGCATCGAGGGCCTGCAGTTCCATGACCGGATGATCCAGCAGCTCACGCAGGTGCGCGATCTGCTCGTGCGCGTGGCGGCCGAGGCGACCGTGCGCGAGGATTCGCCGGGCTGGCCGGCGCTGCGCGAGACGCTGCGTGCCCGGTTCACCTCTGAATCCCATCGCACGCTGTTCAATCTGCTGATGCCGGACGAGACGGGTTGCGGCCACGTCCAGCTTCACGCGGACGAAGGCAGCGTCGAGCTGTTTTGACCAGGTCCGCCGTGTCCATACCGGATGTCGCCACGCAGCGCCTGCGCGAGTTCCAATTCGACGAGGATGACTTCCAGGCGCTGCGCGCGCTGGTGAAGTCGCTCACCGGAATCCACCTGACCGAGCAGAAGCGCGAGCTGGTGTATGGCCGGCTGACGCGGCGCCTGCGGACGCTGCACCTGAGGAGCTTCGCGGAGTATCGGGAATTGCTTTCCCGGGATGAGTGCGAGCTCACCGAGCTGTGCAACGCCATCACCACCAACCTGACCGCGTTCTTCCGGGAGCCCCACCATTTCCAGTACCTGCGCGAGCAGTGGCTCGAGCCGCTCGTCGCCAATCCGCGCGCCCCGCGGAGGCTGCGCATCTGGTCGGCCGGCTGCTCGAGCGGCGAGGAACCCTATTCCATCGCGATGACGCTGCTCGAGACACTGCCCCATCCGGGCAGCTGGGACGTGCGCATCCTCGCCACCGATCTCGACTCGGAGGTGCTCGAGCGCGCCCGACGCGGCGTTTATCCACTGGAGCGCACCGCGAGCCTCTCGGCGCAGCGTCGCGAGCGCTTCTTCACCGAGCATCGGGAAGGACGCACCTTGAGCCACCGGGTCGCCCCGGAAGTGGCCTCCCTGGTCACCTTCAAGCAGCTCAATCTCATGCATCCGCTGCCGATGAAGGGACCATTGGACGTGGTTTTTTGCCGCAACGTGATCATCTACTTCGACAAGGATACGCAGCGCGATCTGTTCGGGCGCATCTGCCGGCTGCAGCGCCCCGGGGATCTGCTGTTTCTCGGTCATTCCGAAAGTCTCTTCAAGGTCTGCGAGAGTTATGGGCTCATTGGTAAAACCATCTACCGGCGGGTCTGAGCTCGCGGCCCGCAAGCAGGGGCTCGCGCGCGCGAACGGCGAGGCGCACGAGAGGCTTGCGGCGATGCGGCCGCCAGAAGCCGCTCCGCCGCCGCCGCCCCTGCCCGGCTTTGCGCACTTCCAGCGCTACTGGGACAGGGAAAACGGCTGCTGGGCGGTGAAGATCCTGCCCGGGGAGTACTACGTCACCCGCAGCGATGAGGCCATCAGCACCGTGCTCGGCTCGTGCGTTTCGGCGTGTGTGCGCGATCCGGTCCGCGGACTCGGCGGGATGAATCATTTCATGCTGCCCGAGGATGCCGCGGTAGGACCGAACGACTGGCTCGACCCGGCCATCGGTCTCGCCACACGCTACGGCTCATATGCGATGGAGAGCCTGATCAACGACCTGCTGAAGCTCGGTGCGGTGCGCGAACGACTGGAAATCAAGCTGTTCGGCGGCGGACAGATCCTGGCGGCAATGACCGATGTCGGCGGCCGGAACATTCAGTTCGTCCGCAACTACATGGCGCTCGAGGGCTACAAGGTGGCGGCCGAGGATCTCGGCGGCACCAACCCCCGCAAGGTGATCTACTTTCCCGTGAGCGGCCGGGCGCGGCTGCGCAAGCTTCGCCCGGTGGAGAACCGGATCATCAGCCGTCACGAGCAGCTCTACATGGAGAGCCTCGGCAAGCAGGCTGCCGGTGGCGATGTGGAGCTGTTCGAATGACCGGCATCAGCCGCATCCCGATGCGCTCGGCCGGCGGCCCGGCCGCCGCCGGGCGCATCCGCGTGCTCGTCGTCGATGACTCGGCGCTCGTACGGAGCCTGCTCACCGAGATGCTCGGCTCCGCGCCCGATATCGAAGTGGTCGGGGTCGCGGCCGACGCCCATGCCGCACGCGAGAAGATCAAGCGTTTGAACCCAGATGTGCTCACGCTCGACGTCGAGATGCCGCGCATGGATGGCATCACGTTCCTGCGCAACCTCATGCGCCTGCGGCCCATGCCGGTGGTCATGGTGTCCTCGCTCACCGAGCGTGGCGCCGACGTGACCCTCGATGCGCTGGCGCTCGGCGCGGTCGACTACCTGTCCAAGCCGAAGATCGACCTCGCGGCAACGCTGATGGACTATCGCGACGAGCTCGTCGAGAAGATCCGTACGGCGGCTCTCGCCAGCGTCAAGGCCCTCGCCCCGCAGCGCCCCCCGGTCTTACCCGGGCCCGCGCACAGCGCCGATGCGGTGCTGCCCAGGTCGGCCGGTTCGAAGCAATTGCGCACCACGGACCGCATCATTGCGATCGGAGCCTCCACGGGGGGCACCGAGGCCATCAAGGAGGTCCTCGCGCGGCTGCCCCCGGACAGTCCGGGCGTGGTGATCACGCAGCACATTCCCAAGGCTTTCAGCGGTCCCTTCGCACGACGCATGAACGACTGCTGCGCCCTGTCGGTCTGCGAGGCCGAGGACGGTCAGCACATCCTTGCCGGCCACGCCTATATCGCCCCCGGCGACCGCCACTTGCTGGTCGTGCGCGACGGCGCCCGCTACGTCTGCCGCCTCGATGACGGGGTGCCGGTCAACCGGCACAAGCCTTCGGTGGACGTCCTGTTCCGATCCGTGGCGCAGAACGCCGGCCGCAATGCCATCGGCGCACTGCTCACGGGCATGGGCAAGGACGGCGCGCGGGGTCTGAAGGAAATGCTCGACGGCGGCAGCCATACCATCGCCCAGGATGAGGCGACGAGCGTCGTATGGGGCATGCCCGGGGAGGCCGTCGCCCTGGGGGCGGCGCAGCACGTGGTGCCCCTGGAGAATGTCGCCGCCCGGATACGCCAGCTCGCCGAAGCCACGGACATCACCCGCGACTCGCGCGCGGCCGCCTCGCGAGAGGCCTGAACCGTGAGCCGCGCACTGGCGCAATGCATGGATCAAGCCGAGCATCGGCTTGCCGATACAGAAAAGGTAACGAGGGCAGACGCTTGAACAGTCCCGCGCGAGACACCTCCGCTCAGGCCGGCAATCCCGAGGTCTTCGTCTTCGTGCAGGCCCTAGCCGCGGAGCTCTCCGAGGGCAAAGTGGAGCTGCCGAGCTTCCCCGACATCGCCCTGCGCGTCCGCCAGGTGCTCTCGGACGATGAGGTCTCCCAGGACAAGGTCACGCGGGTCGTCGGCTCCGAGCCCATGCTGGCGGCGCGCCTGCTGCAGATCGCCAATTCCGCGGCCATCAACTTCAGCGGCCGTGCCATCACCGACCTGCGCAGCGCCATCGCCCGGCTCGGGTTCAACATGGTGCGCTCCGCCGCCATCGCCTTCGCGATGTCGCAGTTGAAGAAGTCCGCCGACCTGAAGGGACTCGAGCGGCCGCTGGAGGATCTGTGGCAGCGCAGCGCCGCGGTCGCCGCCATGTCCTATGTGGTCGCCAAGCGCTTCAGCCGCGTCAACCCCGATACCGCCATGCTCGCCGGCCTCCTGCACGGCATCGGCAAGCTTTACATTCTGACGCGCGCCGGCAAGTATCCGCTGCTGGTCGCCGACGAGGCGATCTACAACTCCATCGAGCGCGACTGGCATGCCTCGATCGCCAAGGCGCTGCTCGAGAACTGGGAAATGGCCGAGGAGATCGTTCTGGCGGTGAGCGAGTACGAGGATCTCGGACGCAAGCACGCCGGCCCCGCGGATCTCGCCGACGTGCTCACGATCAGCCACCTGCTGTGCTCATTCAAGGACCATCCGGAGACCCTGGAGCTCAACATGCAGGACGTGGCGGCGTGCCGCCGCATGCAGATCGACGCCGCGGGGTACAGGAAGCTGATCGAAGAGTCTCAACACGAAATAGACGCATTGCGCGAAGCGCTAGGCGTCTGATGCCACCGGCGCGATCCCGCTCATGCAGCCTCAATTCATCGATTCAACCGGAACTTTCGGCGCGGTCCCCACCGAGCGCGACATCGCCTTCACGTTCGTGCAGGCGCTCGCCGCCGAGCTCTCTGGCGGCAAGGTCGAGTTGCCGGGGTTTCCGCACATCGTCATGCGGATTCAACGCGTACTGAGCGACGAGCAGACCGACACCACGCGCATCATCAGGGTCCTCGGAGCCGAACCCGTGCTCGCCACGCAGCTCGTGCGCATGGCGAACTCCGTGGCGCTCAACCCCGCGGGCGTGCCGGTCACGGACCTGCGCGCGGCCGTCACCCGCGTGGGCATCGACACCGTGCGCACCGCCACCATCGCTTTCGCGGTACGCCAGCTGCGTGAGGCGCCGACGCTGCGCGGCCTTGAAGCACAGCTCGGCGTGCTCTGGCGCCGCTGCGTGCAGGTAGCGTGCCTGAGCTTCGTCATCGCGCGGCGCCTGACCGCGGTGAGCGCGGATACGGCGATGCTGGCGGGCCTGCTCCAGGGGGTGGGGCGACTTTACATTCTGACCCGCGCCAGCCGGCACCGCTCGTTGTTCCATGACGCCTCGGCCTATCAGGCGATCGAGCGCGCGTGGCATCGGAGCATCGCCACGGCGCTGCTCGAGAACTGGGGCATCGCCGAGGAGATCGTGCAGGCGGTGCAGGAGTCCGAGAACTACGAGCTCGCGACGCGCGGCACTCCCGGACTCGCCGATGTCCTGCTCGCGAGCACCCTGCTCGCCGATATCGGTGACCCGGAGGCTCTCGCGGACTGCGTGAACGAGTCGAAGCCGCTGCAGCGCCTCGGGCTGGATGCCCCCGCCTGCCAGGCGCTGCTCGAGGAGTCGGGAGAGGAGATGAGCGCCCTGCGCGAAGCGCTGGGGTAAGCGTGCTGATCCGGCACCCGCTCCGCCCTCCCGAAGTGTGAACCACCTCCGCAGAACGGTCACAGTGCGACATAAGTAGCTGCCGAAATCCGTGACGGCGTTCCGTCACAGCGCCGGACGCACGCTTGACAATATCCGGCGTGAGCGCCCTTCCCAATGCCAAACCACCCGCTGCTCGAGCGACCGTCGCGCTGGTAGGCACGAGCCACCCGGGCTCTGCGATCTCCCCGGCAGCCTGGCAGGGGGCACTGCACTTTCAGGACGCCGAAGAACTCCTCACCTCGGATTTCGCCGCCGAGGCGATCGTGCTGGCACCGGTCGATGAGACGCAGGCCATCGAGTGGCTGCACATCCTGCGACGGGACGCCCGCCTCGGCCTGAAGCCCGTGCTGCTCGACCGCCCGTTCGGGGCCCATGCGATGCAGCTCAGCGACGGTGTCGCTGCCGATACCGCCACCGCTGCCCGCCACGCCTCGGAGATGGCGCAGCGCGCCGCGGATGCCGGCCAGCCGACCGCCACCTCGGAGGAACGGCTGCTTGCCTTTCTCCACCTGCGCCCGAAACACATTCTCACTCCCGTCATCGAATGGCGCGACACGCGCATCTGCCACTACCCGGTGGCCGATACCTGCTGCGCACCCGGCGAGGACGGGTTCGAGCTGATCGATCGCCTGCGCAGCCGCGGCCTCCTCGAGAACACGACGCTCATCGAACGCATCCATGCCTGCCATCGATGCGGCGCCGGGCAGTTGCTGTTCGTGGAACACTGCCCACAGTGCGGCGGCATCGACATCGGCGAGCAGAACTTCCTCCACTGTTATGCGTGCGGTCACGTGGACACGCAAGAGACTTTTCTGCGTCATGACGCGCTGCTGTGCCCTCACTGCAACGCCCGGCTGCGGCACATCGGCGTCGATTACGATCGCGCGCTGGAGACACTTTCCTGCCGAACGTGCCACGCTCGCTTCACCGAGCCCGAGGTCAAGGCGCGCTGCCTGCAGTGCCGGACGAGCATGGCGCCGGATGCGCTTTCGCAACGACGCTTCTATGGCCTGAAGCTGACCGCCGCCGGGGAGCTGACTGCCCGCACCGGACAGATGGGCGATGTGTTCAAGCTCATCGACGAGTTCAGCCATGCGCGACCGGAGTATTTTCTGCAAACGCTGGACTGGCTGATCGATGTCTCCCGGCGGCACCCGGAGGTGCAGTTCGGCGTCGTCTGCCTCACATTCGCCAACGTGCATGAGCTCGCCGCCCGGCTGCCGCGCCAGCGGCTCGTGCAGCTGTTCGACGCCCTGGCGCAAAGACTGCGGACACTGATCCGCACCACAGACCTGTTCATGCGCGAGAGCGACAGCCACTGCTGGCTGCTGCTGCCGCAAACCTCGCCCGCGGGCATGGAGGTGCTGCTGCAGCGCATCGCCGCGCTCGGCAAGACGCTGACGAGCGACGACCAGAGGATCGAGATCGCGGTGTCGGCGAGGAACTCTGGCGATATCCCCGAAGCCGCACTCGGCGCCCGCGTTCTGATGAGCATGCTGCGCGATCCCGCCGGCTGACGGGGCGCCAATGGACACGCTGCTCACCCTGCACGAATCCTGGCTCACGCTGCATTCGCTCCTGGCAGCGATCGTGAGCAGCGAGTGGGCCAGGGCCGCCCTCAAGTTCTTTCCCTACGTGCTGCTCTTCGAATTGCCGGTACAGCTGTTCGTGATGACAGGGGCGGCGCGCCGTTGGTTCGCCGATCGGGACGAAAGGCGAGCCGGCCGTGCTCCGTACCATCCACCGGTCTCGTGCATCATCACCTGCTATTCCGAGGGAGAGGACGTGCGCAAGACCATCCGCTCCCTCACCGAGCAGCTCTACGAAGGGCGCATCGAACTGCTCGCCATCGTCGACGGTGCCGCGCGTAACCGCCCCACCCTGGAGGCGCTTCGCGCACTGCAGCCCTACGTCGATCACGCCCGCAACCGCCGCCTCGAGATCGTTCCGAAGATCCAGCGCGGCGGCCGGGTATCCAGTCTCAATCAGGGGCTCAGACTGGCCTCGGGCGAGATCGTCATGGCGCTCGATGGTGACACCTCGTTCGACAACGACATGGTCCGCAACGCCGTGCGGCACTTCGCCGACCCGAACGTGGTTGCCGTGGCCGGCAATCTGCGCGTGCGCAACGATGACAGGCTGGTGACGCGGCTGCAGGCTCTCGAGTACATGCTGTCGATCACCCTCAGCCGGGCGGGACTCGATGCGTTCAACCTCGTGAACAACATCTCCGGCGCCTTCGGCGTGTTCCGCAGACGCTTCCTGACGCGCATCGGCGGGTGGGACAGCGGCACGGCCGAGGACCTCGACCTGACGCTGCGCATCAAGAAGTACTTCGGCCGCCATCCACAGCTGCGCATCCGCTTCGAGCCGCGCGCCATCGGACACACCGATGCGCCGCAGACGATGCGGCAATTCCTGCGGCAGCGGCTGCGCTGGGACGGGGATCTTTCCTACCTGTACCTGCGCAAGTTCCGGCA
>DAIDHH010000044.1 GCA_027452045.1 Gammaproteobacteria bacterium
AATCCCTGGTGGCCAAGCGCACCAGCGGCCTGATGCAGCCGCAGATGAAGGCCCGGATCGAGAAGAACACGCGCAAGGAATATCCCGATGGCATCGCCGCGCACGGCACCGACGCGCTGCGCTTCACCTTCGCCGCCCTCGCCTCCCCGAGCCGCGATATCCGTTTCGACCTCGGGCGGGTGGCCGGCTACCGTAACTTCTGCAACAAGCTCTGGAATGCCGCCCGCTTCGTGACGATGGCGTGCGAAGACCCGCAGGGCACTGCCGCCGCGGCGGGTGGGCCCGTGGAGCTCTCGGTGGCCGACCGCTGGATCCGTTCGCGCTTCGGACGGATGCTCGCCACGGTGGCGAAGTCGCTTACCGAATACCGCTTCGACTATGCCGCGAACGCGCTCTATGAGTTCACCTGGTACGAGTTCCGCGACTGGTACCTCGAGCTCACCAAGCCGGTGCTGCAATCGGAGTCGGCGACCGAGGCCGCCAAGCGCGGCACGCGGGGAACGCTGCTCGAGATTCTGGAGGCACTGCAGCGCGCCCTGCATCCCATCATGCCCTTCATCACCGAGGAGATCTGGCAGCGCGCCGCACCGCTCGCCGGCCGCGCCGGCCCCACGGTGATGCTGGCGCCCTATCCGCTGCCGAAGGACTTCCCCGCGGACGAGGCGAGTGAGCGCGAAGTCGCGTGGATCCAGTCGCTCATCCTCGCGGTGCGCCAGATCCGCGGCGAGATGAACATCGCTCCCTCCAGGCGAATCCCCGTGCTGCTGCAGGGCGCATCCGCCGAGGACCGCGCCTGTCTCGCGAGCCACCGGCGCTACCTCGAGCGCCTGGCCGGCATCGACTCGATCACCGTGTTGGAGGCAAGCGAGGCCGCGCCGCAGTCGGCGACCGCGCTCGTCGGGGAGCTGACGGTACTCGTGCCGATGGCCGGACTCATCGATGCGGGCGCCGAGGCGGAGCGCCTGCAGAAGCTGCTCGCCCGGGCCGAGGCGGACCTCGGCAAGGTGCGCGGCCGCCTCGCCAATCAGAGCTTCGTCGCGAACGCCCCCGCCGCGGTGGTCGAGACCGAGCGGGCCCGTCAGAGCGAGCTCGAGCGCACCACCGCGAGCCTCGCCGCGCAGCTCGAGCGGGTGCGGGAGCTGCTCAAACCCTAGACGATCGATCTCGCGGCCGGCAGCGGCGCCCTTATGCGGCGTGCTCGCGCGTCTCGCGGAAGGTGATCTCGGGCCAGCGCTCCAGGGTGAGCTGCAGGTTGACGCGCGAAGGAGCGAGGTAGACCGGAGCGCCGCTGTGATCCACCGCGAGGTGCTCGTAGGCGCGGCTGCGGAACTCCTCGAGCTTGCGTGGATCGGCGGCAGCGATCCAGCGGGCGGTGTGCACGTTCACCGGCTCGAACACGCAGCTCACCCCGTACTCGTCCTGCAGGCGAAACGCCACCACCTCGAACTGCAGCTGCCCGACCGCCCCGAGAATCAGGTCATTGTTGCGCAGCGGCTTGAACAGCTGCGTCGCCCCCTCCTCGCACAGCTGCGAGAGCCCCTTCTGCAGCGCCTTCATCTTCAGCGGATCCTTGAGCACCGCGCGCCGGAAAATCTCCGGCGCGAAGTTGGGGATGCCGGTGAAGGCGAGCCGCTCACCCTCGGTGAAGGTATCCCCGATGTTGATCGTGCCGTGATTGTGCAGGCCGATGATATCCCCCGCGTATGCCTCTTCGGCATGCTCGCGCTCGGAGGCCATGAAAGTGAGCGCATCGGCCACCCGCACCTCTTTGCCGAGGCGCGTGTGATAGAGGCGCATGCCGCGCGTATAGCGGCCCGAGCACAGGCGCATGAAGGCGATGCGGTCACGATGCCCCGGGTCCATGTTGGCCTGGATCTTGAACACGAAACCGGTGAGCCGCTCCTCGAGCGGCTCGACGCGCCGCTCGAGCGCGGTGCGCGCGAGCGGGCCGGGCGCATGGCGCGTGAAGGAGGCGAGCAGCTCCTCCACGCCGAAATTGTTGATGGCCGAGCCGAAGAACACCGGAGTCTGGCGGCCCGCGCGATAGGCCTGCGGGTCGAAGACCTCGGTGGCGCCGCGGACCAGCTCGATCTCCTCGCGCACCGCGGCGAGATCCTCTGCGAGGAACGCATGGGCCTCGGGGCTCTCGAGCCCCTCGATGATCTGGTTCTCGCCCACCCGGCCGCGCTCCCCGGCGAGATACGCGTAAATGCGATCCTCGAGCAGGTGGTAGATGCCGCGCAACGCGCGTCCCATGCCGATCGGCCAGGTGACCGGCGCCGTGCGGATGTTGAGCACGCGCTCGATCTCATCGAGCAGCTCGATCGGCGCACGACCCTCGCGGTCGAGCTTGTTGATGAAGGTCATGATGGGCGTATCGCGCAGCCGACACACCTCCATCAGCTTGATGGTGCGCTCCTCCACACCCTTGGCGCAGTCGATCACCATCAGCGCCGAGTCGACGGCGGTGAGGGTGCGATAGGTGTCCTCCGAGAAGTCCTCGTGGCCCGGGGTGTCGAGCAGGTTCACGATGCAATCGCGATACGGAAACTGCATCACCGAGGAGGTGACGGAAATCCCGCGCTGCTGCTCGAGGCGCATCCAGTCGGAGGTGGCGTGGCGGGCCGCCTTGCGGCCCTTGACGGTGCCGGCCATCTGGATGGCGCCGCCGAAGAGCAGCAGCTTCTCGGTGAGCGTGGTCTTGCCCGCATCGGGGTGCGAAATGATCGCAAACGTCCGCCGCCGGCGGATTTCGGCAGTCACATCAGTCATTAAACGAAATGCTCAGCTGTTGGGGGCGCCGCGGGTGCGCAGGTTCAACTTCAGCACGCAGGCGTCCTCCCGGCCACCGGCCGCCTGGTAATAGCCGCGGCGCATGCCGATCTGCTGGAAGCCGAGCGCGCGATACAGACGCAACGCCGCGGCATTGGACGGGCGGACTTCGAGGAAGGCGTCCATCATGCCCGCCGAGGCGCCGCGATCGAGCAGGTGCTCGAGCATTTGACGGCCAAGGCCGCGGCAACGGTACTGTTCGGAGATGCACAGATTGAGCACGTGCATCTCCCCGGCGCCCATGCTCATCACGCCGTAGCCGCCTACCCGGCCCTGCACGGCGAACACGCGGCACACGTACCCGACCCGCAGGCAGTCGCGGAATATACCCTCGCTCCACGGGAACGCATAGGAGGCGCGCTCGATGGCGAACACGGCCTCGAGATCCGCCTCGGTCATCGCGCGGATCTGCACCGCGGGAAGCGATTTGAGCAGCTCAGGTGCGGTCGCCATCGATCTGTGCCATCACGCTGCGTGCGAACTTCAGGTCCTCCCACGCCTTGCGCTTATCCGCCGGCGAACGCAGGAGATACGCCGGATGATACGTCACCACGAGAGGCGTGTTGCGCTCCCCGAAATGATGCACGGCGCCGCGCAGCCTGGCGAGCGGCGCATCGCTCGAGAGGAGCGTCTGGGCGGCGATGCGGCCGACGGCGAGCAGCAGCTTCGGACGCACGAGCTCGATCTGCCGGTGCAGGTAGGGCAGGCATGCGGCGACCTCCTCTGGCCTGGGGTCGCGATTGCCGGGCGGACGACTCTTCAGAATATTGGCGATGTAGACATTGGAGCCGCGGCTCAATCCGATGGCACGCAGCATGGCATCGAGCAGCTGACCGGCCCGGCCAACGAAGGGCTCCCCCCGCCGGTCCTCCTCGGCGCCCGGAGCCTCCCCGATGACCATCCAGCTCGCCTCCCGATGGCCGACCCCGAGTACGCCCTGGGTGCGGCTTTCGTGCAGGGGGCACTTGCGGCAGTCCCGCACTTCACTCCACAGGGCCTGCCACTTCGCCTCGACCGGATCGCCTGCTTCGGCCGCCGCGGCGCCCGGGCCCGGCCCGGCCGCAGGCTCGGCGAGGGGCGGCACCCGGGGGCCGTGCCGCGGCACCCACAGGTCGATGCCGATCGCGCGCAGGTACTCGGCGCGAGACGCGCTGTCCATCAGGCATGCCCCTCGCGGTGTGGCCTCCGGTGGCGCCGGAAGCGGCGCCAAATCCACACGATCGGCGCAGATAGGGCATAGATTCCGAATATTGCCAGCAGAAGCAGCGATGGATCGCTGGCGATCAGTACGATGGCGAGGAGCACCAGAAGCAGGTAGATGAAGCGGACCGGTCCCTCGAGATGGACCTTCTTGAAGCTGAAATAGCTGAATCGGCTGACCATGAGCGCCCCGGCCAGCGCCGTGACGGTGAAGGCGATGATGAGCCCGGTGAGTCCTGGCTCATGCCACTGGCTGGAGACCCAGATGAACCCTGCGACGGTCGCCGCGGCGGACGGGCTCGGAAGCCCCTCGAAATAGCGCTTGTCCACCACGCTGGTGCGCACATTGAACCGCGCGAGCCGCAAAGCGGCCGAGGCCGCGTAGAAAAAGCATGCGAGCCACCCGAATCGCCCCCAGGCCCGGCCGTACTCGGCGATCCGGACGACGCCCCATTGATAGGCGACGATGGCCGGGGCGAGACCGAAGGCGACCATGTCCGAGAGACTGTCGTACTCCTTGCCGAAGGCGGTCTCGGTACGGGTGAGGCGGGCGATTCGCCCATCGAGAGAATCGAAAATCATCGCGATGAACACCGCCATGCCGGCGGGCGCGAAGTGCTTGTCGATGGCTGCGACGATGGCATAGAACCCGGAGAAGAGGGTCCCGGTGGTCAGCAGGTTCGGCAGCAGATATATGCCCTTGCGCGGGTTCGGGGCGTTCTCGCCCCCGGCCTCAGGCTGGGTGCTCGTCGGATTCGGGGTTGCGGACATGTCGGGGCTTCCGGTCGGCGGAACATCACGCGCAGCGGCGCATCTTAGCAGCTCGCGCTCTCCTGTTATGATGGCGGCATCTTTGTCCCACAAGACCCGCGCCATGAGGCTTTCGCAGTATCCCATCCAGACCACCAAGGAAACCCCGGCCGAGGCTGAAATCGTCAGCCACCAGCTCATGCTGCGTGCGGGACTCATCCGCCGCCTCTCCTCGGGCCTGTACAGCTGGCTGCCGATGGGCCTCAGGACGCTGCGCAAGGCCGAGGCCATCATCCGCGAGGAGATGAACCGCGCGGGCGCGCTCGAGCTGCTGATGCCCGTGGTGCAGCCGGCGGAGCTGTGGCAGGAATCCGGCCGCTGGAAGGAATACGGCCCGGAGCTGCTGCGCCTGAAGGACCGGCACCAGCGCGACTTCGTCGCCGGCCCCACCCACGAGGAGGTCATCACCGACATCGCGCGCCGCGAGCTCAAGAGCTACCGGCAGCTCCCAGTGAATTTCTATCAGGTCCAGACCAAATTCCGCGACGAGATCCGCCCGCGCTTCGGGGTGATGCGCGCCCGCGAGTTCATCATGAAGGACGCCTACTCCTTCCACGCCGATGCGGCCTCGCTCGAGCAGGGCTACCGTCTCATGCACGAGGTCTACACTCGCATCTTCACCCGCATGGGGCTGCAGTTTCGCGCCGTGAAGGCCGACTCGGGCCCGATCGGCGGCGATGTCTCTCAGGAGTTCCACGTGCTCGCCGCCTCGGGCGAGGACGCCATCGTGTTCTCGGACGCGGACGAATACGCCGCCAACATGGAGGCCGCGGCCGCCCTGCCTCCCTCTGCCCCGCGCCCGGCGCCGCGCGAGCCACTCGCCAAGGTTGCAACGCCGGGGGCCAAGACCATCGAGGCGCTCGCGAAGTTCCTGAACATCGAGCCGCTGCGCTGCCTTAAGACACTGCTCGTCGAGGGCGACGGCACGGGCGAGAATGCGGTCGTGGCGCTCGTCATCCGCGGCGATCACGAGTTGAATGCGACCAAGGCGCAACGGCTGCCGGGCGTGGCGAGCCCGTTTCGCATGGCGGACGCCGAGCGCATCGAGCGCGCCACTGGAGCGCAGGCCGGCTACATCGGGCCGCTTGGCCTCAAGTGCCGCATCTACGCGGACCATGCCGCCCTCGCGGTCGCCGATTTCGTCTGCGGCGCCAACGAGAAGGACATGCACCTCGCGGGAGTCAACTGGGACCGCGACGTGCGCAACTACGTGGCCGCAGACATCCGCAATGTCGTCGAAGGCGATCCGAGCCCGAGCGGCAAGGGCACCCTGAGGCTTGCCCGCGGCATCGAGGTCGGCCACATCTTCCAGCTCGGCCGCAAGTACAGCGAGAAGATGAGCGCCGTGGTGCTCGATGAATCGGGCAAGGAAGTCACCCTGTACATGGGGTGCTACGGCATCGGTGTGACGCGCGTCGTGGCGGCGGCCATCGAGCAGAACCATGATGAGCGCGGCATCCTCTGGCCGGAGCCGCTGGCGCCGTTCGAGGTCGTTCTGGTGGCCCTTGGCCAGCAGAAATCCGCCGCGGTGCGCGAGCGGGCCGAGCGGCTCTATGCCGAGCTCAGCGGCGCGGGCATCGAAGTCCTCTTCGATGATCGCGACGCGCGCCCTGGAGTGAAGTTCGCCGATGCGGAGCTGCTCGGTATCCCCCATCGGCTGGTCGTCGCCGAGCGCGGCCTGGCGGCGGGCCGTCTCGAGTACCGGCACCGCAAAGACAGCGAGAGTGTGGAGTTTCCCGTCGATGAGGCGCTCGCATTCCTCAAGGACCGTCTGGGCCGCTAAGCCGGCCCGGCTCGCCCTCGCTGCGCTGTCGCTGGCCCTGCCCTGCGCCGGCTGGGCCACACCCGCGCGCCTCTACGGCCAGCGCGATCCGGCGCTCGCGCCCATCGTCCAGAAGGCGATCTCGCACGCGCAGTGTTTCATGGACCGTTTCGATGCCGCCGTGTGGTACACCCTCATGGAGCCGCGGCTCGAGCGATACGTGCCGAAGTCGGCCGAGCGGCTGCGCATCCTGAAGCAGGTGTACTGCGTCACTCACGAGCCGGGCGCGGCGCGGCTGCCGCCCGGACTGGTGCTCGCGGTCATGCAGGTCGAGAGCGACTTCAACCGCTGGGCGGTCTCATCGAGCGGTGCGGTGGGACTGATGCAGGTAATGCCGTTCTGGCCGGAACGCCTGGGAATGAAGGGCTACCAGCTGGTACGCGTCGCACCCAACATCCGCATGGGCTGCGCGATCCTGCGCTACTACCTCGGCATCACCCACGATAACGTGCGGCTCGCGCTCGAGGAGTACAACGGCAGCGTGGGCCATCATCATTACCCCGATCGCGTGCTCATCGCCTGGGAGGACTGGAACGGGGCGGATGACCTCGGTTTCGCCGCTGTGAAGCGTTAGCGGGCGTGAAATCCCACCGGCGGCTCGCGCACATGCTGGGGCGCCTCGGCCACCTCCACCGCGGCGACCTTGGAGGCCGTAGAGCCCGTCCACAACCACTCGACGAACGCGCTCACCGCCTGCTCATCCCCGCAGACGAGCACCTCCACGCGTCCGTCCGGAAGGTTTTTCGCATAACCGTGCACGCCGAGCTCGGTCGCGCGATGCACGCACGTGGCCCGATAAAACACGCCCTGGACACGGCCCGATACCAGGCACTTCTTGCACACCATGAAGGAAAATATACCCTAGGATATCCGGATGACCGAAATCCTCGTCCTCTACTACTCCCGAAGCGGCGCCACCGCCGAGCTCGCCCGGCAGGCGTGCCGCGGCATCGAGAGCGTTCCCGGCGCGACGGCCAGACTGCGCACCGTGCCTCCCGTGTCGGCCGAGAGCGAAGGTCCCGCAAGGCCGGTGCCGGCGAGCGGCGCGCCGTACGCCACGCTGGAGGACCTGCGCGGCGCCGGCGGCCTGCTGCTCGGCAGTCCGACGCGCTTCGGCAACATGGCGGCGCCGCTTAAGTACTTCCTGGACGGCACCTCGGGCCTGTGGCTCTCGGGCGCGCTCTGCGGCAAGCCCGCAGGCGTCTTCACCTCCACCCAGACCCAGCATGGCGGCCAGGAATCGACGCTGCTCAGCATGATGTTGCCGCTGTTGCACCACGGCATGTACCTGGTCGGCCTGCCCTACACCGAGCAGGCTCTGCACCGGACCCGCTCCGGCGGCACTCCCTACGGCGCCTCGCACGTATCGGGCGCCGAGGCGGCGCCCTTGATGAGTGAGGAAGAAAAGGAGCTCGCCCAGGCGCTCGGCCGGCGCGTGGCGGCGCTCGCGGTACGTCTGTCGGGCTGAACCGCCGCCTAACGCGGCTCGAGCCGCGCCAACACCTCGCGGATGAACGGCACCGTCAAACGTCGCTGGGCGGCGAGAGCCGCCTCATCGAGCGCATCGAGCAGCCCATAGAGGCGGTGCATGTCCCGCGGAAACCGCCGCTGCAGCCAGCGCACCGTCTCCTCGGGTAACTCGAGCCCGCGCAGCCGCGCGCGCAGTTGCAGCGCCTGATGCTGTTCGCTCTCATCGAGCGGGCGCAGCTGAAAGACCGCCGCGGCCGCGCACCTCGAGGCGAGATCGGGGAGCGACCACGCAAGCAGCGCAGGAGGCGCGCGCGCGGCGAGCACGAGCGACCCGCCGCTCTCGGCGAATTCCCGCAGCACGGTAAAGAGGGCCCGCTCCCATTCGCGCTGGCCCACCACGCTCTCGAGATCATCGACGCACAGACAGTTGAGCTGCGGCAGGCCCTCGAGCACCTCCACACCGAGTGCGGCGAGCTCCCCGAGCGGCACGAAGCCGCTGCGCCGCGACTGCCCGGCGGCCGCGCAGATCGCCTGCAGCAGATGGGTTTTACCGGCCCCCGCGGGCCCGCAGATCCAGGTGAGTCCCGCCTCCCCCGCCGCAGCCCGGCGCGCATGCTCGAGCGCCTGGGCGTTGCCCGCGGGCAGGAGGCTCTCGAATACGGCGCGGTCGGGGAGTCGGACTCCCAGGGGAAGCTGATGCATGCGCGCGCCTCAGCCCGCCCGCGCCCGCTGCGGGGCCACCCAGGCCCTGCGAGTGAAGGTCGCGAGGTAGTTCAGCCCCGAGAGGGTCGTGGTCACGAGCACGATGAGCGCCAGCGCGCGCAGCACCCCCGGCGGCGGGAGGAAAAAGGCGGCCGCGAACATGATTGCGGCGAGATAGAGGAGCTGGGCTGCGGTGTTGACCTTGCTGAGGGGGGTCGGCCGGCCGCGCAGCGGACCGAACCAGAGGCGGTAGATGAGCGCCCCTAGGGCGATCATGACATCGCGCGCCACCGCCGCGGCGGTCACCCACCAGGGGACCAGGGCGAGCCAGGCGCACTCTACGAACACTATGACCAGCAACAGCTTGTCCGCCGCCGGATCCAACACCTTGCCGAGATCGGACTCCCAGTGGTAGCGCTTGGCGAGAAATCCGTCCAGGCCATCGGACACGGCCGCCAGCACGAACAGTGCGAGCGTGAGCTCG
>DAIDHH010000045.1 GCA_027452045.1 Gammaproteobacteria bacterium
TTCAGCGCACTAATTCAGATCGGACCACAGGTCGGTCGGTCGCACCTCAGCCCAATAGCCACCTACCGTCACTCGATTCCGTACTGCGACGATCCAGCGAGCGAGTCCTCATCCGAGCGCATTGCGGGTTTCTCGGAGAGCGTGCTCCATAAAAATCGCATGTCGCCCTGCTACACCAACGCCGGGTGCGGCCACTGTTGCAGCGGGTGCTGCTGCGCGAGATGCCGTTTCCTTTGGGACCTTGGCGCCGGAGGCCAGCATGACGCCTGAAATCAAACCCGCGCCGGCGGCGACAGTCGCGAGAATTCCCATTGCAATCGAACGCTTCATACGTCAGCACCCTGTGTGTCTCTACGCTTCACGAAACCACCTGCGATTTCCGCGGACGGGTTGCCGGAGTTGATGCCAAGCGCGCAGTGAACGAACATCCGGTCCGCAAAGTCCCCTCGCGCCGTCGCCTCGAGGCGGAGCCGCAGCGCCTCGAGGGCGCGACGCGCCACCTCCGATGCCACGAGCGATCTCCTTGCGCGCCTCGAGCGTGCCCCACCAAGGCAGGGCCTGACTCACCTCGATGTCCTCGCCCGTTCCCGTGGCGCTGCCGAAGGTGTCCGGCGCCGCCGAGACACTCAGCATTGGATCGGGCAACGCGCCGGCCGGCCGGATACTGGAAACCGCCGCAATCAGCGCTTGGCGCATGGCGCGGAGACTTGCGTTGCGCGCAAGCACCGCGGCGGTAAACGACTCAGCCCTCAGCGGGGCCGGCATCGACCCATAACGGTCCCGGTGCGCGAGATCGCCGGCATGAGTAGCGCTCACGCCGAGGAGCAACGCCAAGCCGACCACGCCGGCGAGGCTTTTGGAATATTGGTGCACAAGACACTCCGCTTGCAGATCCCAAACGACGACGTGCCCGCACACGCTTTGCGTGCAAGCGCCGATCCGCAACGTGGAGTGTTAGAGTCTCAGACGGAGGGTCGAAAGATAGGTGTCGCGCCCCGCCGAGGGCACGATGGCGATGCTCGGCGGCCCCTGCGGGGGCGGTCTTCGATGCGTCGCCACAGGAGAGGTCGCAATCCATGCCGTCGCGGATGGAGCGACGGCATGCGCATTGCGGACTTCAATCCCGGCGACTCGAGCCGCCGGCCCGGCGGGCACCCACCCACAGGCGCTGGTCATCCCACACGAGATTCCCCGGGACAACGACGCGCCACTGCAGGGCATCAGCGCCCCGTGACCCATCATGGGACAGCGCATCGGTACCGGAGTCGGGGACAGCATCATGGGACACGCCCAGACCTGCTGACCGTACCCGAGGGTCACCACTGCCAGCAGCAGGAGCGTGAGGTAATGCGAATGGAGACGGCGACCCATCATGCGCTTGCCACGGTAATGCTTTGCGGTCTGAAACACCACAGCGGTCATCCGCGCCGAATCCGAGTGGGCCAATCCGATCACCTCATTTGTTCAAAACAGAGTTGTTTTGAAAGCGTCTGACGTACTGGGCAGGTCTGTGCTGCGAACTCGAGTTCCGCTCGCTGTTGCTCGCTCAAAGGTCCGGTGAGCTCCACGGCATACCCGAACCGCACGATGTCGTCAGTCGGCCTTTGAAGGCTTACGCGCGTGCGCACGCTCTGAAGCGGGATGCCGTTCGCACTGGCACACATTCGGACTGCCATGTTCAGGCATGCGGCCAAGGCTGCTTCGAGCAACTCGTGGGCACCGAAACCCGAGCCACCCCCGCCTTTGGCAATGGGAGCATCTGCAATGAGCTCATGGTTGCCGTTGGTCACGGTGGTGGGATAGGAACCTGCGATGCTCTCGGCTTGAATCATTCCCACACTCCTGACTTTGGCTCATCAAACCCGATTTGAGCGAGCATCTTATCCTGACGAACCCGCATCGAGGATATGCGCATTGCGCGGCTCTCCCCTCAGCTCAAAGGCGAGGCGCTGCTCGATCGCCTCGGTAATTCAGCCGAGCGCAGCAAGCGCCACGCCTCGTAGATTTTCGGACCGACGGGACCGAAACGATCGCCTGGCTCATGCGAGCAGCCGACGCAGTCGATCGGCGACCTGCGCGATCTCCTCCTCCGTCGTAGCGCGCCCCAGGCTGAAGCGGATGGCGCCCATGCCGATCTCGGGCGAGATTCCCATGGCCTCCAGGACCGGCGACAACTCGACCCGACCCGCGTGGCACGCCGAGCCAGTCGATGCGGCGACCTCCGGCATCCGTGCCAGGAGCTCGGCCCCGACCTGCCCCGCGAACGAGACATTGAGCGTGTTCGGCAACCGCTCGTCGACATGTCCATTGAGAGAGACGCGCTCGCCGAGATTGACGCGCAGGTGCTCCCAGAGCAGGTCGCGTAAGCGTCGCGTCTCCGGCATGCCGAGCCCAGGCTGCGCAATCTCGCATGCCGTGCCAAGTCCCGCCGCAAGGAGCGCGCTCTCGGTGCCCGCCCGTCGGCCGAACTCGTGTCCAGCGCCATGGATCAGAGGCTCCAGACTGAGGCCCCGACGGATATAGAGGGCACCAATGCCCTTCGGTCCATAGAGCTTATGACCGGCGATCGAGAGCAGATCGACGCCAAGCGTCTCCACGTCCGTCGGTATCTTGCCGACGGATTGCGCGGCGTCGGTATGCAAGGGTATGCCATGCGCACGCGCAATCTTCGCGATCTCGGCAATCGGCTGAATCGTTCCAACCTCGTTGTTGGCGTGCATAACGCTGATGAGAACCGTATCACCGGTGATCGCCTTGCGGATCTCGTCGGGGTCGACGCGACCGGTTCCGTCCACCGGAACGTAGGTCACGGCCGCACCGAGGCGCTCGAGAAACCGGCACGGCATGAGGACGGCCGGATGCTCGATCCGCGAGGTGATGAGGTGCGCGGGTCTATCGCGCTTGCGGAAGAACAGGCCCTTCAGCGCAAGATTGTTCGCTTCGCTCCCGCCACTTGTAAAGACGAGCTCCTCCGCGGTGCACCCGAGAAGCGCTGCGACTTGCGCGCGAGCGCGGTCCAGCGCAGCCTTGGCAGGCGCACCCGCCCAGTGACCGCTCGATGGATTGCCGTAGGCGCTCTCGAGCAGCGGGCGCATGACCGCTGCGACCGCCGGATCAATCGGTGTGCTGGCGTTATAGTCGAGGTAGATCGGTTTCACGCCTAGGTCTCAGCCAGTTAAAACACCAGCACCTTGTCAGCCGCGAGCGTCAGCGCGGCAAGCTCATCCATCGAGCTGCGTCGAGCGCCTTCGACGAGCTCGTTCTCCGAGAGGCCGCGGGCATCCATGCAGGCACCGCAGAGCAGCACGTGGTGAGCGTCGCTCCGGAAGCGCTTCAGCATTCGCTCGAGGCTGTAATAACCCTCGGGGGTCTTCTGGCCGCTCTTGGCGCACCCGACCGCATCGGCCATGAGGAAGACCGTGATCTCGTTCGCGGGGTCCGCCTTGCCGAGCGCATGGGCAAGACGCAGCGCGTTGTAGCAGCGCTCCGTGCCGTAGGGAGGATCATTGAGGATGAGAAGGATCTTCATGGGCATGCCTCGATCACTCGCGGCCACCATCACACACCGCGCCGGCCGGTTGCGCGGGTCGCATCCCGGGATCGGTCCGCAGACGCCGGCTCGAGGCCAGACGACCTTCCGCGCCTCCGCCCGGCTCAATGTTCAGGCGCTTGACAGCTCGTTCACATTCAATAACTCTATTGAATATATTCTTCCTGGAAGAACGCTCATGTCAAGCGATAATCCCAAGCGCGTCGTGCTCGAAGGTCTCGCGGAAATCGCGAAGTCGCTTGCACATACCCACCGGCTCGAGATCCTCGAGCACCTGGCGCAGGGCGAGCGCAGCGTCGAGGCGGTCGCGGCGTGCGTCGGCCTCTCGATTGCCAACGCCTCGCAGCATCTGCGGCTGATGCGTGGGGCCGGAGTGCTCGCCTCGCGGCGGGATGGTAAGCACGTTCTCTACCGTCTGAGCGATCCGACCGTCCTCAATGCGCTGGCCGCGTTGCGCAAGATCGCCGAACTCCATTCGGCGCAGGTGCGTGAGGTGATTGAGCGCTATTTTCGCGCGCGGGATGCGCTCGAGCCGGTGAGCCGCAAGGAACTGACTCGACGCCTGAAGAAGGATCTCGTCACTGTGCTCGATGTGCGCCCCACGGACGAATACTCCGCCGGGCATCTGCCGAAGGCGGTCAATATTCCTCTGGGCGAACTCGCGCGTCGGCTGCGCGAAGTACCCAAGGACCGCGAAATCATCGCCTATTGCCGCGGCCCCTTTTGCGTGCTCGCGTTTGAAGCGGTGGCCCTGCTCCGCCACCGCGGCTTCAAGGCAAGGCGCCTGGAAGACGGCTATCCGGAATGGCGGGCCGCCGGGCTGCCGGTCACAGCGGCCGATCCCCTGCACTCTCGCGTGGATCGAGCCCCGTGAGCCTCACTGGGACTCAGGATATGGTGAAGGCTGATCCCCTCTTCCCGGCAACCGCGATGCCGGATTCCGATTGGTGGCAGGCGCTCTGGCCTGCTCCCCGTGAGGTTATCGTTGCTCTCGGGGTCAAGACGCATATGGAGGCGATCGATCTGTGCTGCGGCGACGGTTGGTTCACCGCGCCGCTTGCGTCCCTCGCGCGACGCGTCTACGCGATCGACATCGATGCGCGGATGCTCGCGCAGGCGAGGCAGGCAGTGGCCGCCGTCGGCGCCACGAACTGCGAATTCCTCCGGGCGGACGCCTACGCGGTCGCGACCATCGTGCCTGGATCGGTTGATTTCGTGCTGATGGCCAACACCTTTCACGGGGCGCCGGACAAGACGCGTCTCGTGCGCGCCATTGCTACGATTCTCCGGCCCGGCGGGCAGTTTGCCATTGTCAACTGGCACCAGAGGCCGCGCGAGGAGACGGTCGTTCTCGGTGAGCCCCGCGGACCCCGAACCGAGATGCGGATGAGCCCCGAGGAA
>DAIDHH010000046.1 GCA_027452045.1 Gammaproteobacteria bacterium
ATCAGTGGCCGGTACTTCCGCGGGAAGAGGAACATTTTTTTCCTTTTCAGGGTCTTACGCCTGAAAATCGCCACCCCTCGTGAACATTGCTTTCAATATATATCAGCAGAAGGTTAAATTGAACGTGAGCCGCCTCACGAAACTGCACCCACCCCCTCCGGAGGGCCTGTCCCGGGGCACGGGAGTGACCCGAACTTCCCTCGGGCAGCGAGGTCCTTGAGTTCGGTATCCCAATCCCGCATCGGCGGGATGGCAGGGCGGCTGTGCTAATATCCAGCTCGCCGAAGGACGCTTCGGGCCGCCGGCAAGCGGTCGGCAGGTTTCCATGCGGTCCGCGGAACGCGGATCCGGTGCGGGGGACTCGGCAATCGTGGGTTGAGTACAGGTACATGGCGCGTGCCCGGGCTGGAACGGTAGCCTGCTGATCGGGAGAATCCCCTGACCCCAGGGAGGGGGAGACGTTAAAGCACAGAGAGTTCTCATTCCGTGAACTGGAAGCGTTTTCGAGTCCCTGCCCTGCTCGTCGCGGGAGGGGTGGTGGTGGTGCTGGCGGGCCTCTACGCCTATGCCTGCACCTATGTCTATCTGGAGCCATCGCTGCCGACGGTGGCCCAGATGCGGCACGTCGAGCTGAAAGTACCCCTGCGGATCTACACCGCGGGCGGCGATCTGATCGCCCAGATCGGCGTCGAGCAGCGCATTCCGGTGCGCTTCGACCAGGTTCCCCTGAAGGTGCGCGAGGCCTTTCTCGCGGCCGAGGATCACCGCTTCTACCAGGAAGGGGCGATCAACCTGGGGAGCCTCCTGCGCGCGGCCATCGTCAATGTGATTGAGGGCCGCAAGGCCCAGGGCGGCAGCACCATCACCATGGAAGCGGCCCGCAACCTCTTTCTCACGCTGAACAAGACCTGGCGGCGCAAGCTCCAGGAGAGCATCGTCGCGTACCGGCTGGATCACAGTTTCACCAAGGACGAAGTCTTCCGGCTCTATCTCAACGTCATTTACTTCGGGGAACGCGCCTACGGGGTGGCCGCGGCCGCCCAGACCTACTTCGGCAAGCCCCTGGACCAGCTCACCCTGGCCGAGGCGGCCACCCTGGCCGGCATCGTCCAGGCGCCCTCGCTCTACAACCCGGTCGTGCATCCGCACCTCGCGGCCCTGCGCCGCTCATACGTCCTCACCCGGATGCTCGCTCTCGGCTACATCGGCGCGGCCGAGGCCCAGGCCGCCGACCAGATGCCCATCGAGGCCCGACTGCACGCGCCTCACGTCGACGTGCAGGCTCCCTACGTGGCCGAGATGGTGCGCGAGCAGATGCTGCAGCAGTTCGGTCCGACGGCCGAAACCGACGGCTATCGCGTCTACACCACTCTTGACGGGCGGCTGCAGGCGGCGGCCGACCGTGCCGTACAGCTCGGGCTGATTTCCTATGACCGGCGCCATGGCTGGCGGGGGCCGACGGGCCACACGGTGCTCGCCGGCAATGCCAATGCCGGGCAACTTCAGACCCTGGTGGACGAGTACGCGCCCATCGGCGTGCTCTCCCCGGCGGTGGTGGTCCAGGTCGGCAACCAGAGCGCCACCGTTTACGTTCGCGACCACGGATTTGCCAAGATTCCCTGGAGCGGACTCTCGTGGGCGGGCAAGGAACTTGGTGAGGGGGACACGGGGCCCGCGCCCAAGACCGCCGCCGATGTGCTCTCCCGGGGCGACATCGTGTACGTGGTCTGGCATGAGGGTGGTAGTGCCGATCTGGCGCAGGTGCCACAGGCCCAGGCCGCCCTGGTGGCCCTCGACCCCGATGACGGGGGAATTGCCGCGCTCGTCGGCGGGTTCGATTACTTCACCAGCAAGTTCAACCGTGCCACCTCGGCGCTGCGCCAGCCGGGCTCGGGATTCAAGCCGTTCTATTATTCTTCCGCGCTGCATGACGGATACACCGCGGCGAGCACCTTTCTCAATGCTCCTCTGGTGGTCGGCGGCGCCGGCATGGAGGCTACCTGGCGGCCGCACAACGACACGCGCTCCTTTGGCGGCCCGGTGCGGCTGCGGGTGGCGCTGGCGCATTCGCTCAACCTGGTGTCCATACGGCTGATGCGTGCGCTCGGCACGCCGTATGTCACTCAATATGCCACCCGCTTCGGGTTCGATCCCAAGGCCCTGCCTCAGAACCTGACGCTCGCGCTCGGCACTCTCGAGGCGACGCCGCTGCAGATGGCGAGCGGCTACGCCGTGTTCGCCAATGGCGGCTATCAGGTCTCTCCATACCTGATCGAGCGTATCGAGAACGCCTCCGGCAAGGTCATCTGGCAAGCCACCCCGCGCATCGCCTGTCACGGATGCAATCAACAGGCGGCTCCGGCCGGCCTGATGCCGGCCTCGCTGGGCGGATCGGCGCCGACGCTCGATCCGAGCGCGCCGTGCACCGTGGCGATGGCCGAGGACGGGGGTGGCTCGGCCTATCTGCCCGCAAATCAGATCGCCCCCCGGGTGATCAGTGCGGACAACGACTACATCATGACCTCCATGATGAGGGATGTGATCCGCTACGGCACCGGCGTGCGCGCCCAGTCGCTGCACCGCGATGACATCGCCGGCAAGACGGGCACGAGCAACCAGTGGCGTGACGCCTGGTTCAACGGCTTCACGCCAAAGCTCGAGGCCACCGTCTGGACGGGGTTCGACGACAATCGCTCCCTGGGATACGGGGAGGAGGGGGCGCACGTGGCGCTGCCGATCTGGATCCGCTTCATGCGCCACGCGCTCGAGGGGGTTCCCCAGTGGCGGCGGCCGATGCCGCCCGGCATCGTGACGCTGCGCATCTCCCCGAGCAGCGGTCTGCTGGTGAGTGACGAGAGCCCGGACGGGATCCCGGAGGTGTTCATGGCCAACCATCTGCCGAGTGCCCAGAGCGCCCTCTCGAGCGGTCAGGGCAGCCAGGGCCAGAGTTCCGCGACCTCGATATTCTGATGAATCGCCGAGGCACATCGCGCGAGGAGAACCTGCGGCGCGTGCTCGCGCAGGAGGCCGCGCGCATCATGGCCGAGCACGGGATCCGCGATTTCGGAGTGGCCAAACGCAAGGCGGCGGAACGGTTCGGCACGTTCGAGGGCGCGGTGTTGCCCAAGAACACCGAGATCGAGACGGCACTGGCCGAATACCAGCGGCTCTTCGGCGGCGCGCTGCACGAGGAGTCGCTCGCGGCGCAGCGGCGCGCCGCGCTCGCCGCGATGCGCCGTCTCGGGGAGTTCGAGCCGAGGCTGGTCGGGCCGGTGTTGAGCGGCACCGCCACCGAGCACTCGGAGGTGCAGCTGCATCTGTTCGCCGACCGCGCCGAGTCGGTGGTGCTCAAGCTGATGGAATTCGGCGTGGCGCACGAGGTGACCGAGAAGCGCGTGCGCATGAGCCCGGAGCGGGTGCTGGCCTATCCCGGCGTGCGTTTCGAGATCGACGATCAGCCCATCGAGGCCACGGTCTTTCCGTGCGATGGGATCCGCCAGTCACCGGTCAGCCCCGTCGACGGGCGACCGATGCGCCGCGCGAATGCGCTGGAGGTCGAGAGCCTGCTCACGCCCCGCACGCAGGACTGAGGGGCTTGCCGCGGGCGAGCCCCGTCCCTCCGGGCGGCGCCCGGCCTTCAGGGCAGCTCAGGACCTCTTGCCGACCTCGCGGTAGTCGCGCCGTGTCGGACCCGTGTAGATCTGCCGCGGGCGGCCGATGCGCATCGAGGGGTCCGCGATCATCTCCTGCCAGTGCGCGACCCAGCCGACCGTGCGCGCGATTGCGAACATCACGGTGAACATGGAGCGCGGAATGCCGATGGCGCTGTAAATGATGCCCGAGTAGAAATCGACGTTCGGGTAGAGCTTGCGCTCGATGAAATACTCGTCCTGGAGCGCGATCTCCTCCAGGCGCAGCGCGAGCTCGAACAGCGGATTGTCCGAGCGGCCGAGGCGCGAGAGCACCTTGTGGCACATCTCGCGGATGATCTTGGCGCGCGGATCGAAGTTCTTGTAGACCCGGTGGCCGAAGCCCATCAGGCGCACGTGGCTGGTTTTGTCCTTGGCCTGGGAGAGGAACTTCGGGATGTTGTCGACGGTGCCGATCTGCTCGAGCATGGTGAGCACCGCCTCGTTGGCTCCGCCGTGCGCCGGACCCCAGAGCGCGGAGATGCCCGCGGCGATCGCCGCGTACGGGTTGGTGCCGGTGCTGCCCGCCAGGCGCACCGTGGAGGTGCTCGCATTCTGCTCGTGGTCGGCATGCAGGATGAACAGCAGGTCGAGCGCCTGGGCGGCCACGGGATCGACCTCGTACGGCTCGCACGGCACGGCGTAGAGCATGTGCAGCAGATTGCTGCAGTAATCGAGGTCGTTGCGCGGATAGACGTAGGGCTGTCCGAGCGCGTGCTTGTGGGCGGCCGCGGCGATGGTCGGGATCTTGGCGATGATGCGATGGGCGAAGATCTCGCGCTGGCGCGGGTTATAGATGTCCATCGTGTCGTGGTAGAACGCGGACATCGAGGCCACCACGGCGGACACCATCGCCATCGGGTGCGCGTCGTAGTGGAAGCCATTGTAGAACCGCAGCAGCGACTCGTTGATCATCGTGTGATGACGGATGCTGCTCGTGAACTCGTCGGTCTGCTTGCGCGAGGGCAGCTCGCCGTGCAGCAGCAGGTAAGCCACTTCCGTGAAGGTGCTCTTCTCGGCGAGCTGCTCCACGGGGTAGCCGCGATAGAGGAGGACGCCCGCATCGCCATCGATGTAGGTGATGCGGCTCTCGCAGGCGGCGGTGGCGCCGAATCCGGGGTCGTACGTGAAGACGCCGAGCTCTCTGTTGAGCGGGGCGATGTCGACGACGGATGGGCCGATGGTGCCCGGACGCACGGGCAGACTCACCTTGCGGTCGGAGGCTCGGTCGAGGAGCTCGAGGGTCTTCTGGGTCATTCGATGGACGCTTCCATTGTTGAGCGGGTGGCGCCCAAGCGGGGGGAACTCGAGCGTCGGGGAACGAAACCGGAGGTTTACACGGTCCGCGTCTCGAATCAAGGCGCAAGTGGGCGGAGCAGCTTACCGGCCGGTAGGCAGACCCGGGAGTGCTCTAAAATGTGGCATCAATCCTCGTACTATTCCACCCGCAGGCAGCCTTGACCACCGTGCTCGACACCCCGCCGCTCGCGCTTTACGTGCACTTCCCCTGGTGCGTGCGCAAGTGTCCGTATTGCGATTTCAACTCATACGCCGCGCGCGATGGGTTCGCGGAAGAGGCTTATGTCGAGGCGCTCGGCGCGGACCTGTCGGCCCAGGCGCCCGCGGCCGAGGGACGTGAAGTGATCAGCATCTTCCTCGGGGGGGGCACGCCGAGCCTGTTTTCGCCCCGCGCCATGGCCCGTGTGCTCGAGACGGCCGGCCACCACCTGCGCCTCGCCAGCGATCTCGAGGTCACGCTGGAAGCCAACCCGGGGACCATCGAGCGCGGCCGGTTCGCGGAATACCGCGCGGCGGGTGTCAACCGCGTGTCCCTCGGCGCGCAGAGCTTCGATGCCGATCGCCTGCTCGCTCTCGGGCGCATCCACTCGCCCGAGGAGACTCGCCGGGCGGCCGAGGAGTTGCACGCAGCCGGTATCGCGAATTTCAACCTCGATCTGATGTACGGCCTGCCGGGGCAGGACGCCGAGGGCGCGGAGCGGGACGTCAAGGAGGCGCTGCTGCTCGCGCCAGCGCATCTCTCGCACTACCAGCTCACGATGGAGCCCGGCACGATCTTCGCCGCCCGGCCCCCGCCGCTGCCGGAGGAAGAGGTGATCGAGCGGATGCTGGCGTGCTGTCAGGAGCGCCTCGGCGCCGCGGGTTTCAGCCGGTACGAGGTGTCCGGATACGCAACGCCCGGGCGCCGGTGCCGCCACAACCTCAACTACTGGCTCTTCGGGGATTACCTGGGGCTCGGCGCCGGGGCGCACGGCAAGCTCACCCAGGCCGCCACTCGAGAGATCTGGCGCACCACCCAGCCGCGTGAGCCGCGACGGTACCTGGCGAGCGCGAGCGCAGGCTTCGGCCATCGCAGGGCCGTGCCCGTCGAAGACCTGCCGTTCGAGTTCATGCTGAACGCCCTGAGGCTGGTCGAGGGGTTCGAGGCCGGACTGTTCGCGCGACGAACGGGGCTCGAGTGGGAAGCCGTGAGCCCGACGCTCGATCGGCTCATCGGCAGGGGATTGATGGTGCGGGAAGGGACGTGCTATCGGGCAACCGCGCTCGGTCTGCGCTTCCTGAATGACGTGCTGACGGACTTCCTCCCGGAATCAAAGCAAACGGGCGGATAATTTAAATTGTCAACGGTTTCGAGGGTCCTCCGGTGCGCCTTATTCACAGCGATTACGGCCCCTATGGCAAATGAGTGAATTAGCTCCCAAACCGGCCAAGTTGCTCCATGAGGTGCGCGTAACTCATTGATGATCAAGGGGGTAATAGGGTGGTCATTTTTTCATCATTGCAACAAAACCGCAATATGGCCGCGAAATCGCATGACCTGAACTCGAGTATTCCACAGAGTTATCCACAGGTTTTGTGGATAATGCCCGACAGCCTGCTGGAAACTGCAAAAGGTCTGGTCCGCGCCCCCTCTCGGCTCCCGCGGACGGCCCGCGCTCGCAGCTCGAGCGAGGACGGAGCGAGAGCGGTCAAGGTGCTTGAGGAAGACGGCCAAGACGGCTACACTTCGCGCCCTTTTTCCCAAACCAGGGCACCCAAGGCCGGACCGCTGCGCCCCACGCGCACGGGAGGCCGCCCGAGCCTTCCCATGAAAGCCGACATCCATCCCGAGTACAAAGAGATCACGGTCACCTGCTCCTGCGGCAACTCGTTCCAGACGAAGTCCACGCTGGGGCACGATCTGCAGGTCGAGGTGTGCTCGAACTGCCATCCGTTCTACACCGGCAAGCAGAAGATCGTCGACACCGCGGGCCGCGTCGACAAGTTCCGCAAGAAGTACGGCACCGCCACAGCTGGCGCTGCGAAGTAGCGCGCCGCTTCGAGCCGCCCGCACGATGCGGGCGCTTCGGTGTGCCCGCTAGCCGAGGCCGGTGACTTTCTCCGCCACCAGCCCGCGCAGCTCCTCGACCACCTCCGGGTTGGCGAGCGTGGTCACGTCGCCGGGGTCGCGGCCGGTGGAGATCGCCGTCAGCACCCGGCGCATGATCTTGCCCGAGCGGGTCTTCGGCAGATCCGGCACCAGCCAGATGAAGCGTGGTCGCGCGATCGGGCCGATCTGATCGATGATGGCGGCCGCGATGTTGCGGCTCACCCCATCGTCCGCAGGCACGCCCGGCTGCAGCGACACGTAGACATCCGGCATCGCGCCCTTGATCTCATCCGGCACGGCGACCACCGCCGCCTCGGCCACCTCCGGCACGGTGAGGCAGGCGGCCTCCAGTTCCTTGGTGCCGAGCCGGTGTCCGGCCACATTGATCACGTCATCGATGCGGCCGAGGATGCGGATGTAGCCGTCGCTCGCCTGTAGCGCGCCATCGCCGGCGAAGTAGGGCCAATCGCGCCAGTCGGTGCTCTCCGGCTTGCAGTAGCGCGAGTAGTAGGTCTTCACGAAGCGCTCGTCATCGCCCCAGATGGTGAGCATGCGGCCCGGCCAGGGATTGCGGATGCAGATATTGCCGGCCACGGGGCTCCCCCGCGGGATCTGCGCGCCGTTCTCATCGAATATCGCCGGGTAGATCCCCGGCACGCCCGGTCCGGCCGAGCCGGGCTTCATCGGGTGGATGCCGGGCACGGTCGCGCACAGGTGTCCGCCCGTCTCGGTCTGCCACCAGGTGTCGACGATGACCGCCTCCCGTTTGCCGACCACTTCCCAATACCACCGCCAGGCCTCCGGCTCGATCGGCTCGCCGACCGTGGTCATGTGCTTGAAGCGGTAGTTGTACTTGGTCGGGGTGTCGGGTCCGGCGCGGCGCAGCGCGCGGATCGCGGTCGGGGAGGTGTGGAAGATGTTGACGTCGAGCTCCTCGGCGATGCGCCAGAGGCGCCCGGCGTCCGGGAAGGTGGGGACCCCTTCGTAAATCACCGAGGTCGCCGCCAGCGCAAGCGGCCCGTACACGATGTACGAATGCCCCGTGATCCAGCCGACGTCGGCCATGCACCAGTAGACATCCTCCGGATGGATGTCCTCGATGTACTTCGAGGTGCCGGCCACGTAGGCGAGATAGCCGCCGGTTGAGTGCTGTGCCGCCTTCGGCTTGCCCGTCGTGCCCGAGGTATACATGAGGAACAGCGTGTCGTTGGCGTCCATGATCTCGGGCACCACCTCCTTGCCCCGGTATGCGGCGAGCGCCTCATCGACGAAAAAGTCCCGCTGCTTCAGCATCGGCGCTTCGCTGCGGTACTGTCCGGGGTATCGCCGCCAGAAGAGCACCTTCTCGACCTCCACGCCCTCCTTGGCCGCTTCGGCGACCGTCGGCGCGGCCTTCTTGCCGTGATCGATGAGCTTGCCTCCGCGGTGGTACGCATCCATCGTGATGAGCACGCGGCTCGCCGAATCGACGATGCGGTGCGCGCAGGCGGAGGCGGAGAAGCCGCTGAACACCTGCGAATGAATCACGCCCAGCCGCGCGCAGGCGAGCATGGTGATCGGCAGCTCGAGCGTCATCGGCAGGTGCAGCGTGACGCGGTCGCCGCGCTTGAGGCCGCAGAAGTCCCGCAGCATCGCCGCCACTTCGTTGACGCGCCGGTAGAGCTGTTGGTAGGTGAGGGCGATGATCGGCTCGCCCTCCTGTTCGGGCACGAAGTAGAAGGCGGTCTTGTTGCGATGACTCGCCAGGTGCCGGTCGACGCAGTTGTGGCAGGCGTTGAGCTTGCCGCCCACGAACCATTTGAAGAACGGTGGCCGTGAGCTGTCGAGGATCGTGTGCCAGTATTGCTTCCAGTCGAGCAGGTCGGCGTACTCCCGGAAGCACTCCGGGAAATTCTCCTCCGAGAAGCGCTCGAAAACGGCCGCATCGGTGAGGTAGGCCTGACCGACGAAGCGTGACGGCGGATGGATGTGGTTCTCCTCGCGCCAGTGCGCGGCGATGATCGCTCCATCGGCTACAACATCGATCTTGCTCATGGCGCTCTCTCCGGGTGCGAAGCCTGATCGGAACACCCTGGGCGGGACGGCCGGCGGATCGCGGCGCGCCGCAACCAGGTGTTGCATCACGTGCCGCCATCTTACGGCAGGCCGCCGCGCGTGCGCACACCGAGGCCGCCCGAAGGGCGCCCGAGGCTCAGTTGGAGCTTCATGGCACGCGGCGTAGAATGCCTGCGCATCGACGCCGAAGGTGAAACGCGGCGTGCGCATCCGGGGTCACCGTAGGAACTCGCACGGAGAAGTCACTGATGAGACGACATGTGCATGCCACGACCTCCCCTGGATGGACCTGGGAGGGCGCGGCCTCCCGGATCGTGGTGCGCTCGCTCGCTCTGGCCGCAGCGCCCTGGCTGCTCGCCGGCATGGCGGCCGCGCATCCTCCTGCGACTGCGCGCGATTCCACCGTCTCGATGATGCACGGGGTCCGGGTGCAAGACCCCTATCGCTGGCTCGAGCGAGCGCACAGCGCGAAGGTCCAGGCGTGGATCACGGCGCAAAATGCCTATGCCGACCGGGTGCTCGGTCGGTTCTCAGGTGCGGCGGCTGTTTCCAAAAGGGTGCGGGCGCTCGCGATCACGACGCCTCAGCGGTACGCGCCGAAGCTCGTCCACGGAACGCTGTTCTATCTGCGCGAGCGGCCGCCACAGGCCCAGGCGGTGCTGGTCTCGCAGTCCTGGCCTCGAGGTCCACGCCGTGTGCTGGTCGACACCAACCCATCGGGCGGGCATGTCGCCATCGGACGGTTCTGGCCCTCGCCCTCGGGTCGCTACGTCGCCTTCGGCACCTCGCGCAACGGCAGCGAAGCGACGACCATTCGCGTGGTGAGCGTCCGTACGGGCAAGCTGCTGCCCGATGCGCTCGTGGACGCAGGAGGTGGGACGACACCCTCGGCGCTCGCGTGGGACCGGGACGAGCGCGGCTTCACCTACGCCAGGCTCCCCGCCGGGTCGCCCTTCGGCATATCGCTTTACCATCACCGCCTCGGTACGCCCCAGTCGGCCGATCGCCCCGAATTTGGGCGGGGCCTCTCGCCTGTGGCGGAGTACCGGCTGCTGAGCTCACCGGACGGGCGGCTCGCCGCGGCGCTCGTGCAGTTCGGTGACGGTGTGCCGTACCGGGTGTACCTGCGCAAGGGCACGGCATGGCGCCGACTGTTTGGTCCCGGCGAAGGCGTGGAGACGGCCGCATTCGAGGGTGACCGCCTGCTGCTCGTCGCCTTCGGCAAGAGTGATCATGGCCGCATCGTGGCGGTCAGCCCCGAAGGGCAAGTAAGAACGCTGGTGCCGGCGGCGCCGAATTGGGTGATGCAGGGCGTCGCGCCGATCGCGGGCGGGTTTCTCGTCACCAAGCTCTGGGGGCCGGACTGGCGAGTCGATGAGTACACCCGCGCGGGGAAGTTCGTGCGTCGCGTTCCCCTGCCGCACACCGGCATCGGCATCGGCGCCATCGCTTCCGATGCGAGCGCGCCGGAGGCGCTCATCGCGTATTCCGGCTGGACGATCCCGAGCCGATGGGCGCTCTACGACAGCCGCTCCGGCTCGCTGCGCACTGTGTTCGAAGTGCGACCGCCCGATCGGGGCTACGCGAATGTGCGCACCTACCGTCTCACCGCGCTCTCCAAGGACGGGACGCGCATACCGGTGACGGTGCTGGCGCTCGCCTCGACGAAGCGCAGTCCTGACACTCCGCTCATCCTGACCGCTTACGGCGGGTTCGATATCCCGGTCGCGCCGCATTTCATCGGAACGGACCTGGCGTGGCTCGAGCACGGGGGCGTCTACGCCGTCGCCAACATCCGCGGCGGCGACGAGTTCGGGGAATCGTGGCACCGCCAGGGGATGCTCACCCGAAAACAGAACGTGTTCGACGACTTCTCGGCGGCGGCGCACGCCTTGATCGCCGCCGGCTGGACCTTGCCGGCGCACCTCGGCATCGTCGGCGGCAGCAATGGCGGCCTCCTGATGGGCGCCGAGCTCACGCAGCATCCCCATCTTTATCGGGCGGTCGTGAGCTTCGTCGGCATCTACGACATGCTGCGCCATCAGCTGTTCCCGAACGGCCGGTACAACGAGACGGAGTACGGGAGCGTGGCGAACGCCGCGCAGTTCCACGCGCTCTACGCGTACTCACCCTATTACAACGTACATGCCGGCACCCATTATCCTGCGGTGCTGCTCGAGACGGGAGAGAACGATCCGCGGGTCGCCCCCTGGCAGGCGCGCAAGTTCGCGGCGGCCCTCCAGGCTGCAACCACCTCGCACCGGCCCGTGCTGTTGGTGACGCGCCACGGCGAGGGCCACGGAGGGATCGGCGCGTCCTTCGCCCAGCGCGTGGGCAACGCGGCGATGGAGCTCATATTCTTCGAAAACGAGCTGCGCTAGCGCCCCGGCGCCCGTCGCTCACCGACAAGCCGGCGCGGGCACGATCCGTGGGCTGCCGAACTGCGCGGGGGACGCAGCGCGTTATCGGGGATCGAGTCCGAAGCTGCCGGTGCTGAATACCGCGCTCCTGCCCGTGACCGCAGAGGTCTGTCCGCAGCAGGGCGATCGGATCGGGCATTTCCGGACCGCCTTCGCGGCGGCGCTCGAGGTGAGGCGTACACTGCTCGTCGGTGGCAATGGCATCGCGGTTGAGGATTTCCCGAACCGGTCAGTCGCTGATTGACTGGCCAGCTGACTTCAGAGGATCGAGATGGCACGAAAACGGGCAACGGCTTCGAAACGAGCGCGACCGGCCGGCGCGCCAGACTCTTTCGACGCGCTGCGCAGCGCCTTGCGTCGGTTTGCCGCCGAGCGCGACTGGGACCAGTTCCATCTGCCGAAGAACCTCGCGATCGCCCTCAGCGTGGAGGTGGCGGAGCTGCTCGAGCATTTCCAGTGGATGCCGGATCGGGAATCGGCGGCGTTGCCGCCCGGCAAGCGAGCCCAGGTTCGAGAGGAGCTTGCGGATGTGCTCCTCTACCTGATCAGACTCGCCGACAGACTCGATATCGACCTCGCATCCGCGGCAACCGACAAAATGGCCGTCAACGCAAAGAAGTACCCGGTGCACAAGGCGCGGGGCACCAGCAAGAAATATACCGAC
>DAIDHH010000047.1 GCA_027452045.1 Gammaproteobacteria bacterium
ATTCGCTGGACGGGCATGCCGTCGTGGAAGGCCACGCTGAGTCCCCAACAGATGTGGACGCTCGCGCTTTTCCTCAAGCACATGGACAAACTGCCGCCCACGGCGGAGCAGGACTGGCAGGTGGTCACCAACTGAGCGTCATCGGCCCGTGAAATAGGCCGGGTGATCGATGTCGGTGATGAGCCCGGGATGCTCGGGCTGCCAGCGAAGGAGTGCGCGGGTTCGCTCGCTCGAGGTCGGGACATCGAAACCCGCGAACATCGCGAACCATCCGAAGTGCGCCGACGCCTCTTGCTGCGACTTCGAGACCACCCGCAGGCCAAGACGCCGGCCGATCACCGCCGCGATGTCCTTGAGCGGCACTCCCTGTTCGGCGACGGCATGGAACGGTCCTCCTTCGGCGCCGCGCTCGAGTGCGAGCCGGTAGACCCGCGCGGCTTCGAGGCGATGCACCGCGGACCAACGGTTGAGTCCGTCGCCCACATAGGCGGCGATGCCCTTCTCTCGTGCAATGCCGATGAGGCGCGGCACGAAGCCATGATCGCCATGTCCATGCACCGTCGGCGGCAGCCGCACGACTGCCGCACGCACGCCTCGGGCCGCGAGCGCGGTGGCCGTTGTTTCGGACGCGCGCGGATAAGTCGCCGAGACCGGCACGGGCGGGTCCGATTCCGTTGCGAGGCGGCCCTGCGCCAGGAGCGCCACTCCGGAGGTCACGATGAGCGGCCGGTCGGAGCCCTGGAGTGCGGCGCCGAGGGTCTCGATGGCGCGCCGGTCGTCCGCGCAGTTCTCGACAAATCTCGAAAAGTCGTGATTGAAGGCGGTGTGGATCACGCCGTCCGATTCGCTGGCCCCGCGTCTGAGACTGTCCAGGTCCTCGAGCGTGCCGCGATGAGGCTCGGCGCCAGCGGCACGCAAGGCCCGCGCACCCTGCTCGGAGCGAGTCAGGCCGAGCACCCGATGGCCGGCGGCGATCAGTTCATCCACGACGGCCGAGCCGACCCAACCCGTGGCGCCAGTGACGAATACACGCATGAGGGCATCTCCCGGTTTCGATGCCGGCCAGTGTCTGCCTTCGCCATTATCATGGTAAAGTAGTGACATTATCCTGGTATGATGGGTAATACGATGCGCAGCCACCCGACTCAGGCGAATGTGCTCGGGACCTATCTGAAGACCCGCCGGGAGAAACTGGATCCGGCCGCGTTCGGCTTCCCGCCGGAGCGTCGGCGCACGCCAGGGTTGCGTCGCGAGGAGGTGGCGCAGCGCGCCAACATCAGCCCGACCTGGTACACATGGCTCGAGCAGGGCCGAGGGGGCGCGCCCTCGGCCGAGGTGTTGGATCGAATCGCGCGTGCGCTCCTGCTGACGGACATCGAGCGCGAGCATCTGTTTCTGCTCGGACTGGGACGCCCGCCCGAGGCCCGCTACCAGGGGAGCGAGGGCGTCACGCCCCGGCTGCAGCGCGTGCTCGATGCATTGGAACCGACGCCCGCCCTGATCCGCACCGCGGTATGGAATGTCATCGCCTGGAATCGCGCGGCGACCGTCATGCTGCACGACTATGGTTCGGTGCCGCCGCAGCAGCGCAACGTGCTGCGCTTCATCTTCCTCGAGCCGCGTGCGCGGGCAGCCCAGTATGACTGGCAGAGCGTCGCGCGCTTCTGCGTGGGCGCCTTCAGGGCGGACGCGGCGCGTGCGGGAGCCGCCGCGGAAGTACAGCCTCTGGTCGATGAGCTCAGCCGCCTGAGCCCGGAGTTCCGGGCGATGTGGAGTGACAATGACGTCCACAGCCATGGGGAGGGTCTCAAACACATCCGCCATCCCACTCTGGGCCGCCTGCCGTTCGAATACTCCGCATTCGCGGTCGACGGCCGCCCCGACCTCACCCTCGTCATCTACAACCCCGTGAACCCGGCAGACCTCGACAGGATCCGCTCACTGATCCGCTCCGCTCCCGCGGATGCGTCAGTTGGCGCCGGCTGAGCCGGCATCGGGTGGCCTGATGACCTCAACCTGTGGTGCCAAAGCCGCGAGGAAGTCGTCCGCCTCAAACAGCTGCGCCGGCGCATAGGCGCCGTCCCACGCAGAACCGCGAACCAGCTCGAAGGCCCGCAAGGGCCGAGACACGGCAAGCCCCGTCAGGAACGGGGCGAAGGCGTGTCGGGGCAGGACTCTGATCAGGTTCTGGCCGAGAAGGTGGCCAGGCTGGAGATGTCCGGGGATTGCTGAAACCGGTCGCCGCCGCCTCGTGTTCGCGTACGGCGACCGTGTCCTGGCCGGAGCTTACGCCTGTTCCGGGGCAACTCCAGCCCGAGCGGCACTTTCGGGGATGCGGCGAGCCAGCGCATGCCCCAGCCCCATCGCGATGAGGCCAACGAGCAGATGGACCGATTGGATCACCCAATGCAGGGAGCCCGGCATCAGTTGCAGCTGCGCCATGCCGAGCGCGGGCACGATGAGACTCCACAGGAGGACGACGAGCGCGAGTCCTCGATTCGAGCGCGCAAAGAGGGCAATGCCGGCCAGAACCCACAGGCAGACCACGAAAAGCATGCCGAGCAGCATGTGCAGGGGCAGAAGATCGAACGCCCGGCCGCTCCAGAAGAGAATCCCCAGCACGATGAGCGCGAGGCCCAGGAGACTCAGCAGTAGACGCGCGATGAGAACGGTACGTTTCACGATAACCTCTCACGGGGCTGCGCGGTCCTCAGATCCGCGCTTGCCCATCAAAGCGACCATGCGCGGAGTATAGCGAATGTGAAGGCGCGGCAAGTTCCAAAGGCGGCGCGCGCATGCCTCGTGGGCCGCTGGCGGATCCGCGTGGAGCGCGCGCGGAGCAGGCTGCCGCGGCGCGCCGTCGCGTAAGATGCGGTGGTTGGAAGTGCGATCGTGGGGTGAGGCGTGGCGAGTATCGAGAACGTCCCTATGTCGGACCTTTGGTCGCAATGGCTGCTGCACGGGCGCCATGCGGATGATCCGCGCCTGCAGGAGGCCATGCGCGCCGTCGTCGACCGTTACATCGACCGTGTGCTCGAGGGCGCACAACTCACGGCCGGTCAGACGCTGGTGGACGTTGGTACGGGCGAGGGCTTGGTCGCATTTCGCGCCATGGAGCGCGTTGGTCACTCGTTGCGTGCATGGCTGACCGACGTGTCGGAGCCGATGCTGCAACACGCGCGCGCCCAGGCCGAGGTGCGCGGCGTTCTCGGCCAGTGCTCGTTCCTTCGTTGCCCGGCGGACCGTCTCGAGGGCATCGGCGATGCCTCCGCAGACGCTGTCACAACACGCTCCGTGCTGGCGTACGTGGCCGATAAGACTGGCGCGCTGCGCGAATTCCACCGTGTCTTGAGGCCGGGCGGCAGGATCTCCCTCGGCGAGCCGCTCTTCCAGGACGATGCGGTGGAGGCGAAGGCGATCAAGGCGGTCATCGACTCGCATCCGGCCCAAGGGGTGAGTCCGCTCTTGATCCTGCTGCATCGGTGGAAGGCGGCGCAGTTCCCGGATTCCGCGGACAAGATCAGCGCCAGTCCGATCACCGGTTACGGCGAGCGTGACCTGCTGCGCTTTGCGCAGGAGGCCGGATTCCTCGAGCTGCACCTCGAGCTGCACATCGACACAGGACCCTCGATCGTGCGCACCTGGGATGCGTTCATACACAGCTCCCCGCACCCACTCGCCCCGACCTTGAGCCGCATCATGAGCGAGCAGTTCACGGCCGCGGAGCGGGAGTATTTCGAGCGCAGCATGCGGCCGGTCATCGAGAGTCCGAGCGCGGTCAGCACCGACCGCATGGTGTACCTCACGGCGCGCAAGGCACTCGCCTGAGCCGGGCAGAGCAAGCAGATTCCCTGCCGACGGGGCAGGCCGGGCAATCCTGACCCGACGGCCGAGTCACGCGAGCGGCCAGACCTGCACGCGATCGGGATCGATGTCGAAGCGGCAAGGCGCACCCGGGGGCAGATCGTTCCCTCCGGTCACCTTCAGGCACGTGCTTCCGAAGCGGACCAGGCGCTGCGGGGTCGGATGCACGAGGATCGCCTCCACCGTGCCCTGGTGCGCGCCATCGGGTCTTATCCAGGTCCGGTCCGGCGGGATGCTCCAGCCCACCCGGCCCGGCCGCAGCGGCGGTCCGGCGACCTCGATCGAGGCGCCATTGCCCACATCGATCCGACTCTCGCCCGCGGCAACGCCTTGCGCGGGGTTGTCAGCCCCAAGCAGCCGCGCGGCCAGCTCGCTCGCGGGTCGCCGCAAGACGTCGCGCGTGGCGCCGCACTGCAGCGGGCGTCCCCTGTCGAGAATGAGAATCTCATCGGCCAGGAGTGCCGCCTCCTGCGGATCGTGCGTCACCAGCAGCGTGATGCCTTCGATCTCATCCTGCAGACCGAGGAGCACCTGGCGAAGCAGCGCGCGCAAGGGAGTGTCGAGCGCGGAGAATGGCTCATCCAACAGCATCAGGTCCGCAGGTCTCACCAGGGCCCGCGCGAGCGCGACGCGCTGCTGCTGTCCGAGCGACAGCTGCGCCGGGCGCCGGTGCTCGAGGCCGGAAAGGCCCAGTCTCTCGATCCAATGGGCCGCCGCACCCGGGTGCGCGCCCACCGGGAAGCGCAACTGCCCCGCGATATCCAGGTGCGGAAACAGGCCATAGCTTTGCGGCACGTAGGCCACCGCCCGCGCCGCGGGGCTGCGGTGTGAGAGCTCCCGCCGGCCTATCCTGACGGCCGCCCGATCGGGACGCTCGAGCCCGGCGATCAGTTTCAGCGTGAGCGATTTGCCGCACCCCGAGGGGCCGAGGATCGCGAGTCGGCGCGAACGAGGCTGCCAGGCGACCGCAAGTTGGAATCCCTCGAGACGCTTCTCGACATCGATCGCGAGCTGCGGCGGATCCGCCGGTGGTCCCGCCTTGCGGGGTTCGGGGCGAATGGTCTCGGGCAAGGTCTGCAACGTCGTTGGGGCCGTGCGCCCGGCGCCGCGCGAGGCGAACGCGCCGCTCAATGCCATCACCGCCAGGGCCAGGGCGAGCGCGGGCAACAGCACGGGCAGCATGGCCGGCAGACCCTGCGCTCCGAAGGCGACGAAGGTGTAGACCGGGAGCGAGTACGGGTGGTAGGCGACCATGACGGTGGCCCCAAATTCGCCGAAGGCGCGCAGCCACGCGAGGAGCAGGCCGGCGAGGAGCGAGGGCCTCACGACGGCGAGACTGACCCGCCAGAACACCTCGAGCGGACCTCGGCCGAGCGTGGCCGCGACTTCCTCCAGTGCCGGATCCATGGCGGCGAATGCCGAGCGAGCCGCGATGATCACGAACGGCGCCGCGACGAAGGCCTCCGCCAGCACGATGCCCGCGAACGAGTCGGTCAGCGCGCCGTGCGTGAGATGGCCGAGCGGGGAGTCGTATCCGACGAGGAACAGCAGCAGCACCCCGCTCGCAAGCGGCGGCAGCGCCAGGGGCAACTGCACCAGAAAGCCGAGCAGTGACATCGCACGGCCCGGCCGGCGTGCCAGGAGATATCCCAATGGAACGCCGAGCAGGGCGACCAGGGCGGTGGCGGTCGTGGCGCTGGCGAGAGAGATTTCGCACGCATGGATCAGGGTGGCGTAGTCGACCGAGCGCCAGCGGGCCAAAGCCGCCTGCTGTACGCCTGCGACGAGCGGTGCGATGAGGTATACCGCCAGCAGCCCCGCGAGCCATGGCAGTGGCGAGGCTACCTTGCGGTTCATCGCGTCATTTTAACAACGTCCGGATCCGGCTCGGCAGTGTGGCGGTGTCACCCGTGACCTCGAGCGTCCGCAGAGCCAGGCCGTGCTCTTTCATCAGAGCGCGGCCCTCGGGACCGAGCAGAAAGGCCACGAACGCCTGCGCGGCGCGCGGCTCTGGCGCGTCACGCACGATGGCGACCGTGTAGAGCGCCTTCGGCGTGATGGCCGGAGGAAGCCCGATGGCCGGGATGTGCGCGTCCGAGGTCTCGGTCGAATAGAAGAACCCTGCATCGAGCTCCCCTGACTGCAGTCTTCCGACCAACGCCTCTTCCGGCAGGACTTGCGCGGGGTTCTCGGGCGCGCCGAGCACCCGGCGCGCCAGTCCCGCGATGTGGTAGTAGGCCTGCGCCTGGCGCATCAGGCGCACTGTCAGGGCGCCCTTGGGATCGAGCTTGGGGTCGGTCCGTCCGAGGCGGATCCCCGGAGTCTGCACGAGCTGGTACCAGGGCCGGGTTCCGAAGGCCGCTGCGAATCGGCTCGATGGGTTGTACCCGATGACCAGCGGCGACTGGGCGAAGGTGATGTACCAGCGTACCCAGTCGCCGTGGTGTGGCCCCATCAACAGGCGGTTGACGCGCGGCGCCGCGCTCACGAATACATCGGCCCGCCGCAGCCCCCCCCGGATCTCGTTCGCGAGCAGCTTCGAGCCGCTGGCATAGCCCCGGAAGTGATCGCCGCTCTCGCGATCGAAGGCCGGCCCGATGTGATGCTCCATCAGATTGACGAGCGATCCGGCGTAGAGCACCGCGACGTCGCCGTGGGCACAGGCGGCCCGGGGGGACAGAGCCAGGAGCGCCCCCAGCATCGTGGCGGCAATGGCGCGGGTGATGGACAAGAGCGTGCTCCCTTGGCGCTATATTCAACTAAATATAGCGCACCGTCGAACGGACCTGTCCTGAATTCGAACGGCCCCTTGGAACGAGGCTGCCCGGCGATCGCGCAGCGATCAGGAGGCGAACCTGTCGGTCGCCAGGATGAGCTCGTGGAGATTGCCCTTCTCGAACGCAGAGTGTCCCGCGTCCGGCACGATACGCAGATCCGCCTCCGGCCAGGCACGGTGCAAGTCCCAGGCGCTCTTCATTGGGCATACGACGTCGTAGCGTCCCTGGACGATGACCGCCGGGATGTGGCGGATGCGGTGCACATTCGCCAGCAGCTGGTCGTCGCTGCTGAAGAATCCGCCGTTGACGAAGTAGTGGCACTCGATGCGCGCGAAGGCTTCCGCGTAGCGGCTTTTCTCGAACTTCGAGACGTAATCGGCCGAGGTCTCGAGGTAGCTGGTGCCCCCTTCCCACATCGACCATGCCTTCGCCGCGCTCCTGCGGATCGCGGCATCCTTGCTGGTGAGTCGCGCATAGTAGGCGCGCATCATCTGCCCACGCTCGTTCTGCGGGATGGGCTCGATGTAGTGCTCCCAAAGGTCAGGGTAGAGCGCCCCGGCGCCGCCGGGGTTCTCGTAGAACCACTCGAGCTCCGAGCGGCGCAGCAGGAAGATGCCGCGCAGCACGAGCTCGGTCACCCGCTCCGGGTGGGTTTGCGCGTAGGCGAGCGCAAGGGTCGAGCCCCAGGAGCCCCCGAACACCAGCCAGCGCTCGATCCCGAGATGCTCGCGCAGCCGCTCGAGGTCCGAGACCAGGTGCCAGGTCGTGTTGTCGGTGAGCGCCGCGTGCGGGCGGCTCTTGCCGCAGCCGCGCTGATCGAGAAGCACGATGCGATAGCGCGCCGGGTCGAAGAACCGCCGCATCTTCGGATCCAGTCCTCCGCCCGGGCCGCCGTGCAGAAACACGGCGGGTTTGCCCTGGGGGTTGCCGCACTCCTCGAAATAGACCTCGTGCAGCTTCGAGACCTCGAGGAACCCCGAGTTGTAGGGCTTGATGGGCGGATACAGGCGCCGCCGGACGCTCGAAGGATTTGGACTTGCCATCCGGCGAGGCTATCAGATTACCGAAAATGGATGATAATACCGGCCCTCTCAGGCCTGCCCTCACCCCCCCCCCGCCCGCCTTGAAGCTCACGCCGGACTCGCTCAATACCCACCTCGGGCAGAAGCTCCTGCCGGCCTATCTCATCTCGGGTGACGAACCCCTGCTCACTGGCGAGGCGGCTGACGCTGTGCGCGCACGGGCGCGGGCGGCCGGCTTCAGCGAGCGGGAAGTGCATTTTCTCGAGCGGGGCTCGGACTGGGATGACGTTCGCGCCTCCGCGGGCAATCTGTCGCTGTTCGGCTCGCGCAAGCTCCTCGAAGTGCGTCTGCCCACCGGACGGCCCGGCGCGGCCGGTGGCGCCACCCTGGTCTCCCTGATCGAGCGGGGTGACCCGGACACGGTACTGCTCATCCTGACCCCGCGACTCGATCGCGAGCTGCAGGCGGCGCAGTGGGTGAAGGCCATCGAAAGCCACGGCGCCTGGGTTCAGGTGTGGCCGGTGGAGGCGGACAAGCTGGTCGCCTGGCTGCGGGGCCGCTGCCGACGCGCCGGGCTGGATCTCGCGGATGAGGCGATCGAGGTGCTCGCCGAGCGCACCGAGGGCAACCTCCTCGCCGCCCACCAGGAGCTCGAGAAGCTGCATCTGCTGGGCGCGAAGGGCCGCATCGGCGCCGACGAGGTGCTTTCGGGCGTCGCCGACAGTGCGCGCTTCGATGTCTTCCGGCTGTCCGAGGCGGTGCTCGAAGGCGCGCCAGAACGCGCCCTGCGAGTGCTGTCGGGTCTGCGTGCCGAGGGAACCGAGGCCACGCTCGTGCTATGGGCGTTGAACAAGGCGCTGCGCGATCTGTGGGGCACGCTGGCCCAGCCGGCGGGGCGCCCGCGGGGCTGGCAGCGCCAGAGCGCGGCCCTCGAGAAGGCCGTGCGCCGCGCGCCCCGCCTGTCCTTCCACGCCCTCTCGGTGCGCGCGGCGCGCGCCGATCGCATGATCAAGGGGCGCCTGCGAGGCGACCCCTGGGACGAAATGGCGCTCCTCGCAACCGATCTGTGCGGACGGTCCGCAGTCCCCGCGCCCCGATCGATGTTCAGCTAACCTAGCCCCGTGCCCGAGCGCACGGACAGATCTCAGAAATCCATGCCACAACCCATCGGCCTATTCGGCGGCACATTCGACCCCATCCACTACGGGCACCTGCGCACCGCGTTCGAGTTGTGGCAGTTGCTTCACCTCGCGGAAGTCCGCTTCCTGCCCGCCGGCAACCCGCCGCACCGGGAGCAGCCGCTCGCGAGCCCCGAGCTGCGCCTGCGCATGGTGCGGGCCGCGGTGAGCGGCCAGCCCTCGTTCACCGTCGATGATCGGGAGATGCGCCGCGGCGGCGTGTCCTATTCGGTCGATACCCTGGCGGAGCTGCGCGCGGAATACCCTGACCGCTCCCTGTGTCTGCTGCTCGGCATGGACGCCTTCCTCGGCCTGCCGCACTGGCATCGCTGGCGGGAGCTGCTCGGCCTCGCGCACATCGTGGTCGCCCACCGCCCGGGTTGGAAAGCGCCCACCCAGGGCCCGCTCGGGGAGGTGATGGTGGATCACGGAACCGGCGCGATCCGCGAGCTGCACGAGAAGACCGCCGGGCGCATCTACGTGCACGCCGTCACTCAGCTGGAAATCTCCTCGACCGACCTGCGCCAGCTCGTCGTCGCGGGCCGCGATCCCCGCTATCTCGTTCCCGATGAGGTGCGGCAGATTCTGCTCGAGACGCGGTGCTATTCTTGCGCCCAATGACCACTCGACCCGCTGCCCGCCGGGGCAAAACCAAAGCCGCCTCCCGCCCGAGAGCCGAGCGCGCCCCACGTCTGCTGCAGGCCGTCACCGCGGCGCTGGAAGACATGAAGGCCGTCAACGTCAAGGTGATCGACGTTCGGGGACTGACAGACGTCGCGGACATCCTCATCATCGCCTCCGGCACATCGGATCGCCACGTGCGTTCCATCGCCGATCACGTCATCGGGCAGGCCAAGGCCCATGGCGTGAGGCCGCTCGGCACCGAGGGAGAGCGCGAAGGCGACTGGGTGCTGGTCGACCTGCAGGACATCGTCGTCCACGTGATGCTGCCCAGAGTGCGCGAGTTCTACGCGCTCGAGCGCCTTTGGGATGCCGGAGCCGCCCAGAGCCCGCCCGAGGCGAGTGCCCACGCCGCGCACTCCTCGTAGTCGCGAGCTCCCATGCGGCTGCGGCTGATAGCGGTCGGCACCCGCCCGCCCACGTGGGTGCGCCAAGCCTACGAGGAATACGTCCGCCGTCTCGGTCCGCGCCTGAAGCTTGTCCTCGTCGAGGTCGAGCCGGGCTCGCGTACGGTGAGCCAGGGTCCGCGCAAGGCCATCGAGTCCGAGGCTCGCAAGATCCTCTCGCTGGTGCGAACGGATGAGTTCGTCGTGGCGCTGGATGAGCACGGCACGCAGCTGACGACCAAGGCCCTCTCGGATTGGCTGGCGGGGCGCATGCAGGCCGCGCGGGACTTGGTCTTTCTCATCGGCGGCCCGGACGGATTTGCGCCCGAGGTCCTCTCCCGGGCCGATCTGACGCTGTCCCTGTCCCGGCTCACCCTGCCGCATGCGCTCGTGCGCGTGGTGCTGGCCGAGCAGCTCTATCGGGCCCTTAGCATCCTGGGCCATCACCCGTATCATCGGGAATGATGTCCCACCCGCCCATCCCCGCCCTCTGTCTCGCTTCCGCTTCACCTCGACGGCGAGAGCTGCTGTGGCAGATCGGCGTGCCGCATACGGTGGCGGCCGCGCACGTGGACGAGAGCCTGCTGCCCGGGGAGTCCCCCGACGACTACGTCGAGCGCCTGGCCCTCGAGAAAGCGATGGCCATCCGCAATGCCGGCGAACGCCTTCCCGTCCTCGGCGCGGACACGGCGGTCGTACTGGATGACACGATTTACGGCAAGCCGGCGGATCGCGCCGACGCCCTGGCCATGCTCTCGAGGCTGTCCGGCCGTACCCACCAGGTGCTGACCGCCGTGGCGCTCGCTACCGAGCGGAGCGTGGAGCTTTGCGTCAGTGCCAGCACGGTGCGGTTCCGCGACCTCACGCTGGCGGAGCGCGAGACCTACTGGCAGACCGGTGAGCCCCGAGACAAGGCGGGTGCCTACGCCATCCAGGGCTATGGCGCCGTGTTCGTCGAGTCACTCACCGGAAGCTATTCGGGCGTGATGGGATTGCCGCTCGCCGAGACCGCCCGGCTGCTGCGCGCCGCCGGCATCGACTGCTGGCAGGGAATACGGGTTTGACCGAAATCCTCATCAACGTCGGGCCTCGCGAGACCCGCGCCGCGCTCAGCGAGGAAGGGATCGTTCAGGAGATCTTCATCGAGCGAGGCAATCGCCGCAGGCTGGTGAGCAGCGTATACAAAGGCCGCGTGACGCGCGTACTGCCGGGAATGCAGGCGGCGTTCGTCGATATCGGCCTCGAGCGCACCGCGTTCCTGCATGCCGCCGACATCGTCGGGCCGCCGCAAGAGGAAGCGGACCTCTCGCCCGAGCCGTCGAGCGAGACGGACATACGCCGTCTGGTCAGCCCGGGCAATGAGCTCCTGGTGCAAGTCATCAAGGACCCGATCGGCTCCAAGGGCGCCCGCCTGACAACCTTCGTGAGCCTTCCGGCGCGATTCCTGGTGTACATGCCGCGCGGGGAGGGGATCGGCGTGTCGGCGAAGATCGAGGACGAGGCCGAGAGGTCACGCCTGAAGTCCCTGGTGGCCGCACTGCGCGAAGCCGGCACCGCAGAGGCGCAGCGTGCGGGCGGATACATCCTGCGCACCGCCGCACAGGGAGCCAGCGCCGAGAGTCTGCGCCAGGACATGATCTACCTCGACAAGCTCTGGCAGCACGTGCGCCGGCGCGCGGCCGAGGCGCCAGCCGGCAGCATGATCCACGAAGATCTGCCCCTGACGCTGCGCCTGCTGCGCGATGAGCTGTCCCGTGGCGTCAGCCGGGTCCTGGTCGACTCGGCCGCGGAGCTCGAGCGCATGAGGGCATTCGCCGCGGAATTCGTATCGGCCACGAGCACTCGCATCGAAGCGCACGCCGGTCCTCGGCCCATCTTCGACCTGCACGGCATCGAAGACGAGATCGCCCGCGCGCTCGAGCGCAAGGTGATGCTCAGGTCCGGCGGCCACCTGGTCATCGACCAGACCGAAGCGATGACCACGATCGATGTGAATACCGGCGGGTACGTCGGTCATCGCAACCTCGAGGAGACCAGCTTCCGCACCAACATCGAAGCGGCCGAGGCGATCGGCCGGCAGCTGCGGCTGCGCAATCTCGGGGGCATCATCATCATCGACTTCATCGACATGCACACCGAGTCACACCGCCGCCAGGTGCTCGCCGCGCTCGAGCGTTCCTTGAGCGGCGATCGCGCCCAGACCCGCATCGTCAATCTCTCCCCGCTCGGGTTGGTCGAGATGACTCGCAAGCGCACTCGCGAGAGCCTCGCGCACCTGCTGTGCGAGCCATGCGCCGCCTGCGAGGGTCGTGGTTTCGTCAAGACCGCCGAGACCGTATGCAACGAGATCATCCGCGCAATCCTGCGTCAGGAGCACTCCGGGCGCGAGCTGCTGGTGCTGGCCCATTCGAGCGTGGTGGACCGCATGCTGGAATCCGGCTCGGCGCTCGCCGAGCTCGAAGCGGGCGTCGGCCGCCCGATCCGCCTGCAGGTCGAGACGCTCTATGGCGTGGATCAGTTCGATGTGGTCGCCACCTGAGCCGGTGCTGCGCGCACAGGAGTAGGCTTTCGCCATGGCCATCGTCGCAGCCATCCAGATGACTTCCGGGCCGGATGTGAGCGCGAACCTCGCCGACGCGCTCGTTCTGCTCGAGGAAGCCGCGGCGCGCGATGCACAACTTGCCGCGCTGCCGGAGAACTTCGCGTTCATGGGCCTGCGCGATGCGGACAAGCGCGGCGTCGCGGAGCTCGAGGGCGAGGGTCCCGTGCAGGAATTCCTCGCGCAGGCGGCCCGGCGCCTGGGCATGTGGATCGTGGGCGGCACGGTACCGCTGCGTGGCGCGGCCGATGGCCGGGTGGCCGCGGCATGCCTCGTGTACGACGACCGAGGCGAGCGGCGGGCGCGCTACGACAAGATGCACCTGTTCGACGTGCAAGTCCCCGGACGGACGGAGAGCTATCGCGAGTCGGCGCACATCAGTCCTGGTGCGACTCCAGTGGTGCTGGACACCCCGGTCGGCCGTCTGGGTCTGGCGGTCTGCTACGATGTGCGCTTTCCCGAGCTTTTCCGCAAGCTGAGCGCCGCCGGCGCACAGCTGTTCACCGTCCCCTCCGCCTTCACGGAGCCCACCGGCCGCGCGCACTGGGAGACCCTGATGCGCGCGCGCGCCATCGAGAACCTGTGCGCACTGATCGCCCCCGCGCAGTCCGGGTTCCATCCCAATGGCCGCGAGACCTACGGTGATACCCTGGTCGTCGATCATTGGGGCCGGATTCTCACGCGCCTGCCGCGCGGACGTGGCTGCGTTACCGCTCGGATCGACCTCGAGCGGCTCATGCGCGACCGCGAGAGTTTCCCGGCGCTCATGCACCGCGTACTCCCTTGAATCATCTCCCAGGACCCCCAGGAAGACTGACATGACCGACTCCACGCAAGATCCGCTGACCCTGGCACGCGAGCTCATCCTGCGGCCGAGCGGCCTCGACGGGCGACTGGAGGGCATTTTCGGCGAGGTGCTCACGCACTCCGTCGACTTCGCGGACCTGTACTTTCAGCTCTCCCGCCAGGAGTCCTGGTCGCTGGAAGATGGCATCGTCAAGGACGGTAGCGCCAGCATCGAGCAGGGCGTGGGCGTGCGCGCCCTGGCGGGCGAGAAGACCGGTTTCGCGTATTCCGACGAGATCATGCTGCCGGCGCTCACGGAGGCGTCGCGGGCGGCACGCGCGATCGCCGTGCAGGGTTGCGAGCGCGGGGTGAGCGCCTGGCGCGCGCGAAGCGGCCATCAGCTGTATCTGCCCGCGGACCCCTTGCTCACGCTCGCCGATGAGGACAAGGTTGCCTGGCTCGAGCGCGTGGACCGCGAGGCGCGCAAAATCGATCCGCGCATCGTGCACGTCACCGCGAGCCTCGTGGCGGTGCACGAGATCATCCTGATCGCCAACAGTGACGGCGAGCTCGCCGCCGACATCCGCCCCCTGGTCCGCTTCAACGTTTCGGTCCTGGTCGAGCAGAATGGCCGGCGCGAGCAGGGCTACTGCGGCGCTGGCGGCCGGTACTCGCTCGCCGAGCTGGTCGCGAGCGACAAGCCTCTGCAACTCGCCCGCGAGGCGGCGCGTCAGGCGCTGGTGAACCTCGAGGCGGTGCCGGCGCCGGCCGGCACCATGACCGTCGTGCTGGGGGCGGGCTGGCCCGGCATCCTGCTGCATGAGGCGATCGGCCACGGCCTCGAAGGGGACTTCAACCGCAAGGGCACCTCGGCCTTCGCCAACCGAATCGGGGAGCGCGTGGCGGCCCCCGGGTGCACCGTGGTCGATGATGGCACGCTCGCGCGCCGGCGCGGCTCCCTCAACATCGACGACGAGGGCACGCCGACCGAATGCACCACGCTGATCGAGGACGGGATTCTGCGGGGCTACATGCAGGACCGGCTCAACGCACGCCTCATGGGGCAGCGGCCCACCGGCAACGGCCGCCGCGAGTCATTCGCGCACATGACGTTGCCGCGCATGACCAACACCTACATGCGCGCCGGACCCTATGATCCGCAGGAGATCATCCGCTCCGTCGAGCGCGGCATTTATGCGGTGAACTTCGGCGGAGGCCAGGTGGATATCACCTCCGGCAAGTTCGTGTTCTCCGCGAGCGAAGCCTATGCGATCGAAAACGGCCGGCTCGGCGCGCCGCTGAAGGGCGCCACGCTGATCGGCAACGGTCCGGATGTGCTGACCCGCGTCACCCTGGTCGGCAATGACCTGAAACTCGATGATGGCGTCGGAACCTGCGGCAAGGAAGGTCAGAGCGTGCCGGTCGGTGTCGGACAGCCGACCCTGAAGATCGAGGGCCTGACCGTCGGCGGCACGGCCTGAGTCGCTCCGGGCCGGCCTCCGGCCTGGCATCACGGGATTCCCCAGCCTCATGAACACCGACGAGTTTCGCCGCCTCGGCCACCAGCTGATCGACTGGATCGCCGATTACCGCCGCGACGTGGCATCCGGGGCCTACCCGGTCGTGGCCCCGGTGGCGCCGGGGGAGCTGCGCCGGCGCCTGCCGGCCTCGCCGCCGGTCGAGCCCGAGCGGCTCGATGAGGCGCTCGCGGATCTCACGAACCTGATTCTTCCCGCCTGCACTCACTGGCAGGATCCGCGCTTCTTTGCCTACTTCCCGTCCAACAGCTCGCTCGCCGCGGTGCTGGGCGACATGGCCGGTACGGGCCTCGCGCAACTCGGACTCAACTGGCAGGCAAGCCCCGCGCTCACCGAGCTCGAGGAGCTCACCGTCGACTGGCTTCGGCAGATGATGGGTCTCTCGGAGCTCTGGAACGGGGTCATTCAGGACACCGCCTCCACTTCGACCCTGGTGGCGCTGCTGTGCGCCCGGGAGCGCGCAACGAATTACGGGGCTGCCGCCGGCGGGCTGCAGGCGGCGAAAGAGCCCTTGATCGTGTACGCCTCCACCCAGAGCCACAGCTCGGTCGAGAAGGCCGCGCTCCTTGCCGGCTTCGGGCGGAACAATCTGCGCAGCGTGGCCGTGGATGACCAGTATCGGATGCGCGCCGACGCCCTGCGCGAGGCCATCGTGGCCGACCGGACCCGGGGACTCACGCCCTGCGCGGTGGTGGCGACCGTCGGCTCGACGGCGACGACCTCCGTCGATCCCATTGGCGACATTGCGCAGGTGGCCCGCGAGCATGGCGTGTGGCTGCACGTGGATGCCGCCATGGCGGGCTCGGCCATGATTCTGCCGGAATGCCGCCCCCTGTGGCATGGGGTGGAGGAGGCTGACTCGCTGGTCGTGAATCCGCACAAGTGGCTCGGCGCCTCCTTCGACTGCTCGACCTATTACGTGCGTGATCCGCAGCACCTGATCCGCGTGATGTCCACGAGTCCAAGTTACCTGCGGACCGCCTCCGACGGCGAAGTCAGAAATCTGCGCGACTGGGGGATTCCGCTCGGGCGGCGATTCCGGGCGCTGAAGCTCTGGTTCCTCATCCGCGAACAGGGAGTCGCCGGGCTGCAGAGGCGCCTGCGCCGCGATCTGGGTCACGCCCGCTGGCTCGCGGAGCGAGTCGACGAGGCAAGCGGCTGGAAACGCGTGGCTCCGGTGCCCCTGCAGACGGTTTGCGTGCGCCACGAACCGCCCGGACTCGCAGGCGATGCGCTCGATACGCATACGCTCGCCTGGGTGCGCCGGATCAACGAGTCGGGTGAGGCATACCTGACGCCAGCGGTGCTCGAGGGCCGCTGGATGGTCCGGGTGTCATTCGGCGTGGAAACCACCCGGCGCGAGCACGTCGAGGCGCTTTGGGAGCAGATGCAGGCGGCGGTGCGCGCATGATCCGCCCGCGGGGTTCCCGCGCGGCGCCCACGAAGACCTGCCCCGCAGGGGCCGGGCCAGGGGACGGTAATCCTCCCTACGCGTTCAGATCAGGGATCAGCTCGCTTTCGAGGCGGGCAATCTGGTCTTTGAGCCCGAGCTTGCGCTTCTTCAGGCGCTTCAGCTGCAACTCATCGATGTGCAGGTCGAGCGACAGCCGGCTGATCACCTCATCGAGATCGCGGTGTTCGATGCGCAGTTGACGCAACTTCTCCATGTTGCGAAACAGCTCACGGTCGACGTTGTCTTCGCCTTCAATATCCGCCATGGTGCAGCGCCGCCGATCTCGATGGACCAATGATATCCCTCCCGGAGCGCGGCGGCGCAATGAACGCGTGCCGCCGGCGCGCGGGATGAGGTTCGGCGCGTCCTAGCCCGGGCGCGCCCTGCCGTGGGTCCGACGACCCTGACCCGGGCGGCCGCCCGGGCGCCGGCCGCCCCCGCGGCGAGGGCCCCGGCCATGGCTCCCCGTGCCACCCTCGGGCTCGGTGAGTCCGCCCGCGAGCATCTCGAGCGCAATGGGGGCCGAGGGAATCTTGTGGCCGATGTAGCCCTCGATTTCCGGCAGCGACACGGCGAACTCCTCGCAGGCGAAGCTGATCGCATCCCCTTCGGCTCCGGCGCGCGCGGTGCGTCCGATCCGATGGACGTAGTCCGCCGCATCCTGCGGCAAATCGAAATTGAACACATGGCTCACGTCCGGGATGTGCAGGCCCCGTGAGGCGACGTCGGTGGCGATGAGCACCGCCAGGTCGCCATTGTGGAACTCGCGCAGGAACCTGAGGCGCTTGGCCTGAGGCACATCGCCCGAGAGGGCCTGCGCGTGAAAGCCGTTGGCGCGCAGCACGGCCTCGAGCTTCTCCGCCATGCGCTTGGTGTTGACGAAAATCATGGTGCGCCGCGCCTCGCTCTGGCGCAGCAACCCCACCAGCAACGGGATTTTCTCCTCCATTGCCGGGTAGTACATGATCTGGCGGACCCGATCCACCGTTTTCTTGTCCGGCTCGATGCGTACCAGCTCCGGGTTGTTCATGTGCTCGTAGGCGAGCTCGAGCACGCGATAGGAGAGGGTCGCCGAAAACAACATCGACTGGCGCCGCTCGGGGTGCGGGAGGCGGCGCAGCAGGTAGCGGATGTCGGCGATGAAGCCGAGGTCGAACATCCGGTCGGCCTCATCGAGCACCAGGACCTGCGCGTGCTTCAGGTCGAAGACGTGCTGTTTGTAATAGTCGATCAGGCGGCCCGGCGTGCCGATGAGCACATCGATCCCTTCCTCGAGCGTGCGCCGTTGCTTTTCGTAGTCGATGCCTCCATAGACCACCGCATGCCTCAATCCCGTGTGGCGGCCGAGCACCTCGGCATCGTGGTGGATCTGCACCGCGAGCTCGCGGGTCGGAGCGACGATGAGCGCGCGGACCGAGGTGCGGCCGCGACCCTGCGGCTCGGGGCGCGAGAGGAGCGTGTGATACAGGGCCACCAGGAACGCCGCGGTCTTGCCGGTGCCAGTCTGGGCCTGGCCGGCCACGTCCCGGCCGGCGAGCGCTATCGGCAGCGTCTGTCCCTGGATCGGAGTGCAGCTCGTGAAACCGGCCTCGCGGATGCCCGCCAGGACGGGTGCGGCGAGGCCGAGGCTCTCGAATGTGGAAGCGTGCAATTGTGGTTCGTTCATCGTTCCCGGCTTATCGTATGCATAAATGGATGCTTGTGTTGAGGTAATGGGCGCGCGGGCCTTGCAAATGCGGCCCGAAAGCGCTAAAAAGTGCACCAGTGAGCGGACCAGCCGGTCCGCGCCTGCCAGCCCCGGGGGGCTTTCCAAGCAGGCACCATCCTATTGGCTCAAGCTCGATACTCATTAATTTCACGAGTTAGTGTAACCGTTTGACGGGTCCTTGCGGCAGGGGCAATCCCTGCCTGTGATCCGATCCATCACCCCTTCGCTGATTTAAAAGACTCTGCATCCGACGGAGGCTGAACCGCGTGAGCAACCCGCACATCGTGCATACCACAGACGCTACATTCGCGCAGGACATCCTGCAATCCGAGAAGCCCGTGCTCCTCGATTTCTGGGCCGAGTGGTGCGGTCCGTGCAAAATGATCGCCCCGATATTGGACGAGATCGCCGGCGAGTACCAGGATCGCCTGAAGATCGCCAAACTCAATATCGACGAGAATCCGCATACGCCGCCCAAATACGGCATCCGCGGCATCCCGACGCTCATCCTGTTCAAGAACGGTGCCGTCGAGGCCCAGAAGGTCGGCGCGGTGTCCAAGTCACAACTATCCGCATTTCTGGACAGCAATCTGTGAGAGGCTACCTAGGCAATCAGGGCCGCAACCGGTCCAAGGGACAGCGTCACGGCAATCGTGAACGCGACGGCAACCGCGCCAATGGCAACACCGGCGGTCGTCCCGATGATCTGCTGCACGAAGACGTTTTCGACGCCGACGACTCCGAGATCATCAGTCCCGCGGAGCTGATGCAGTCGCGCAAGTCGATGAATCTCACGGAGCTCAAGGCGAAGCCCATTCACGAGCTCGTGAAGGTCGCCGAGTCCATGGGGCTGGAGAACCTGGCCCGCTCGCGCAAGCAGGACATCATCTTCTCCATCCTCAAGGCGCATGCGAGGAATGGCGAGAACATCTACGGCGACGGCGTCCTCGAGATCCTCCAGGACGGCTTCGGCTTCCTGCGCTCGGCCGATGGCTCCTACCTCGCCGGTCCGGATGACATCTACATCAGCCCGAGCCAGATCCGCCGCTTCAATCTTCGCACTGGCGACACCATCTCGGGTCTGATCCGGCCGCCGAAGGACGGCGAGCGCTACTTCGCGCTGCTGAAGGTCGGGGAAATCAATTTCGACTCCCCCGAGAGCTCGCGCACCAAGGTCCTGTTCGAGAACCTGACGCCGTTTCATCCCACCAAGCGCTTGAAGCTCGAGCGCGGCAACGGTTCCACCGAGGACCTCACCGCCCGCACCATCGACCTGGTGGCGCCGATCGGCAAGGGCCAGCGCGGCCTGATCGTCTCCCCGCCCAAGGCCGGCAAGACGATGTTGCTGCAGAACATCGCCACCGCCATCACCGCCAATCATCCCGAGGTCTACCTCATCGTCCTGCTCATCGACGAGCGGCCGGAGGAGGTGACCGAGATGCAGCGCACCGTCAAGGGCGAGGTGGTCTCGAGCACCTTCGATGAGCCAGCGGCCCGCCACGTGCAGGTGGCCGAGATGGTCATCGAGAAGGCCAAGCGCCTGGTCGAGCACAAGAAGGACGTGGTGATCCTTCTCGACTCCATCACTCGTCTGGCGCGCGCCTACAACACCGTGGTGCCGTCCTCGGGCAAAGTGCTCACCGGCGGTGTCGATGCCAACGCGCTGCAGCGGCCGAAGCGATTCTTCGGCGCGGCGCGCAACATCGAGGAAGGCGGCAGTCTCACCATCCTCGCCACCGCGCTGATCGATACCGGCTCGAAGATGGACGACGTCATCTACGAGGAGTTCAAGGGCACCGGCAACATGGAAATCCACCTCGACCGGCGTATCTCCGAGAAGAGAGTGTTCCCGGCGGTGAACATCAACCGCTCCGGCACGCGCAAGGAGGAACTCATCACCGATCAGGGAGAGCTCGCCAAGATGTGGATCCTGCGCAAGCTCCTGCATCCCATGGACGAGCTCGCCGCCATCGAATTCCTGCTCGACAAGATGAAGGACACGAAGTCGAACAGTGAATTCTTCGAGGCGATGAAGCGCTAGGGAAGCACGGGCCATTACGAGGCCTTGATTCGCAGCGCAACGCCGCAGGCGGCGAGCAGCTCGTTCATCGCCCTCAGGTGCGACTGCGGCCGCAAGAGCCACTGACCGGGGAGGTCAGTGGTGCTTCGCTCTGGGCCTGAGTTCTCTTTCGATCGCGCGGTAGCCGATATCGCGCCGATAGCGCAGGTTCGGCCAGTGGATCACATCGGCGAGCGCATAGGCCATGCGCTGCGCATCGGCGACGGAATCCCCCAACCCCACCGCGCACAGTACGCGCCCGCCGTTGGTGAGCACCTGCGCTCCCGAGAGCTTCGTGCCGGCGTGGAACACTTTGCCGGATCCCGCGCGCGCCAGGTCCGCCGCGCGATCGAGTCCCTCGATCTTCTCGCCCGTGCTGCCGCAGTCCGGGTAGCCGCCCGCGGCCAGCACCACCCCGAGCGCGGCCCGCGGATCCCACTCGGCGCTCACCGTGTCCAGCCGCCCGGCCAGGGCCGCCTCGCAGAGCCCCGCCAGGTCCGACCTGAGCCGGCTCAGGACCGGCTGGGTCTCCGGATCGCCGAAGCGGCAGTTGAATTCGAGCACGTTCGGCGTGCCGTCAGCGGCGATCATGAGCCCGGCGTACAGGAATCCCGTGTAGGGCGTCCCGTCGGCCGCCAGACCGAGGATCGTCGGCTCGATCACCTCCCGCATGATGCGCGCATGCAGGGCAGGGGTGACCACTGGCGCCGGCGAGTAGGCCCCCATGCCCCCGGTATTGGGTCCGAGGTCGCCGTCGTCCCGGCGCTTGTGGTCCTGCGACGTGGCAAGCGGCAGCACGTGCCGGCCGTCGGCCATGACGATGAAGCTGACTTCCTCACCCTGAAGGAATTCTTCGACGACGACCTCGTCCCCGGCCGCGCCGAAGCGGCCATCGAACATGGCGGCGGCCGTCTCGCGGGCCTCGGCGTGCGTGGTGGCGATGATCACGCCCTTGCCGGCGGCGAGGCCGCTCGCCTTGATCACCAGCGGGAGCGGTTGCTCATCGAGCCATGCCGGATCGTAGCTGGCGCGAGTGAATGTCCGCGAGCGTGCGGTCGGAATGCCGTGGCGCTGCAGGAATTCCTTGGTGAACGCCTTGGAGCCCTCCAGTCGTGCCGCGAGGCGCGTGGGGCCGAAGCAGGCCAGTCCCGCGGCCTGGAACGCATCGACCACGCCCGCGACCAGTGGCGCTTCCGGCCCGACGATGGTGAGCGCGATGCCTTCCCGCTTCGCGAGGCTCACCAGGGCGCCAATGTCCTCGGCGGCGACCGCGACGTTGCGGCACTTCGGCTCGAGGGCCGTGCCGGCATTGCCGGGCGCAACCAGCACTTCGCTGACCCGCGGTACCGTGGCGCACTTCCAGGCGAGGGCATGCTCGCGGCCGCCTGCGCCGATGACGAGGATCTTCATTGCGAGGAGCCTCGGCGCCTCAATGGCGGAAGTGGCGCATGCCGGTGAACACCATGGCCATGCCATGCTCGTCGGCGGCGGCAATCACTTCGGCATCGTTGCGCGAGCCACCCGGCTGGATGACCGCCTGAATGCCGTAGTGGGCGGCCACGTCGATTCCGTCGCGAAATGGGAAGAATGCATCGGATGCCATCACCGCTCCCTCGACCGTCAGCTTCTCGTCGGCGGCCTTCATGGCGGCGATGCGGCTTGAGTACACACGGCTCATCTGTCCGGCGCCGACGCCTACCGTGGCCCCGTCGTGTGCATAGACGATGGCGTTGGATTTCACGAATTTTGCCACCCGCCAGGCGAACAGCAGATCGGCGAGCTGCTCAGGCGTCGGCTGGCGGCGGGTGAGGACCTTCAACTCCCCGATCCGCACGTGCCCCTGATCGCGGGTCTGCGCCAGCAGACCGCCCGACACGGTGCGGTATTCGAGGTTCTCCGCGAGCGGCGGCTCCAGTGCACCGATCTCGAGTACGCGCACATTGGGCTTGCCCGCGAGCGCCCGCACCGCCTCCGGCTCCACCGTGGGCGCTGCGATCACCTCGACGAACTGTCTGCCGGTGATGGCCCGGGCCGTGTCGGCATCGAGCCGCCGGTTGAACGCGATGATGCCGCCGAACGCCGAGGTAGGGTCGGTGCGGTAGGCCCGCTCGTAGGCATCGAGCAGCGAGTGAGCCACGGCCACCCCGCAGGGGTTGGCGTGCTTGACGATGACGCAGGCGGGCTCGTCGAACTGGCGCACGCACTCGATCGCCGTGTCGGCATCCGCGATGTTGTTGAACGAGAGATCCTTGCCCTGCAGCATCCTTGCCTGGGCGACGCCGCCGCGGGCTTGCGAATCGCGGTACAGGGCCGCTTGCTGGTGCGGATTCTCGCCGTAGCGCAGCTCCTGCGCCCGGTCGTAAAAAAGGGCCAGTGTCGCGGGGAACCGCTCCGGTTGCTCCGCTTGGTGACTGGCGAGGTAGCCCGCCACCATGGCGTCGTAGCGCGCGGTGTGCGCGAACGCCTTGGCGGCGAGTCGCGTGCGCGTTGGCGCACTGGTGCAGCCCTGGTGTGCATCGAGCTCTGCGATCAGCGTCCCGTAGTCCGCCGGATCGACCGCTACGGCCACCGATTCGTGATTCTTGGCGGCCGCGCGCAACATCGCAGGTCCGCCGATGTCGATGTTCTCGATGGCCTCGCTATAACGGCAGTTGGGCCGCGCCACGGTCTCCGCGAACGGATACAGATTGACCGCCAGCAGGTCGATCGGCTCGATGCCGTGCAGCGCCATGACCGCCTCGTCCATGCCGCGACGTCCGAGCAGACCGCCATGTATCTTCGGATGCAGGGTCTTGACCCGCCCGTCCATGATCTCGGGGAAACCGGTGTAATCGGACACCTCGCGCACCGTCAGTCCCTTGTTGGCGAGCAGCCGCGCGGTGCCGCCCGTGGAGAGAATCTCCACGCCGCGCAGCGCGAGCGCGCGCGCCAGCTCCACCACACCGGTCTTGTCGGAGACGGAAAGCAGTGCCCGCCGCACGGGCCGCAGCGCGGTAGTCATCGAAATATGTTCAACTGGCCAGCCCGAATTGTCTGAGTTTCTTGCGCAGTGTGCCGCGATTGATGCCGAGGATGTCGGCGGCGCGGCTCTGGTTGCCTTCCGCGTAGTCGAGCACGACGCGGAACAGAGGCTCCTCGACCTCCCGCAAGACCAAGTTATAGAGGTCCGCCGGGTGCGAGCCTTCGAGATGGGTGAAGTAATCGCTCAGCGCGCGCTCGGCGTGGCTGCGCAGCGGCAGCTCGTGCCCGTTAACCCTGATCCCGGCGGCAGACCACTGCCCGGTTTTTTTTCTTGGTGCCATGTGATGCTCTCGAAAGATTTCGATTCCTCAGGCCGCACGTGCGGCACCCCCCGCCCACGCATCGAAATGCCGCAGCGTGCGCTCGCGTTGCGCAGGCGCGCTCGCGGCCGTCATCAGATCCTGACGGATGACGGCCGAGTCGGTGAAGCATCGCTCGCAGTACCAGCCGATATGCTTGCGCGCGATACGCACACCGTTGTCCTCGCCGTAGAGACCGTACAGGGAATCGAGGTGAGCAAGAATGATATCACGCACCTCGGAGCGCAAGGGTTCGCGCGCTTTTTCGTCACCTTCGAGGAAAGAGTTGACAGATCTGAAAATCCATGGCGCACCCAGGGCGGCGCGCCCGATCATGACACCGTCGGCCCCAGTGAAATCAAGCACTTTGCGCGCATCGTGCGGCGTGCGGATATCGCCATTGGCGAACACGGGAATGCGCACCGCGGATTTGATCAGGCGGATCGTCTCGTATTCGGCCTCGCCCTGGTAGAAGTCCGCGCGTGTGCGGCCGTGAACGGCGAGGGACTGAATGCCGCACTGTTCCGCGAGTCGCGCGATATCGACACCATTGCGATGCGCGCGATCCCATCCGGTGCGAATCTTGAGTGTTACCGGCACGCTCACGGCGCGCACCACCGCCTCGAGTATCCGGGCAACGAGCGCCTCATCGGTGAGCAGGGCCGAGCCGCACAGCTTGCCGCAGACCTTCTTCGCGGGGCAGCCCATATTGATGTCGATGATCTGCGCACCCCGATCCACGGCAAGGCGGGACGCCTCGGCGAGCACCGCGGGCTCGGCGCCCGCGAGCTGCACCACTCGAGGCTCGGGTTCGCCCGTGTGATCCAAACGGTGCCGCGACTTGCGAGTGCTCCACAGCCGCGCATCGGAAGTCAACATCTCGGATGCCGCGAGCGCCGCGCCAAGCTTTCGGCACAGGATGCGAAATGGACGGTCGGTCACGCCGGCCATGGGCGCGAGCACCACTCTTCCGGGCAGCGTGTACGGACCGATCGCCGGCGCGCCGCGCGCCGCGCGCTCACGATCCATGGGCGCAGACCACCGTGCCCTCCTCGGGCAGGCAGGCGTCGATTTCAAAGCCGACCGCCCGCGTAGCCGGGCTGAGGAAGGCGACGCTCGCATCGACACGGCCTCCCGGAGGCAGAAGCGCGGGCGAGGGCACCGATCGCAGGTAGTTGCGCGGCGCGACGTCGCGGGCCGCAATGGCCCGGCCGAATCGATCCTGCAAGGTCACTCGCAGCAGCGGCAGGGGCTGTGCCCGGTGGGCAAGGTTGGCGATGGTGGCGCGCACCGTGATCTCGCGGGGATTGGTGCCGCTCACCGTGGCCCCGAGCTGGCGAGCGTCATAGGCGCGCACATCCCACTGCGGGGTGAGTCCTATGCCGAGGACGCCATATATGGCGCGCAGCGGGCCGGAGACCGAAGGAAAGGTGGCCAGGGCATCCCGGTAGTGGTTCACGATCTGCAGCGCGAACAACAGTGCGAGCGCGACCGCCCCCGCAGCCCAGCCGATCGAGGCGCCGGGCCGCTCGGGCTCGAGCGCAAACTCGCCTTCCGATGCCTCATCCGGGGAGGCCGGCGGCTCGAGATCGGGCGGCTCGCCGGATCGGTCCGGCTCGAACCCCGAGCCGGCCTCGCTTGGCTCGAGCGCTGCCTCTGGCTCGGGGTCTGATGGCGGCGGGTGCGGCTCGGCCTCAAGAGCATCCCCGGGCTCGAATTCCGCGGACAATTCCGCCGCAGCGAGCGGGGCGCGATGCTCGGCCAATGGCGCGGATGTTTCCGGTACGCCGGGCGGATCGGCGTTCGGCTCCGCGGGATGCGGGGACTGAGGCATGCCGGGAGCCCCGGCAGAGGCATCTGCGGCGACCGTTCGCGGCGGTGACTGCGGATGCTCATCCATGAGTGAATCCAACGCGTTGAATACGTTGTGACAACGTCCGCAACGCACGTGTCCCTGGGCCGCACGCAGATCCCGCGCGGTGATCGCCAAGGTCAAGTCGCACTTGGGGCAGACCGTAAACACAGACCTTCCTCTACGGCGCCCGCCGGTCGTTGCGCCGGCCGGCGAGGGCGGACCAGCCGTCACTCGATCCGAAGATGTCCATATCGAACCACGCCGAATAGGCCTCTGTCACTTCGGACGCTTGATGGTCCATCAGGCCAGACAGCACCACCATGCCGTGCGGCCGGATGAGCGATGCGAACCGCGGCGCCAGAGTCACCAGGGGCGCGGACAGTATGTTCGCGAGCAACAGGTCGGCGGCTGCAAGCGCCTCGGGAGCCTCGCACAGGCGGATGCGGCCCTCCATTCCGTTGACGAGCGCGTTGTCCCGCGTGGCGATGAGCGCCTGCGCATCGATGTCGAAACACTGGACGAGGCGCGCACCGAGCTTGGCCGCCGCAAGGGCCAGCACGCCGGAGCCGCAGCCATAATCGATGACCTCGCCTGCGGGCGGATGCGCATCGAGCCATTGGAGGCACAAGGCGGTGGTGGGGTGCGTGCCGGTGCCGAAGGCAAGCCCAGGGTCCATGTGCACCACCACCGCCTCGGGCGCATCCACGCGCTCATGGCGGGGGCAGATCCACAGGCGGCTGCCGAATCGCATGGCATGAAAATCCCGCAGCCACTCTCGCTCCCATGCCCGATCGGCAATGAGGCGAGTCTGCAAGGATCGGGCGGGGATCCCGAGCGCGCGGCTGAGCACCGCCACGGCGAGCGTGGGGTCCGTGCCGGGTGGGAACAGCGCCTGGAGCCGCGTCGCCGGCCACAGGCGCACTTCCCCCGGGGCGGGCTCGAGCACCGGCTCATCTTCGGCGTCGGCGAGCGTGATGGCGCTCGCGCCGCATTCGAGGCAGGCTTCCTCGGCGCGCTCCGGGGACAATCTGCCGAGCTCGAAGCGGATCTCGAGGAACTCGGTCACTTCAAGCCCAGCCGCCTCTCCAGGTAGTGGATGTCGGTGCCGCCCTTCTGGAACGCTCCGTGATTGCAGATCTCCTGGTGCAGCGGCACGTTGGTCTTGATGCCCTCGATCACCATCTCGGCGAGCGCATTCTTCATTCGCGCGATCGCCGTCTCCCGGGTGTCGCCGTGGGTGATGAGCTTGGCGAGCAGTGAGTCGTAGTGAGGCGGCACGTTGTAGCCAGAATAGACGTGGCTGTCGACGCGCACGCCCGGACCGCCGGGCGGGTGCCAGAGGCGAATCGGGCCGGGGGAGGGCATGAAGGTTTTCGGATCTTCGGCGTTGATCCGGCACTCGATGGCGTGGCCCCGGATCTGTACATCGCTTTGCACGTAAGGCAGCCGCTCGCCGGCTGCGATCAGCAGCTGACTCTTGACCAGGTCAATGCCGGTGATCAGCTCGGTGACCGGATGCTCGACCTGGATCCGCGTGTTCATCTCGATGAAGTAGAACTCGCCATCCTGATAGAGGAATTCCAGCGTGCCGGCGCCGCGGTAGCCAACCGCGAGGCATGCCTCGACGCAGCGCTCGCCCATGATGCGGCGCTGCCGGGCGGTGATGCCCGGCGCCGGGGCTTCCTCGAGCACCTTCTGGTGGCGCCGCTGCATCGAGCAGTCGCGCTCTCCGAGGTGGATCACGTTGCCGTGATTGTCGGCGAGCACCTGGAACTCGATGTGCCGCGGCTTCTCAAGGAATTTCTCCATGTAGACCTGGTCGTTGCCGAAGGCCGCGCGGGCTTCGCTGCGGGTGACGCCGATGGAGTTCAGGAGCGAGGCATCGCTGTGCACCACGCGCATTCCCCGGCCCCCTCCGCCGCCCGAGGCCTTGATCATCACCGGGTAGCCGATGTCGCGGGCGATGCGCAGATTCTCCTCAGGGTCATCGCCAAGCGGCCCATCGGAGCCCGGAACGCACGGTACGCCGTGCGCCTTCATGACCCGGATGGCCGAAACCTTGTCGCCCATGGTGCGGATGGTCTCCGCCTTGGGGCCGACGAACACGAAGCCGCTGTTCTCCACGCGTTCGGCGAAGTCGGCATTTTCGGAAAGAAAGCCGTAACCGGGATGGATCGCCACCGCATCGGTGACTTCGGCGGCGCTGATGATCGCCGGCATGTTCAGATAACTTGCCGCCGAGGGAGGGGGGCCGATGCACACGGACTCGTCGGCGAGCAGCACATGTTTGAGACTGTAGTCCGCAGTGGAGTGCACCGCGACCGTCTTGATGCCGAGCTCGCGGCAGGCGCGCAGGATGCGCAGCGCAATTTCGCCGCGGTTGGCGATGAGGACCTTTTCCAGCATGGGCGGCCGCGCTTATTCGATGACGAACAGAGGTTGGCCGAACTCGACCGGGTCGCCGTTGCGAGCCATGATCGAGGTGATGCGTCCGGCGCGATCGGCTTCGATCTGGTTCATCATCTTCATCGCTTCGATGATGCACAGCACCTGGCCGATCTTGATCTCGTCGCCGATCTCGACGAAGGCCTTCGCACCTGGCGAGGGCGAGCCGTAGAACGTGCCGACCATCGGCGCCGTGACCACATGCTCGTTTGCGCGCGGTTTGGGGGCGCTTTCGCTCACCGGCGCGCTCTGGATCGGCTGCGCGGGGGGCGCGGGCGAGAGGGCGGCAGGGAGTTGCGGGAGCGCATGCACCACCGTTCCGCTCGGCATGCGGCTGATCCTCACGGCTTCCTCTCCCTCCTTGATCTCGATCTCCGCGATGCCGGACTCCTCCAGCAACTCGATCAATTTCTTGACTTTACGAATATCCATGCGGGATTACCCCCCTTACATCATGCGATGGTCTGAAACGGATTGGGCGGGGCGTTATGACGAGTGAGCCAGGCCGGCCAGATGGCGGCAGGCCGCTTCGACGGCCACCTCGTAGCCAAAAGCCCCGAGTCCCGATATCACTCCGAGGGCGATATCGGAAAAGTAGGATCGGTGCCGGAACGCCTCGCGGGCATGAGGATTGGACAGATGCACTTCGATCATCGGCAGGCGCACGGCGAGCACCGCATCGCGCAGGGCGATGCTGGTATGGGTGAATGCTCCCGGGTTGAAGACCAGAAAGCCGATGCCTTCCTGGGGCGCGCGGTGGATGCGCTCGATGAGCTCGTGTTCGGCATTGCTCTGGAAGGAGCTGAGCTCGCAGCCGCCTTGTTGCGCCCGCTCGGCCGCGCGCTGCTCGATCGACTGTAGCGAGTCGGCGCCGTAGATCCCGGGCTCGCGGGTGCCGAGGAGGTTCAGGTTCGGGCCGTTCAGCAACAGGAGGCGAGGCATTCGCGTCGGGAGAGGGTCACGCCACATGGCGCGCGGGGAATCTACCGCAAAATAACGGAAGATGGCCAGAAATTGTAACGATTTGCCTGGAACAGGCTACGAGGAGCCAGGCTAAAGAGAATGCGCCCCGGGGGCCTTGGCCCGCGCCACCGCGAGTTGGCGAATGCCCGCGGAGATCTGGCTCCTGGCGGTGTCCAGGCTGATCCGCCCGCGATCCAGGGCATCGAGGCGACCGAGGATCAGCCGAGCCTCGGATTCGCGCAGCACCCCGATCTTCAGCGCGACGATGCGCCCCGTGGCGTCGGCGAACACCGAGAAGGGAAACATGGCCTGCATCCCCAGAGCGTGGATGGTCTCGAGCCCCGGGCGCACGCCAATGAGCAAAGGATAGCGGATCCCGGCGCGCCGCGCGTAGCGCAGAACGGCCGGGCGGGCCGCCACCGCCACGCCGATCACCTGAAGCTTCGACGGTGCACGGCTCAGCCGCTCGAGCAGTGGAGTCTCCTCCCGGCACGGGCCGCACCAGGGCGCCCAGAAATTCACCAGCAGGGGCCGCCCCTTCCAATGGGAAAAACGACGCAGCTTGCCCTGCCGATCAGGAAATGCGATGTCGGGCAGAGTGTCGGAGGCGACGCGCTGATCCGGCTGCGATGCCGGTGAGGGTGCTCGGGAAGAGGGCAGGGGCGTGCGCGCTGCGACCACCGCCGGGTTCGGCGTGAGCAGACGACGAGCCGCGTAGCCGCCCGTTGCGGCCGCCCCGACGGCTATGGCGGCCAGCAGCATTCGCGGCCCGCCCCGGGATGTCGCGCGGGTCATGAAGCGGGCTGCGGTCCAAATGCAGCATGGAGCTGCTGCAGGAACTCCTGCGCGTCCATGTAGCCGACCACCTGGTAGCGGCGCAGCTCCCGGCCCTCGCCATCGTAGAAGGCGACGGTCGGGGGACCGAAGATGCCGAAATGCTCGAGCAGCGCCCGGTCAGCGGCATCGTTTGCGGTGACGTCGGCGCGCAGCAGCACCGTGTGTGAGAGCGCCTTGCGCACTGCCGGATCGGTGAAGGTGGTGGCCTCCAGTTCCTTGCAGGAGGTGCACCAGGCCGCATAGAAGTCGACCATCACGGTGCGGTGCAGCCGCTGCGCCCGCGCCACGTCGCGATCGAGCTCCGCCACGGAGCGCACGGGTGTGAACTGCAACGCCAGCGAAGGCCCCGTCAGACCGGGGAACGGCTCGAGCGGGTTGGTGCCCCCCAGGGCGGCCCCGCTCATCAGTGCCAATCCATATAGACCCGCGAGCGCTCCGCCGAGACGCAGCGGCCAGCGCCCGGAAGGCGTGTGCCTTGCGCCCGCGAGCAGCACCCATGCGGCCGTGACGGCCGGCACCGCCCATAGGGCCAAGGTCATGCGAGGCGAGAGCAGTCGCGACAGCATCCACACCGCTACGGCGAGCATCATGGCCCCGAAGAGCCGCTTGACGGTGTTCATCCACGGACCGGCCTTGGGCAGCAGCCGCCCCGCGGAGGCGCCCAAAGCAAGGAGCGGCGTACCCATGCCGATGCTCAAGGCGAACAGCGCTGCCGCGCCGCGCGTCACCTCGCCTGTGCGGCCGATGACCGCGAGTGCCCCAACCAGTGCGGGCGCCACGCAGGTCGTCACGATGAGCGCCGAAAGGGCCCCCATGATGGCCACTCCGCCGAGCGTGCCCGCCATCTGCCGGTGGCTGAGGGCGGCCAGGCGCGTCTGCAGCGTGCTCGGCATCTGTAAGGCGAACAGCCCGAGCATGGCGAGTCCCATGGTCGCGAGCACGGCCGCGAAGGCGATCAGGATCCAGGGTCGTTGAAATGCGGCCTGGATTTCTCCGCCGGCCGCTGCCGCCGCAGCGCCCGCCAGGGTATAGGTAAAGGCCATGCCGAGCACGTAGACCAGCGACAGGACGAATGACCGCCCCGTGGTCACAGGCCTGCCCTGTCCGATGATGATGGCGGAAATGATGGGCAGCGTGGGCAGGCAGCAGGGAGTGAAAGCGAGCGCCAGCCCGGCGAGATAAAACCAGCCGAGCATCGCGAGCAGGCTCCCGGAGCGGGCGAGGTGCGCGAAGTGGCCCTGGGGGCTGGCGGCGCTCGCGCTGCCCGATGCCGGAGCATTGGCGGCGGCAGGGGCCGCGTGGGCTGAAGCGCTTGCCCCCGGAAGGGAGGCAGACGCCGCGTCCCCGGAGCCGGTGCCGGCCGGCAGGCTGACCTGCACCGTCTTCGTGATGGGCGGGTAGCAGAGCCCCGCATCGGCGCAGCCCTGATAGGTGACCGTCAATGGAATCTCTGGCGAACCGGCGGCGCGAGCGCCCCGCACCGGGAGTTCCCCGCTCACCTGGTTGCGATAGATCTGCTCCCGTCCGAAGTAGGGGTCAATCTTGAGCTCGCCCTGGGGCAGCTGCAGGGCGCCGACGGGAGTGCCGGCGGGGGCGCTCACGTGGATGCGATCGCGGTAGAGGTAGTAGCCGGCCCGGATGCCCCAGGTGAGGGTGATCTGCCGAGCGCTTACCGCACGGACGCTCAAGTGAAACACCTGGTCCGCCGGCGGAAACTTATGTCCCCCGGTCTGAGCCGCATCCAGCGCCGCAAGGATCCCCGGGGACAGATCCGGCGGGGGTGCGGCCCGGGCGGCCGCGATCGGGGCCAATGCCAGCGCCACGACCGGCGCCCACCACCACCGGGGACTCCGGGTCGCCGTCCTGCGAGGCAGCGCGCTCATGGGGCGACCGCCGAGCGTACCCAGGAGAGGTAGTCCTCGGACCCGGCCGTCACCGGCAACGCAACGATCTCGGGAACCTCGTACGGGTGAATGGATTTCAGACGCAATTCGAGGTCGGGGAAGCGCATGGCAAGGGTTTTGACGATCAGCAGGACCTCGGGTTCATCGCGGACCACGCCTTGCCAGCGATACGTCGAGTGCACCGCCTGCCGGCTGACACAGGCCGCCAGGCCCGCCTCGATCAGATCCCGGGCAATCCGGCACGCGGCCGTCTCGTCCGGGCACGTCGTGAGGACCAGAATGAACTCCGCCATATGAGCTGGGCTGCGATGAAGGACCCATTCTAATGCGCGTCCTGGGGCAATACCTTACGGGTTCACCGCAGTCCGGGACCGCCGGGAGAGCCTCCCGGACTCAAAAATTGCGCCCCCGGGGTTGAAATTCGGCCGCGCCCACCTATGATTAGCAGCCGCCCGGGGAGAGTGCTAATAGCTCCCCGGCCCTAATTTAACCATAGTGTCCTTAAGGAGCGTCCACCATGAAGATTCGTCCTCTTCATGATCGCGTCATCGTCAAGCGCCTGGAGGAGGAGCGTACCTCCCCCGGTGGCATTGTCATTCCCGATTCGGCGGCTGAGAAGCCCATTCAGGGGAAGGTCGTCGCGGTCGGTAACGGCAAGATTCTCGAGAACGGTCAGGTCCGCGCGCTCGACGTCAAAGTCGGCGACAAGGTTCTCTTCGGCAAGTACAGCGGCACGGAAGTCAAGGTCGAAGGCGAAGATCTGGTCGT